>JAZQWW010000136.1:0-2317 GCA_045632585.1 Christensenellaceae bacterium
AAACTAGGTGAAGTTGGCGAACTTATTTTGGTTGCGCAGGACACTGCTTGCTACGGCAAAGATTTAAGCGAAAAAACCACGTTAGTTGATTTGATTAAAAAACTGTCCGAACTTGAAAACGTTAAGAAAATTAGGCTACTTTATTGCTATCCCGAAAATATTAGCGACGAACTAATAAATGAGATTAAAACTAACGATAAAGTTATTAAATACATAGATATGCCACTTCAACACGCCGACGACAAAGTGTTAAAGCGTATGAATAGAAAAGGCAGTAAAGAAACCTATCTTGCGCTCATTGAAAAGTTAAGAAAAGAAGTTGACGGCATAGCAATTCGTTCGACTTTTATCGCTGGATTTCCGGGTGAAGGCCAAGATGCGTTTAATAACTTGATAGACTTTTTAAGTAAAGCCAAACTTGACGGCGCAGGATTTTTTGCTTACAGCCGTGAAGAAGGTACGCCGGCTTATAAACTCGATGGGCAACTAGATAAAAAGGAAAAAAATTTTAGACAAAGAAAATTATATTCAGTACAAAAGAAAATTGTTAGAGAAAACTTAAAAAAATACAAAGGCAAAACTATTAGTGTTATAGCCGAAGGTTTTGACGACAAGCAGTTCGTGTACTACGGTAGGGCGTATTTTAACGCACCGGATATCGACGGAAAAGTTTATTTCTTTTCGTCTGAACCGGTTGAGTGCGGAAAGTATTACGACGTTAAAATCATTAAGGCTACGGGCTACGACCTTTACGGAGAAAGATTATGAATTTACCCAACAAATTAACTGTTTTAAGAATATTTATGATACCCGTTTTCGTTGCGGTGTTTTATATAACTAATATTCCTTATAACTTTTTAATTTCGGCAGTTATTTTCGCTTTGGCGTCTTTTACCGATTTTTTAGACGGATATATCGCAAGAAAATATAACTTAGTTAGCGATTTTGGAAAATTTCTAGACCCTATTGCCGATAAAGTTTTAGTTTCAACGGCGCTAATTATAATGTTAGTTCCGCCAACTGGATACGTGATTATTCCTTGGTATTCGGCAATATTAGTTTCGCTAATTCTTGCAAGAGAACTAATTATTAGTGGATTTAGACTAGTTGCATCTAATAAGGGGCTTGTAATTTCAGCCGACAAATCGGGAAAACTTAAAACCTTTTTTACCGATTTAACTATACTTTTTATTTTGGCTGTCGCTAACTTTATGACTCCAACTCTTTACGTTATAGGAACGGTTTTATTAATTATTTCGACAATTTTAACCGTGTACTCTGGAATAGAGTGTATAGTAAAAAATAAGGAAGTATTAAAAGAAGCAAAATGAAAACTGCGTTAATACTGTTTAAGCAAGAAAAAACGCTTTTTGACGGCGAATATTTAAGCGAAATATATAGGCTTTATTCTTCACGTGGTTTTTATATAGGTAGAACTGAAATTTTATCCGTTTCAGACGATATTGCGTTTAAGCATCTTTTAACCGAACTTAAAAGCACGGTAGACAATCTAATCGTTTTATCATCAAACGACGTAAAGTTTGACGTGAAGACGCAGATTGCAGAAGCGTTTGAAACAGAACTTATAATTAACGAAAACGCGCAAAAGTTCGTATCGGCGGTTTGTTTAGAAAAGGGCGCTAAAGAAAAAAGCGATTATTCGCTTATGCCACAAAGCGCCATGCTAATTCCAAACCTAACGGGCGAAGTTCAAGGCTTTACGCTTGACGAAGAAGATTTTACGCTTATTTATCTTCCTAGCGTGCTTAGTGAGATTAAGTCGGCAAGTGAAAATTACGTTCTTCCGTTTTTGGAAAGCAAATACGGTGTAAAGCATAAAAAACTAGTGCTTAAGTACTGTGGGGAAGAAAAAACTCTACTTGAAACGCTTGAAAACAGTAAAGAGATATTCGACAAGGACGGATATTCTTTCTTCGTGAAAGAAAAAAGCGGCGACTTTAAGATTGAATTAGACTTTTTAGGCGACGAGAATTCTTCGGACGTAATTAGATATATAGTCGGTGCGTTAAAAGACGATATTTACGCCGAAACCGACGAATCGCCAGCGCAAAGACTTTTCGAGATTTTACAGTTGAAAGAAAAAAAGATTTCGTTTGCCGAATCGTTTACTGGGGGAAGACTGGTTAGCGAAATTATAGAAAATTCAGGTGCGTCAAAGGTGGTTAGCGAAGGAATAGTTTGCTATAGCAACGAAAGTAAGATTTCCCGCCTTGGCGTAAAAAAAGAAGATTTATTTAATTTTGGCGCGGTAAGTTCAATCGTTGCTTATCAAATGGCGCTAGGGCTACTTAAAAGT
>JAZQWW010000137.1:0-1097 GCA_045632585.1 Christensenellaceae bacterium
ATCACAACGTCTTCACCACTAACTTCAACGCTTTCACTAGCCACTAGGTGACCGTTCATATAAACTTTTGCACCAGTTGCTACTGCGCCTGCGCCGGCAATAGTAATTTTATCAACGTAGTTATCGTAGTAAAGTTTAGTGCCGTTTTTATAAACGGTAGGTTCAACTGCAATGTCTGGGTTTCCCTCAGTTGCGTAAACTAGGAATTTCTCTTGAGTTTCTTTTTTATCCGTTTCAACGCCGTTAGTTATAAGAGAAGTCGCAATCGCTCTTGCCGAACGATTGGTTTGCTCTTTGGTTAAACCTTCTCCAACTTTTTTGCTGTATTCTACGTACTTTCTGGTGTCTTTCCAGTCAGTGTTTGAATTAGAGTTAACGTCACCATTGTCAATATCTATACCAACGTAGTAAACGTAAACTTCCGTTTCCGAATACATTTGATATAGTTTATATTTGGTTTTTGCCGTTCCGTCAAGTTCTTCGTCTAGACGAATAGACACGTACTTAACGTATGGTTTAGTATTCGCACTATCCGCAAAGTAATCGTGAACGTCTTTCATAGAGAGTTTTTGAACGGGAAAACCTCGACCATTCTCAAATACTTCACCATACCTTTTGCCAGTTGCAAGTTGTACGTACATATACCAATCTTTGTCGGTTGCAAATTCGCCTTCTTCTTTGTCCTTGTTGTACTCTGCCACGTACGCATTATATTGTTCTCTAGTTAGAACAACCGTATAGCGTAGTGCAGGAACTTCTACGTCATAACGCAAACTTGCGCCGTTTTCTACGTAGAAACCGTCGTGACCATTCGCTTCTTCAGCGTTTACTTTCTTTCCACCAAGCATCATAAAGCCTGCTAGGAAAGTTGCTACCGCTAACACAAAGCAACAAAGTACGGCTAAAATTCTAGATTTACTTAATAATCTACCTTTCATTTGAGCCCCCCTTACTATAATTCCCAAAGCTCGTCGTCAATAGAGTTGCCTGACGATAATATAACGTCGGTCAAATCTAATACTTCGATTTCGAAAACGGGACTTTCATATTTTGCTTTTTTCAAAACAATACCCCTTCCTGTCATTACTGATTTTTCT
>JAZQWW010000138.1:0-1169 GCA_045632585.1 Christensenellaceae bacterium
ACAACGCAGGAAGAACGCCAAACCCAGACGTATTATGTAATCGTGAAATCAAGTTCAAAGAATTTAAGCAAAAGGCGTTTGAACTCGGTGCCGACTATATTGCTACGGGGCATTACTGTGATATCCTGCACGACGGCGATACGCATTATCTACTTAAAGCAAAGGACCAAAATAAGGACCAAACTTATTTTCTAAACCAACTCTCACAAGAGCAACTTGATAAAGTTTTATTTCCCTTGGGAAAACTAGATAAGGGCGAAGTTAGAAAAATTGCTGAAAAATACGGCTTGGCTACGGCAACAAAAAAAGATTCTACGGGAATTTGTTTTATTGGCGAGCGTAATTTTAGAAATTTCTTGCAAAATTATATTCCAAACAAGAAAGGCAAGATAATGACTTACGACGGAAAAGTTTTAGGCGAACACACGGGGTTAATGTATTATACAATCGGTCAACGCCGTGGACTTGGAATAGGCGGGCAAGTAGGGGACGACGGCTCAAGGTGGTTCGTTATAGAAAAAGACTTAAAAAACAATATATTATACGTGGCGCACGGCTCGGAAGAAAAACTTTACTCTAAAGGTCTAATTATGAATTCTTGCAACTGGATACCGTTTGAGCCTAAAGAAAAAGATTTTGAATGCACGGCAAAATTTAGATACCGTCAACCCGAACAAAAATGCATAGTTCATATCAAAAACGGGTATATAGAAGTAGAATTTGCCGAAAGACAAAGGGCAATTACCGAAGGACAGTTCGCGGTATTTTATCAGGGCGAAAAATGTATCGGTGGTGGCGTAATAGAAAAGGCAATTTTTTAGGAGCAATTATATTATGGAAATTTCAAAAAGCATTAAATACGTTGGTGTAAACGACCACAAGGTAGATTTATTTGAAGGACAATACGTCGTTCCAAACGGTATGGCGTACAATTCGTATATTATTTTTGACGAGAAAATAGCCGTATTCGATACGGTTAGCGAAGGCTTTGGCGAAGAGTGGCTAAATAATATCGAAAAAGAACTAAACGGCAAACTACCCGATTACTTAATAATTCAACACGTAGAGCCAGACCACTCTGCAAACGTTAAGGCATTTATAGAAAAATATAATAGCGCAACGGTTGTCACTTCGGCTATGGCATTAACTATGCTTAAAAACTTTTACGG
>JAZQWW010000139.1:0-8387 GCA_045632585.1 Christensenellaceae bacterium
CGGTTTGCGTTCTAGACAGTACTTGCTCTAGCACTAAAGACTGCGTTAAGTCACCTAAAATTACAAACGATAAAGGCGTTATTATTTGTTCACCGCATAAACTCAAGGTTTTACCTTTAACGAACGATATTTCCGATACGCCGATAACGGGGGCGTGAATATGAAAAATTCTACCCTTAAAATCGTTTTAGCAAGCATTTTATCTTCCCTAGCGCTTATCACGTTTTTGCTTGAAAGTCTTTTCCCCCCGCTTTTTTTACCTGGTGCAAAGTTAGGGCTTTCTAACGTATTTATAATTTTAACGTTTATTTGCCTAGGTAAGTTTTACGGCTTTTCAGCACTTATTATTAAATGCGTATTAGGTAGTCTATTCTCTGGTAATTTCTCTGCAGTAATGTATTCTCTACCTGCCGGAATTATCGCTTTAACTTTTGAAATTATTGCTTTTACCCACCTAAAAAAAGTAAGCGTTATATCAATTTGCGTGGTGGGTTCAATGCTAAATATTACCGTGCAAAATATTACTTTTTGCTTAATTACAAATTCGTTAAATTATCTTGCTTATCTTCCCTACCTTGCGCTTATAGGCGCTTGTACGGGTGTTGGAATAGGCGCTTGCGTTTATTTATTACTAAAACGCTTGCCACTTTTTAAATTACTTACTAAAGGAGATTAACCTTGAGCGTCAGAAAAGGTAAAAACTATCATTACGGTATTCACGTTGACGATAGAAAATCACTAACTAAAGATTTGCCAATTGAAAATATGCCTGATTCGCCTATGATTTATATCAGTATGTCCCAGCATATCGGTGCACCTGCTATTCCCGTAGTTTGTGTGGGCGATAAGGTAAAAAAAGGACAACTTTTAGGCAAAGAAAACGGCGCTATATCGGCTAACGTTTATTCTTCGGTTAGCGGAACTGTCGTTGATATAAAAGACATAGTAAACGGCTTAGGTCAAAAACAACAGTACGTTATTATTGAAAACGATTACGCTAACGAAGAAGTGTTCTTTGATAAAATGACTTCTTTTGAAGCGCACGATATTATTGAACGTGTTAAACTCGCTGGTATCGTTGGGCTTGGTGGTGCTGGATTTCCAACCGCCGTTAAACTATTGCCTAAAAATCCTATCGATACGCTTATTATTAACGGTGCTGAGTGTGAACCGTATCTTACCTGCGATTATCGCTTAATGATAGAGCGTACGACTGAAATCTATAACGGAATTAAATATACGGCTAAAGCGCTTAACGCTCAAAAAATTATAGTAGGCATTGAAGCAAACAAGCCCGAAGCCATTGAAATATTTTCTAAATATGACGACTTAGACGTAGTAGTACTAAAACATCAATACCCTATGGGTAGTGAAAAACACTTAATCTACTGCACTACGGGAAGAAAGGTAGGACTTGGTAAAATGCCGTTCGACGTAGGCGTTTGCGTTCAAAACATTAAAACTATGATTGCTATTCACGAAGCAATCGTTATGGATAAACCTATTAATAAAACGGTTATTACCGTTAGTGGTAAAGGCGTTAAACAACCTAAAAATCTTCGCGTTGCACTTGGCACTCCGTACGAAGATATTATTAAATACTGTGGTGGCGTTCTAGAAGATACCGTTAAAATAGTTGCCGGTGGCCCTATGATGGGTAAAGCATTAGTGACGGCTACTCAATATACTAGAAAAACAGATTCCGGCTTGCTTTTACTAGTTCCGGGAGAAGCAAATATATCAGAGCCTACTAACTGTATCAGTTGTGGTAAATGCGCTGAAAACTGTCCTATGCGCTTAATTCCTGCGCTTATGGAAAACGCCGTGCTATCTAAAGATTTTAAGGAAGCCGAAAAACTAGGCATTATGAATTGTATAGAATGTGCGTCTTGTGCGTTCAACTGCCCAGCAAAGCGTCCGCTTACACAAGGCTTTAACTTCGCGAAAGGCGAAATTAGAAAACTTAACGCTACGAAGGAGAAGAAATAATGCTTTTACAATATTCCACTTCCCCACATATTCGCATCAATAATACTACCAAAAAAATTATGATTAACGTTTGCATTGCGCTACTTCCAGCATGCGTTATGGGTGTAATTTTCTTTGGCGTTTTTGCGCTTTTAACTATTTTGGTATCGGTAATATCGGCAATATTTGCTGAATTACTATATCAAAAAATGATGGGACTAACCTTAAAAGACGCGATAAATTCTTTCGATTATTCTTCCGTAGTCACGGGAATTATTATTGCTTTAATTCTTCCTGTAAACGTATATTTGTACATACCTATTTTAGCAAGCGTTTTCGCTATAATCTTTTGTAAAATGATTTTCGGCGGAACTGGCAATAACTTTGCAAACCCTGCAGTGACGGGTAGAATATTCGTTTTTATATCCTTTTCAAGTATATTAAACACTTACGTTCTGCCATCAATATCCGCCATTAACGCTCCCGTTATAACCGGTGCAACTAGTTTGCAAAGTTTCTTAAACGACGGTTCGTCACTATCGCTTATAGATTTATTTTTAGGAACGGGCGTTGCTGGTTGTATAGGCGAAACGTGTAAAGTGGCAATACTCGTTGGCGCAATATATTTAGCAATTAAGAAAATTATTAAGATTTGGCTACCGTTTTTAACTTTATTATTTGCGGGCGCTACCGCCGTTATGCTAAACGGCTTTAAACTATCTGTATTTTTACCAGCAATTTTATCGGGCGGAATTTTCTTCGGTGCGTTTTTTATGGCAACCGATTACGTGACTAATCCTATTACGATATCGGGTCAAGTAATATTCTTTGCATTATTCGGCGTATTAACTTCTATTCTTCGTCAATTTACGGGCTTTGAAACGGCGTCGTTCGCGCTACTAATTATGAATATTTTAGTTCCGCTTATAGATAAACTTCCCGTTCGCAAACCGTTTGGCTATAAAAAAATAAAGGGGGCAAAATAATGAAAAAGTTTATTAAACCCCTTGTAGTTATGCTTTGTCTTATGCTTATCTGTGGTGGTTCGCTTGCAATACTATCAAACGTTCTACACGTTAGCGAAGAAGAACGTATTGAGCGTGCTATAAATAAAATTTACGTTAACGAAACCGTATCGCTATTAGAAACGATTGACGTTTCGTCGGTGGATACTTCCGATTTAAGCGAATTCGGTGAAATTAAGGCTTGCTACCTTATTTCTAACGGTGACTTTTTAGTGCTTTCTAAAGGCAAAAAAGGTTATTCTAACGGAACAGTCACTACCTACGTTGCCATCGCTTTTGATTTAACCGTTAAAAGCGTGGTTGAAGACTCTTACACTTCTCAAACTCTTATGTCTAAACTTACCGGTATTTACGAAAAGTATCAAGGCTTAAACACAAAAGAACAAATTGATGAAGTTGTCGTTTCGGGTGCAACGTTCTCATCATACGCCGTTAATAATTCAGTTTACGTTGCTCTTGAATTTGCTAAAAGATTAGGGGGTAATAACTAATGAAAAAACTAAGAAAAATTGCCTCTAATGGTTTAATTTATGAAAACCCAACTTTACGATTAGTGCTAGGTTGTTGTCCTACGCTAGCGCTTACTACCGCTGCTATGAACGGACTTGGTATGGGTATCGCTGTGACGGTGGTTCTAATTTGTTCTAACCTTATTATCTCGCTACTTAAAAACGTTATTCCATCCACCGTTAGAATTCCAGCATTTATTTTAATTATCGCAACGTTCGTGACAATTACCAAAATGGTACTTGATAAATTTTTACCTAGCCTTTATCAAAGTCTGGGTGTATATTTACCTTTAATCGTTGTAAACTGTATTATTCTTGGTAGAGCAGAAAGTTTTGCATCTAAAAACACAGTCGGTCTATCTATTTTAGACGGCGTGTTTATGGGATTAGGTTTTACCCTATCTCTTACGCTTATGGGCGCTGTTCGTGAAATTTTAGGTAGCGCTTCGGTGTTCGGTTTTAGGCTTTGGAATCCTGACGTTTTCTCAATAGGTTTCTTCGCTTCTAGCGCCGGCGCATTCTTTACTTACGGCGTTATGATTTTTATGTTTAACTACGTCGTTAATAAAATTCAATTAAAACGCTTAAAAAAGGAGGCTAAATAGTTATGACCGAACTTCTTTTAATTGCTCTTACAGCAACTTTTATAAACAACTTCGTTGTAGTTCAATTTCTTGGCATTTGCCCTTTCCTTGGCGTTTCTAAAGACGTTAAATCGGCGCTTGGTATGGGTATTGCCGTGACCTTCGTTATGACCATTACTTGCCTTATTACCTATCCACTTTATACGTTAGTGCTTGTTCCGCTTAATATCGAATATCTAGAAGTTATCGTATTCATTTTCGTTATTGCGTCACTTGTACAAATGATAGAAGTTTTTCTAAAGAAATTTTCGCCAACGCTCTATAACGCAATGGGTATTTATCTTCCACTAATAACTACTAACTGCGCAGTTCTAGGCGTTGCTGAACTAGTTATCGACGCAGGTACTGCCGAAGCGTTTGGACTTGCTAGTATGGGACTACTCAATTCCGTTGCTTACGGGTTCTTTGGTGGAATAGGCTTTTTAATATCTATAGTTTTAATGAGTGGTATTAGACAAAAAATCAAAAACAAACCTTTTAACAAGCATTTCAAAGGTTTCCCTATTGCTATGCTTATCGCAACGTTTATAGCAATGGCGTTCTACGTTTTCTCTATGATTTCAATTTAAGGAGTTAATTATGAATTTTCTAGCCAGTATAAATTGGAATAGTTTTTTTATAGTTTTAGGCGTTCTTTCATTTATCTGCGTGGTGTTTACCCTTTTAATTTTAATCGTAAACAAATACTGTCACGTTGAAGAAGACCCAAAAATCGACGAAGTTGCAAACAACCTATCGGGTGCAAACTGTGGTGGTTGCGGATATGCAGGTTGCCGTGATTTTGCGAAAGCGCTAGTAGAAAAAAGGGCAAGTATCAACGATTGTAGTTCTACCCCAAAAGATATGAAAGCAAAAATCGGCGAAATTCTAGGCGTTGAAGTTTTGAGCGCCGAACCAATGATTGCAGTAGTAAAATGCAAAGGCAGTTCAAAAAATACTAGACGAGAATTTAGTTATATAGGTTTACATACCTGTTCATCTAGAAACGCAGTTATGGGTGGCGGTAAATCTTGTAGACACGGTTGTCTCGGCGACGGGGATTGTAATCTAGTTTGTAATTTCAACGCTATGGGAAGAGAAAACGACGTTGCAAAAACCGATAAAGACCTATGCTCGGCTTGTGGCGTTTGTATTAAAGCTTGTCCAAAAAGTTTAATTAAACTTATTCCAAAGTCTGCAAAAGTATACGTTGCTTGCTCTTCCCCACAAAAAGGCAAAGCCGTTTTAGACGCTTGTTCAGTCGGCTGTATTGCTTGTGGCTTATGCGCTAAAAACTGTCCGCAAGGCGCTATCACAATGGAAGATAATCTACCCGTGATTGATTACTCTAAATGCTCTGGCTGTAAAGTTTGCGTTCAAAAATGCCCAAGACACAGCATTGTAGAATTATAAAAAATAAAAGCAGTTGATTTTTATCAACTGCTTTTTTATTTTAAATTCCATCGAAAATATTCATATTTCTTATTTGATTATCCTTTATCGTGGCTTGAACGCTATAAGCGTGTTTTTCTAAATCGTTTGAGTCGCATTTAATTAAGCCTTGTGCCAAAAGTTCACCGCTAATCAATGAGCATATATCTTCTATTATTTCCGTTTTTTGCTTGAATTCATTTTTAGAATTTCCCGTTTCAGTTAGCGTGATTAGGGGAATTTCAATCTCACTTAAGATAGAAAGATTTCTAAGCCCCTTATACGCCCATTTATAAAAAGGCTCGTATTCGTTGCTGAGTAAATACATTAGCGAAATAGTATGTTTCACAAACTCGTAAATTGCAAGTTGCCCAGCACCAGTTTCTCCATGATTTATACATCTATTATAGTTATATTGCCCAGATTGAGCCATATTTATTAAATGTGCCGAGACTTTTTTTCTTCTAACGTCTTCGGGATATCCCTTTTTTAACTCGTTTCTTATAGCCGAAAAATGCCCTAAATCGTCACGAAAAACTTCGCCGTTAACAACTGATAAAAACGCATAACTTGGTACGTAAAACCACGAATAAAGATTGCTTGGCGAAAAATTTTCGCCTAAACGCTCGGCGTAAAAATCTTCGATAACTATAACGCCACGCCTGTTTCCACCAACGGGCAATAAAATATTACGCTTTAAGCCCATAAACTCTTTAGGAAGTTTTGATAAGGCACGTTCTAACTTAAAGCCAAACTGTTCGTAATCATTTTTGGTTATAAATGCACAAAAGTTAAAGTCAAAGTCGTGGTCGTGGCTAATCTCGTCGTCGTAGCCAAAACATTCAGAGCCTTCGCCTACAAGCCCTATTGCAATACGGCTAATAACGTCGCCAAATTTTTCTTCCAGCATAGGTGCGCCAAACTCGTTATAAAATTTTTTAACTATTTCTAATCCTTTCATAAGTCTTTTCTGAAATGCTTTCAAGTTCCTTTGCTATAATTTCAAAACCAAAATATCTAAACGACGGAGCGCAATTTCCACATACGTAAGCGTAATATCCGTCCTTTTCTACCTTTTCTTCGGTCAACAACCCGTAAGCGTTATATAGACATTCAACAACCTTTTTGTTGTTATCGTACATATCTTCGTAAAGGTGCGCCATATTAACGTAGGTAATCGCCATATCGTTATTTTGCCCTTCTTTCTCTTTTAGAATTTCTAACGCTTTAAGATAGTATTCTTCAGCGCCTTTATACTGCTTTTCATCCACTAACGCTAACGCCAAGTTATTATATAATCCTGCAAATTTCAAATCGCTCACATCAAGTTTTTGTTGATAAATATTTTCAACTTGCCTATAAATCTCGACGGCTTTTTCGCTCATTTTAAGGCTTTTATACGCCGTAGCAACGTTTAGCATTATTGTAGCCGTTGACACGTTTATATCCTTATAAAGCGTGTTTATCAACTCTAAACTTCTATCTATCGTCTTTAGGCATTTTTCTTTATTATTAAGTTTTCTGTAAACGCCTAAAAGTTCGTTAAGTAGCGCTAACTCGCCTTTTCTATCCCTAACGCCGTACGCTTCGTTTTTCCAGTAATTAAGCAAACTTTCGGCGTCTTCTAATTGATTACGCTCGTAAAACCTATCGGCTTTTTCGATAATTCTTTGAACCGGAATAATTTCACTTGGCGTATCTAGTTTAGGATTGTAAAATTCCTTTCCGCCACACAGGTTGCAACGTGGCTCTTTATAATCAAAACCGTCTATCATAATACACCTATACAAAAAGCCCTTTCGTAAAAGGGCTTTTAATTATTTTAACATATCGGCTAAATGCGTTGCTAGTTTATCAAAGTCTAGCCCCGTAGTATTTACGCAAATATCGTAGTTTAATCTATTTCCCCATTTTTGACCAGTATAGAAGTTGTAGTATTTTGCCCTGTTTCTATCTATACGTTTAATATTTCTTTTTATTTGTCTATCCGAAAACTCGTTGGGGGTTTTTAGTCTATTTTTGCAACGAACTAATTTACTTTCCATATCGGCGTAAACGAAAATTTTATAAGGATTATAGTCCTTAAGTAAATAATCCGAACATCTACCAACTATTACGCAGTTGGATTTTTCAGCCATTTCCTTTATTACTTTTTTTTGCATAGCAAATACGTTGTGTTTTTGATGAACGTTATAAGCCTGCGTACTAGCAAACGAATGTGCAACCGATACGTGAAATACTTCGTATGGGTTGTTTTCTAGAATTTGTTTAACGTAATCTTCTGAAAGAGAAGTTCTTTTTGCCGTTTCCGTTATAATTTCTTTATCGTAGAAAGCGTACCCTAGTTTTTCGGCTAGAATTTTACCAAGTTCTCTACCACCACTGCCAAATTCTCTACCTATGGTAATAATTTTATTCATAAGACACCTCCTATTTTAATTATATTTTAGCATAGTTTTTTTGCTTTTTCAATTTGTTTTTTAAAAAAATAAAACCAAACCCTACCGAGTTTGGTTTTTTATTCGCAATTTTTCTACATCATTAAGTTAATCATTAAATTACAAGCGATAACTATCAATACAAGCGCAATAGGATAAGTTGATGCGTAAGCGCCTGCAACGTCGTCGGTTTCAGCAGTTGAAATAAGCGTTCCAAGTGCTGGGGTTGAAGTCATACCACCGGTTATTGACCCAAGGTTTGATAGTAGTGGAAGTTTGAGCATATATCTTGCAATAAAGAAACCTGCTATCATAGGCGCTATAGTCATTACTGCGCCACCGATAAAGCCCCAAGCAACGATACTAGCGTTTCCACCGATTGCCGATACTAAA
>JAZQWW010000140.1:0-1107 GCA_045632585.1 Christensenellaceae bacterium
AAGTTTTACTGAACTTCTTAAAAGTGAAAAGTGTGGACAAGTGTCTATAAACGTTTCAAAACCTGGTATTACAAAGGGGCAACATTGGCACCATAGTAAGTGGGAATTCTTTATAGTTGTTAGCGGAAAAGGACTTATTCAACAAAGGAAAATCGGTACGGATGAAGTGCTTAATTTTGAAGTGAGTGGAGATAATATTCAGGCAGTTCATATGCTACCAGGATACACGCATAATATAATAAATTTATCTAAAACGGAAAATTTGGTGACGGTTATGTGGGCAAACGAAAGTTTTGACCCAAATCACCCAGATACGTTTTTTGAAGAGGTTTAATTATGGAAATGAAAATTAAATTAGATTATAGTGACGTTAAATTTAAGGACAATGGAAAATTAAAACTTTTAATAATCGTAGGCACTCGTCCAGAGATAATAAGACTTGGCGCAGTAATTAACAAATGCCGTGAGTATTTCGATTGCATTTTGGCGCACACGGGACAAAATTACGATTATAACCTTAACGGTATTTTCTTTAAGGATTTAGGACTTAAAGACCCCGAAGTTTATATGGACGCAGTTGGCGACGATTTGGGCGCTACAGTTGGAAACATTATTAACTGTTCGTACAAACTTATGTCGGCGTGCAAGCCTGATGCACTACTTATACTTGGTGATACTAACAGTTGTCTTTCGGCAATTTCAGCAAAAAGACTTCATATTCCAATCTTCCACATGGAAGCAGGGAATCGTTGTAAGGATGAATGCTTGCCAGAAGAAACTAACCGTAGAATAGTTGATATTATTTCGGACGTTAACTTAGCATATAGCGAACACGCACGTCGTTATTTAATCGAATGCGGTATGCCAAAGGAAAGAACATACGTGACTGGTTCGCCCATGGCCGAAGTTTTACGTAGCAATTTAAAGAATATAGAAAATAGCGACGTTTTATCACGTTTAGGACTGGAGCCTAAAAAATACATTTTACTTTCTGCGCATAGAGAAGAAAATATAGATACAGAAAAGAATTTTTATTCACTATTTACGGCAATCAATAAAATGGCTGAAAAGTACGATATGCCAATACTTTATAGTTGCCATCCAAGA
>JAZQWW010000141.1:0-1500 GCA_045632585.1 Christensenellaceae bacterium
AACCGAAAAACGAATTAACGTCGCCAAAGACCTGCTATTTGAAACGGAAAATTCGATAAATAAGATTGCCGAACTCGTGGGATACTCGTCTTATAACGGTTTTTATTCAGCGTTTATAAAATTAGTAGGCGTTCCCCCTGAAACATGGAGAGAAAATCAAAAAAACAATTAAAAAAGAGCCCTTTTCTAGGGCTCTTTTATTTTTTTAATTAAATTTTCTTTGCATTTTTAAGAACGTATTTCTCTGCTTCGTCAGACCAAATTCCGTTGTGTCTATCACAGATATCTGCTAAGTCCTTAAAGAAGGGGTCCGTTTCGCCAAGTTTTCTAAAGTCTGCTATCGCCGTCATTGGCATTGAAATTTGCGTATAGCAAAGTTTCTTTGCTCCTTTAATGTTCGGAAGATTAAGCGTCGTTTCTACAACCGAATCAAGACCACCAACGTGAGAAATCATAATCGCTGGGTTAATTTTGCCTTCGCTTGCAAGTTTAATGGCTTCTCTTAAATCTGATTTATTTCCACCCGAAGTTCCCGTTATTCTATGGAAAGCGTAGTGAACGTCGTAGAAATTGAATTTTGCCGAAAAGTCGCTATTTATTGGACCAGCAAAGAAATTTAGACAGCCGTATTCTCCAAGTAATTTATCGCCTTGTTCAACTAACGCTGAAACGGGAGCGTACACAAACACGTCGTCGTAGCCCTTTCCACCGTTTAGACTTTTTATATATTCAACGGGGTCTTCAACGCTAGCGGTGTTAACGTAAATTAGTTTAACTCCGTTTTTAGCAGCTTCTTCTACCGTTAGAAGTGACGCTGCTCTATCAAGTCTTGCTTGGTCGATATCCGTGACAACCATAAGAGATGGTTTTCTATCTGAGTGAATACCGTAGTCTATTGCACCAAGTCCCATAGGACCAACGCCCGCAAGTATTGCTACTGCTCCACCTTCTTTAATTCCCATTTCGTGAGAGTGAGTTTCGTAAACCGAGTGATAGTTTTCGTGATATCCTGCAATAATACAAGACATTGGTTCAGCAAGCGAAGCCTTAAAATAACTTTCGCCGTAGTACGGAATTAAACAGTCCTTTTCCATAACTTCGTTAGGAATAATAACGTAAGTTGCATCTCCACCGATATTTTGATACGAATATCCCGGCGCACCAAGTCCGTTCATAACGGGTTTATAATCTATTGCTGGTTGAATACCAAATTTATCGCCTTCTTTAAACTTGTCTTTCCATTTTGCGCCTACTTTAACGATATCACCGCAAAATTCGTGATCGATTATTATTGGGTTTTCAGCAACGTCATTAGGTACTCTTTTATGGTCTGGACCTTGTTCTGCCGCCTTAAAACTTGACATACAAATACTGTCCGATACTACACGAGCAAGTATTTCGTCGTCTTTAATTTCTGGAAGTTCAAACTCTTCTAATCTTAAATCTTCTTTGCCGTAAAGTCTTACTGCTTTAGTTTTCATTATAAGTCTCCTTACATTT
>JAZQWW010000142.1:0-11502 GCA_045632585.1 Christensenellaceae bacterium
GATATTTATAGAATTAGCGAAAAAGAATAATATGAGTGATTTTAGAAGATTTTTCACCCAAAGTCTAGTTGAGCCTTTAAGTATTGAAGGCGAAGAATACCGTCACGCCGTAAACGTTTTAAGAATACGTGAAGGCGAAAAAATCATAGTGTGCGACGGAACGGGCGAAGAGTGCGTTTGCACGGTAGATTGTATTGATAAAAAAAGCATAAGCCTAAAGGTGATAGAAAAAAGATTTTCTAATTCAGAGCCTAAAAGCAAGGTAATACTAGCGTCTGGATATCTAAAGGGCGACAAGAACGAACTTGTAGTTCAAAAAGCCGTGGAATTAGGCGTTAGTGAAATAGTGTTTTTTAATTCTAAATTTTGCTCGGCGTTTAGCAGTGAAAACAAGATTGCAAGATTAAATAAAGTAAGCCTTGAAGCAAGCAAACAATGTGGAAGAGCAGTAGTTCCGTCCGTTAAATATTTTGACAATTTTAAGTCTGTTTTAGAATATCTATCTAGTTTAGATAATAAATTAATTGCGCTAGAGTTTGCTAATGAAAGCGCTGTGGATTTAAGTTCTCTAAAAGGCAACACGGCAATAGTCGTAGGAAGTGAAGGTGGTTTTAGCGTTGAAGAAGGCGATTTGGCGTTAAGTCTTGGCTATAAGAGCGTATATTTAGGTAAAAGAATTTTAAGGTCGGAAACTGCTAGTATTGCTTTAAGCGCAATAGTTATGAACGCGCTTGGTGAATTAAAATAAATTTTTCGTTGCAAATTTCTATTTTTCGTTATATAATGAATATAGTTAAACTTAAAGGAGAAAAATTATGAAGAAATATTTTTGTAAAATCTGCAAAGCAGTTTTTGAAGTAGAAGACGGAGAAAACCCCGTTTGCCCTATTTGTAAGGCTACGGGTGATAAATTAGAAGAAATAAAGGAGAAACCTATGAACAAGTATTCAGGAACACAAACCGAAAAGAATTTACAAGCAGCGTTTGCTGGCGAATCACAAGCAAGAAATAAGTATACTTATTTTGCATCAGTAGCAAAAAAAGAAGGTTATGAACAAATTTCTGCACTTTTCGCTAAAACTGCGGATAACGAAAAAGAACACGCAAAAATGTGGTTCAAAGAACTTAACGAACTTGGCAAAACGCCAGAAAATCTTCTTGCTGCGGCAGAGGGTGAAAATTACGAATGGACGGATATGTACGCTGGTTTTGCTGAAACCGCAGAAAAAGAAGGTTTTACTGAACTTGCTGAAAAGTTCCGTTTGGTTGCTGCTATCGAAAAGCATCACGAAGAAAGATATAGAGCATTATTAAAAAATATCGAACTTGCAGAAGTTTTTGCTAAATCGGAAGTTAAGGTTTGGGAATGCAGAAACTGTGGTCATTTAGTAGTAGGTACTAACGCACCGGATATTTGTCCTACTTGTGCACACCCTCAAAGTTATTTTGAAATACACGCTGAAAATTATTAAGGAGAAAAATGCTTCCTACAATTGACTTGATTGCGCTAGGCGTAGGGCTTTTTGCCGTATTATCCGGACTTGTTATGGGTTTTGGCAAGGTGCTAAAACTTATAACTAACGGTTTTATAGGTAAAATTTTCACGCTAGTAATTTGCTATTTCCTATTCGGAATAGTGCTTAAAATAGGTTTTGTTCAAGAATTACTTGCTAAACTTATTCTGACGCTTAGCGAAAAGGGAAATATAATTTGCAATCTACTAATAAAATTAAGAATAGATTTGATTGCGCTAGCAGTTGCTTTGTTTGTCGTAGTTTTAATTATAAATAAACTACTCGTTGGGCTAATTAAGAAGTTTTTTGAAATGGATAATAAGGTAATGAGAGTTATAAATAAAACGTTTGGCGTAGTTTTAATGTGTGCGTTTATTGTTGTGCTAGGTTTAGTTGCGTTCCAAGTTCTTTTCTGGCTTACCGGCGCGCAAGGTGGCGTTTATGCGTTCCTTGAAGGTAGTAAGTTTGGAATTGATAAAATTTACCTAAACAACCCGTTAAACACCGTTATTGAAGGTGTTAAGGCAACCTTTCAAATATCTTAGATTAAACTAAATTAAAATAGCGAACTTATTAGTTCGCTATTTTTTTATTCTACGGGAATAATGTTTGAAATCTTTTTGTTATCTAAATGAAAGGTAAAATATTTAGTTTCAAAAAGATTTTCTTTTATTTTATAAATTAGTCCCACTTCGTCTTGACTTCTAAAAAGCGGTGGTGGAAAAACGCCTAAAAAATTCCCGAAAAACCCACCTAGTTTATCTGCGTTTTTGTTTATATCATCACTTAAGTATTCCGAAAAATCTTCCCCCGCCGAAAAATCTTCCAAAAAAAGATAGGGAATAAGTAGGTCGGGTAGTTTTTCTTTTTTTATTTGTTTTCTTGGCTCGGCAGTTTTAGATTTAAGCGAAAAATTATCGCCGTTTAATTGCCACTCGCAAGTGACTAAATGTTTTTTTATATCCTTATATTCTTCTTTGGTAAAGAGAATATCGGATACCGAATAATCGCTTACTACTCTATCGAAGATTTTTGTTATTTCGCTTGATATTAGATATATTTTAAGAACGTTAGTTTCGCCCTTGAAAAATAATAATAGAATAGGCTTTCCACAAAGAAAATATTCCTTTGCGCTAACCGAAGAAAACGCAAAGTCTATATTTTCGGCAAAAAAAGAATTTCTAGTTTCAACTGAAATTTTGTATCCATTTTCATTAAACACCGTGACTTGAGAGTTTTCAAGGCGTTCTTGATAAATTACCCTAAACTCACTTTCGCCACGTTTAGCGTTAAATCTAACTAAATACCCACCTTTAAGGTCAACCACGTTTACGTACGATGGTGGCGACGAAAAAAAGTCGCTTGATAGAAAGAAGTTTTTGTTAATTTCATTAGAACTTATAGAGCATACTTCTATAAAACTATCTTCGTCTAGTTTACAGGGCAAAATATCTTGGTATACTCTAGAGAAAAAAGTTCCGTTAACTTTAACTGCGCACGGATAATCGCTACAAAAATATATATTCATTTTTAAATAATACGTATACGGTTTTGATTTTATGTCAATACAAAGATTAAGGAGGTAAAAATGAAAATATACGGATTTAATGAAAACGACGCAAACGGGCTTATACAGTACTTAAAAGAAAATCAAGGGAAAAGCAAGGTCAGTGTTTTTTCGGATTACGCTACAAAAATAGGCAAATCTAAAGGCACGATTAGAAACTTATACTACGCTATAGTAAAAGCGCAAAAGGGACTTGACGATAGTTTTTTTAAGGTTAAAAGAATAGAAAGGTTTAATCCTTTAGACGAAAAGAATTTAATAGACAAGGTAAACGCCGAAAGGCAAAAGGGTAGAAGCGTTAGAAGTATTATTAATCAAATGGCTAACGGCGACGACGTGCTTTTTTTAAGATATCAAAACAAGTATAGAAATTATTTAAAAAAAACTAAGCCCAGTATCTCAAATAGCAAAAAGCCTAGAATTAACGAAGTTCAGTTAAAAAGACTTAAATCAGAGATAAACGGACTAGTGGAAAGACTACTTTTTAAGGAAAGGCAGGAAAACGCTAGACTTATTAAATTGGTAAAAACTCTTGAAGATGAAAATCAGGCGCTAAAGCAAAAGCGCAAATCTAATTCGATTATGCTTATAGAAAAAACAATATAAATTAAACCGTCTTTTGTAAAACAACGAAAGGCGGTATTTTTTTTGTGGATTGTGAATAAATAATAATAGCTTAAAAATACGCTAATCTACAAAATATTGCAGATTTCGACATTTTTCGCCAAAACTAAAAAAGTTAGAGAAGTTATAATGATATTCGTTAGCAAAAAATTAAAATCGGTTAGTTTTGTAATAGTTGCCGTTTTAACGCTTGCGCTTTCACTAACGTTAAAAATTACTGGTGCGCACGCCGTTTTTTACGGGTATAATCTAAAAAAATTACCTATCTATAGCGTGGAAACGACAGAAAAGAAAATAGCAATCTCGTTCGATTGCGCATGGGGCGTTGATTACACCTATAAACTTCTTGCCATAATGAAAACCGAAAACGTGAAGTGTACGTTTTTTGCCACGGAGTTCTGGGTGAAAAAATACCCCGATTACGTCAAAAAGATAAGTGAACTAGGTCACGAGTGGGGAACTCATTCGGCAACGCACCCGTATATGAGTAAACTGGATAAAAATACTATAATTAGTGAACTTAGTTCGTCATCTAAAGCAATAGAAGATATTACGGGCAAAAAGATTGAACTATTTCGTCCACCGTATGGAGATTACAACGATAGACTTATCGAAACGGCTACTGAACTTAATTTGTTTACTATTCAGTGGTCGATAGATAGTCTAGACTGGAAAGATTTATCGGCTAGTCAAATAAAATCGAGAGTAGTAAGCAAGGCTAAAAACGGAGCGATAGTACTTTTTCATAATCAAGGCTTACATACGGCTGAAGCGCTAGGTGAAATTATAACCGAACTTAAAAGTGCGGGATACGAGTTTGTGCCTATAGGTGAACTTATTTATAAAAGCGACTATCAAATGCTACCCGACGGCGCTCAAAGAAAATTATCATAGAAGCAATTTGGAGGAAAATATATATGAACAATTCAGTAGAAAAAAACAACAAGGTATTTATCAGTGGCGAAATAGTTTCCGAAGCCGAGTTCTCGCACGAAGTTTACGGCGAAGGCTTTTACGAAATGAACGTTTTGGTTAAGCGTTTGTCGGGGCAAGGGGATATTCTTCCCGTGACGGTGTCTGAAAGGCTTATTCAAGATAAAGACCTTAAGGTAGGCGTGAAAATTAACGCTTTAGGACAGTTTAGAAGTTATAATAAATTAGTAAACGGTAAAAGCAAACTTATGCTAACGGTGTTCGTTAGGGAACTTCCCGAAGTGTACGCCGTTAAAAATCCTAACAATATAGTTTTATCGGGCTACATATGTAAACCACCCGTTTATAGAACTACGCCGTTTAATAGAGAGATTGCCGATATATTAATTGCAGTAAATCGTTCTTACAATAAAAGCGATTATATACCGTGCATTGCGTGGGGAAGAAACGCAAGGTTTGCTAAAAATCTAGCAGTTGGTGAAAAGATTGCGATAGCCGGTAGAATTCAAAGCAGGGAATATCAAAAAAGGATTGACGACGACGTCAAGATTATGACTGCCTACGAAGTTTCTATAAGTAAACTTTCTGCTTACGAAAACGCTGAAAATTTTGACGTTGACGAAGAATTTGATATCTTTACCGCTAGCGAAGATGCTAGCGAAAGCGTATATCAGTAAAATAAAAACGCACCGAAACTTCGGTGCGTTTTTCCATTTATTATCTTATTTTACGATTTTTTCTTAAACATAAAATATATTATAGTCGAGCAAACGCAGGTGACTGCTATTAGTAGCATTATAGCGTTTCTTATAGAATTATTTTGTTCAATTATTATAGCACTTTCTGCTATATAACCCTTAAGCCAAACTTCGCCACTTCTAAAATAAATCTCGGCAACGCCGTTTTCTATGCTTGCTATTCTTACGCTAGTACTTTCAGATAAAGTCGCAATTTCGGTGATTAGTTCTGCGTCTAGATATACGCTTGTAGCGCTTACCTTGCCAAACTTAAAACTTGAGTAAGCCTTATCTTCGGCTAGTACGTCTACCGTAAATTCTTTAGGAATATATCCTTTATAAGTTTTTTCGCCTAAAGTAATTTCGGCATAGTAGTAATCTCTATCAACTGCGCTAAACGCTTTAAGTGGTGTTATCTTCGTGCCTTTTTCAAGCCTTATTACTTGGTTATCGTCCACTAGAACGAATTTCATATCCATAGTTATTAACGGCAAGTAATATACGTGTACACCCGTCGTCACGTACGTTTCTGCTGGGTGATTGTAGAAGACTGCGCTAGTTTTCTCGGTAAACGATTTGTAGGTTAAAACTATTCCGTTTTGTCCTGCAAGAGCAGTCATTTGAGTGTCACCAACTTGTATGTCACAAATGAACAAGTATTGATTTTCTTTTTCTGTAATTCTTAAAAAGTCAAAATTTAATTCTTTATCGTCTATTAAATAAACGCTAGCGTCCGTATTTACCGTGCAAACGGCAAGGTTATCAACGTAAGCGCTTATGTCGGTTAGTTTATATTCAGTAGGGATAGTAATATCTTCTATTGCGTGATTTTCTATAGACGTCGTTTGGTAGATAAATTCTTCATTATCTTTAAGAAAATAAACTTGCTTTTTATCAAACGATAGGGTAAAGGTCTTAACGTCGTCACTATGAACAGGCATTAAAGAGCCGTTATGAGCCACGTTGATTTTATTATTAACAAGTAGATAAATAGTTCCGTCAAGGTCAACTTGAATTTCAGTTGCACCTGAAACGTTTTCACATAGCACCGTTTCAAGGTCGTTTTTATAAAGTTTACCCGCTTCGTCAAGAATATAGTCGTTATTTTCTTGGTCACGAACGAAAAGTCGGATGGCCGTTTGTAAGGTTTTTGGGTTAGTTAAAATTGTTCCGTCTAATAAAACTTTATAAATATAACTAGTAGTCGAAACGTTTGTGGCAACGTAAAAACCACCGTTTCCGTACGAAACGTCCATTATGTCACCGTTAGGAATTGCCGTAGCGTTAGTTAAAGTTCCTTCTTCGATATTTAGAATTTTCACGGTGTTGTCTTGGTAGGTTAGTAAAATTACGCCTTCGCCTACGCAAAATTTATCAAAATTACCTAGTTCAAAAAAGTTTTTAAAATATTTTTGGTCTTTTCCGTCAAAGCCGTCTACGTTTTTAATCACGCAAAGTTTATTTCCGTCTTTTACGGCTAGGTAGTTGTCGTTGCGTTCTATTTTGCTTGCGCTCACGCTAATTCTATTATAAGCCGTCTTTCCGCTTGCGATAGCATAGCCCGTGAATTCTAGTTTATCGCCCGCTACGCTAAATTCTTGAACGGCGTTAGAATCGGCAACTATAAGATTTTCGCCATTAAAACAAATGCTTGAAGGGGATACGATATTTCCAAGGTCAAATAGCGTTGATGCCGAAAGATTTTCAAGTTCAAATAGCGTTTTGGTTTCAATATCTACTCTGAATATCTTATTGTTGTTTATTAGATATAAGTATTGGTTGTTGGCAATCATTTTATCGGGCGAAATTTCAGCAATGGTGATAGGTGAAGCATCACGAGAGTTAGCGTCCTTCATTTGAATAACGTCTTGATTAACGTAGAAAATTTGACCTGCGTCGTTAATACAAATAGGTTTATCTACTCTAACGTCGAATTGTGGAAGTTCGGAAACTATTTGCCCGTTTTCAAGTTGGTAAACGGTAGCCTTGTCCGAAAACGCCGTAATTAGGAAATTTTGGTTTAGGTCGAAATAATTTCCGCCCACAACGTTAGAGTTGTAGATTAACGGACTTTTAGAAAAATCTTCTTTACTAACAGTGTAAACCGAGCCACTATCGGAAACCAAAAAGTATTCGTCGCTAAAATTCTTAACTTGCTTAAGATTGGTAAACGAAACGCCGAAATCAGCGTTAGAAAGCAATTCACCGTTTTTAGAAAGCAAAATTTCGTTTGCACTTTGCAAAATTATAATTTCATCTCCAGAATAAACGTCGATAGGAGCGGTGAGAGAAGTGTTTTCGAGTTCGCTCGTCGGTAAGAATATTTCTTTTTGACTAGTGGGGGCGGCGTAAGCAGGTTTAATGCTAAATAAAAACGCAAAACAAGTGCATAAAACCGCTAAACATAATATAATACCCGTTATTTTAATTTTTTTAGTATTCATAACTAAAAGTATATCATAATTTTTATCTCTTGTCATTACCTAATTAAAAGTTTTGCCTATAATTATTTTTACTAATTTTTGGAGTTAATTTTTAATTATGACATCCGTTTGACAAAATTAAAGCGTATATTAAAAACGAACAAACACGAACAAATGTTCGTAAACAAAAAATTTTAGTACTAAAAAAACTTAAAATCAATAGTATATGTCAATATATTTTATTTTTGTACAAAAATATTTTAATTTGTACAAAAATAGTCATAAAGGCATTGACTAGGCTAAAACGATAACATATAATGGTGGTGTTTTCCGGAAGAAAAAATTATTTGGAGAGAGAAATGAATTTACTTTATGCTAAAGTTGCGCTATACGCGTATCCAAACCTAGAAGCGGTAATGGAACAAATTGATGAACTAGTGGAGAAAAGGGCGTTATCGTCAATGCATGATTTTTCGCCTTGCGAGACGCAGTGTGAAAAGATTTTAGATTTAACCGAACAAAAGAATATACTTATTGAACTTAAAATATGTCTTGATAAAATATTTTCGAAGTTTTCTTTGGAAGATTTAGATTTACTTGATTATAAGTATTTCAAAAGAAAGCCGAAAGAATATTTTGAATTTATAGATACGGCTAGTAGGCAGTATTTTAGAAAGCAAATATCTTTAGTTAAGAAATTTTCTATTCGTCTTGAAAAGCAAGGGTACGACGATATAAAATTTCAAAAAGAGTGTTTTAAGGTTGATTTTTTTAGAGAACTATTAAAAAGGGTAGTGGAACTAGAAAAATTAAGCAAGAAAAACAAGCCTAAAAAAGAAAAGTTAAAACAAAAGACGAACGTTATTATAGACACGAAAGAACGCACTGCGTAAAGAAACCGACTGCAATTATTCGCAGTCGGTTTCTTCATAATAGTCTAAACTAGTTTTATTATTGGGTTTGTTTCTAAAACTTATGGCAATCGCTATAAATCCAGCGATGATAAGACAAGCGATTATTACTATTCTCAGTTCGTTTTGAGCATTGCTTTCGCCGTTTTCATTTTGTACGGTTGGTGGCGGAGTCGAAGAATCTATATCTTGTTCAAGAAAGGTAAGTTCGTTGGGGTGGTTTTCAACTTCAAAAGGTTCAACGTCGCTTTCTTTAACGTAGCCAAGTTTGTCGTTATAACTAACGAAAAAGCATTTAGTTCCACCGTTTAAGGGCATTTCGCCGAAATATTTTAGATTTCTACCACTAAAAACGTACTGAATAGGAGTTGATAACGTAGCGTCGGTATATAATACGGTGTTAGTTAGCGTTTTTATGTCGAGAGATAGATAGGGCGAAGTCGTTTTAAGCCCGTCACAGAAAAGTTTTTCGCTAGGAACGTATCCGTCGATTAGTGCCGTGTTGCCTTCGCCATAGCACTCAACGTGTGAAAATTCGCCGCCGTTTTCTAACATTTTAACGTAATAGGTATAAGGAAGATAAAAAAGTAGGTTTTGCCCTAAATTGTCACTAAAAAAAGGTGTTTCGCTATCAACTATTCGATAATATTCACTTTGGTCTGCACGTGCTGTTTTTACGCTTATTAGTTGCGTGGCTATAATTAGTGCGCTTAAGATTAGTGTTATTGTTTTTTTCATAGTAAAAGATATTATATATCGAAAAAAAGCAAAGCAAATCAATAAAAGTGTCAAATTAAGGCGAATATTAAGGAAAAACGCCTAAAAAATTATAAAAAACATATACTTTAATATATGTCTAAAAACTTTTCGAAAAAAAGCATAAATTTAATATATAAGTGTTTAAGAGTGTTAGTTTTCGCTTTTTGGCTTACTTTTTTAGCCGTTTATTTTTTTGGTGGATATTATAGCCTGAACGCTTATCCTATTAAATATGAAAAAGAAATTACTAATATTAGCAAGCAATACGAACTTGACACGGCGCTAGTGTTTTCGGTGATTAAAGTTGAGAGTAATTTTAATACTAGTGCCGTAAGTAAAAAAGGTGCGATAGGACTAATGCAAATAAAACCCGACACGGCAAAATATATAGCCGACTTAAAAGGCGTAAGCGAATACGATTTATTAGACGCTAAAACGAATATAGATTTTGGGTGTTATTATTTAAGGTATTTGCTAAATAAGTTTGAAAATGAAGAAACGGCGCTATGCGCCTATAATGCAGGGGAAGGGAACGTTAATTTGTGGCTAGTAAACGAGCAGTATTCAAAGGACGGAAAAACGCTAGAAAAAATACCGTTTAGAGAAACGGAAAGATACGTTAATAAAACCAAACGGGCAAGGGTAAAATATGAAAAATTATTAAGTAATATTGTTGACAAATAAAATTTTTTTAGTTAATATATAATGGACGCGCGAGGGTGGCGGAATTGGCAGACGCGTACGTTTGAGGGGCGTATGGTTATCCGTGTGGGTTCAAGTCCCATCCTTCGCACCAAAAAACAGGCACATAGGTTGTGCCTGTTTTTTTTGTAAAAAAATGAAGGACTTGAATAAGGAGCCACGAACGAAGTGAAGTGTTTTTGCTTTGCAAAAATATAGTGTCCAGCGAACACTCCAGCGGGTAGGTTGCACAGGCGAAAGTCCCATCCTTCGCACCAAAAAAACAGACGCCTTCGTGGAGTTCCTATAGTGGATTTTTTAGAACATTATAAAAGAGTAGCAAAATTTTGCTACTCTTTACTTTTTTTGCTTTATAAAAACACACGACTTGGCAGAGCAAAGTTTAGTGTGCTACACTTTTAATCGTCTAAAAAATAATACCCTTACAAAAACCTATTACTCATCAAGCAATTTATATGTGACTTCAAGTCCTTTATCTGGATGGTAAGTCCAAGAAACTTTTATACCTATGCTTTCATATGTTTCTTGCTGTTTTCCCATAGACCAAGTTGTTTGCAACATATCATTCCATAATGAATCTGGTAAACCTAAGTTCTTATTCATATCTTTTATTTCGTACATAATTGCAGAACTTGAATAATCATCTAAATCATAAACATTTGTATCTGCGCTTAGATAACTTCCATCGCTTCCTAAAGTCCATCCGTACTTGTCACTTAAAGCGTTATATAGAGCTCCTAAGTCGGGGGCTTTTTTCTTAACAGTAATTACACACACAGCAACCTTGCCATCAGCGGATGCTGTAATTGTGCAAGTTCCTTCTCCAACGCCTGTTATTAAGCCTGTAGCGTTTACAGTTGCAACAGAACTGGCTGATGATTGCCAAGAAATAGTTGACTCGGTAGCATCGTTTGGAGTTACAGTGCCAATTAATTGTAAAGTTTCTTCCACCTTAATTGTTGCTGTTGATTTGTCTAACACTACATTTTCTACTGCAACTTTACCACAAGCAGTAAGCGAAAAAATTAATGTTACAACACACAACAAAACAGTAATAATTAGACTCGTTCTCTTAATTTGTTTCATTAGTTTATCTCCTTTAATCATTGGTTTAAGGGTATTAAATTATTTTCATTTAGGTTTGATAAAAATTTCTTAAATACAAATGTAGGTATAGAACCACCCGCAATATATATTGTTTTGCTACTATCCGCATATAATCCCATCGCAGTTATTCCTATCACTTCAAAATCTTCGTTAATAAGTATTCCGCCACTACTGCCAGGTGCAATATAACTATCTGACAAAATATAAAAAACGTTATTGACTTTA
>JAZQWW010000143.1:0-1144 GCA_045632585.1 Christensenellaceae bacterium
TCCGAAAACCTTCTTCCCTCACGCGGCGTTGCTGCATCAGGGTTTCCCCCATTGTGCAATATCCCCCACTGCTGCCTCCCGTAGGAGTCTGGGCCGTGTCTCAGTCCCAATGTGGCCGTTCAACCTCTCAGTCCGGCTACCAATCGTCGACTTGGTGGGCCGTTACCCCACCAACTATCTAATTGGACGCGAGTCCATCTTACAGCGGATTGCTCCTTTGGTATATCCAAGATGCCTTGGTTATACATTATGCGGTATTAGCAGTCGTTTCCAACTGTTGTCCCCCTCTGTAAGGCAGGTTACTCACGCGTTACTCACCCGTCCGCCACTAAGACAAACAAGAAAATCCAGTAGCAAGCTACCATCAAATCAGCGTTTGTCTCCGTTCGACTTGCATGTGTTAGGCACGCCGCCAGCGTTCGTCCTGAGCCAGGATCAAACTCTCTAAAAAATTATATCTTAACACCCTAAGGCGTTAACATCTTCTTAGATAAGCTTTAAGCCCATTCAACCGAACAATGCTGACGCATTATTCTGTCCTTCAATACTTTTAAAGTACTTAACTTTTCTCTCAATTTCTCTCGAGAATTGTCGGGTCCTTATTATTGTCGTTGTTTAATTTTCAAGGTCCGTTTTGCGCCCCCTCATTAGAGCGCTCGACTATAATACCACACCAAATACCCCTTTGTCAACACTTTTTTTAAACTTTTTTTAAAAAATTTTTTCTTTTGCGGTTTTTCATAAAAAGAGTACAATTTTATGGCATTTTTTATCATATATTTCCTATTATATGTCGCATTTTAGCAAGTATTCGCTTTTCTGCGCGTGAAACCTGCACCTGACTCATATTTAAAACCTTTGCAACTTTGCTTTGAGTCAGCAAATCATAATAACGATATTTTAAAATTAGCTTTTCGTTTTCGGTTAGTTCCTTAACCGCACTTTCAATTAAAACCTTGTTGTTTATTTCTTCTTGATGGTCAACAACGGGCAAATCGGTTTCAATGATTTTACTGTCATTTTCAACCGTTAGCGAAACGGTTGCTTGGCTGGCGCATATTGCTTCGGTCACCGCTTCGGGCGAAACGGTTAAATATTCGCTTATTTCATTAACCGTTGGCTCGCGGTTAAGCTTTTGGCAAAG
>JAZQWW010000144.1:0-16876 GCA_045632585.1 Christensenellaceae bacterium
GACGAAATTGATAAGATTGCAAGAAAATCTGAAAACGTTTCGATTACTAGAGACGTTTCGGGCGAAGGCGTACAACAAGCGCTACTTAAAATTATCGAAAGCACGATAGCAAACGTACCCCCGCAAGGTGGAAGAAAACACCCGCAACAAGAGTGCTTAAGAATTGATACCACTAATATATTGTTTATATGTGGTGGTGCTTTCGTAGGGCTTGACGAAATTATAAATAAGCGCAAGGAAAAGGCAAGCCTAGGCTTTGGTGGTAGCGTAAATAAAACGGCGAAAACCGAATATGATTTAGTGACTGAAGTCACCCCGCAAGATTTGATTAAATACGGTTTGATACCTGAATTCGTAGGTAGAATACCTATTTGCGTAGGACTTCATCCGCTAGACGAAAAGGCGCTAGTAAATATTTTAACCGAACCTAAAAACGCTTTGGTTAAACAATACAAACGTTTAGTAGAACTTGACGACGTTGAACTTGAAATTACCGACGGTGCAGTTAGTGCAGTTGCTAAAAAAGCCATTGAGTTAAAGACGGGCGCTAGGGGGCTTCGTACTATTTTTGAAAATCTAATGATTGATACTATGTACGATATTCCGTCTAACGACAGTATTGCCAAAGTAATAATTGACGAAGACGTAGTCGTTAAAGGTGTAAAACCTAAGATAATAAATAAGGAAATCGCCTAAAAAAATAATTTAAAAAAATTCAAAAAAGTACAAAAAACTACTAAAAAATGTTTGACAACGGGTTGCATAATGCTTTATAATGATTAGGCTGTGTAATCTGGGTTGAAGCGGAAAGTTACTTAAGTTAAGCCAATAACAGATAATTTCCGTGGACAATTGTGGGGGCAAGACCCCTGCGACTAACTATTAAATATAGAATTAGTAAAGTCATTCGCAGCGACTTAAAAAATAAGTATCGGCGAATGATTTTTTATTTTTACTAATTCGATACACACGGCAGAGTTTACGACAGCAAAAAAAGTTAGGAAAAAAAGGAGCAAAAAAATGGCAAGTCAAAAAATCAGAATTAAACTTATGTCTTACGACGTAGAAATGCTTGACCAATCTGCAGCAAAAATCATTGAAACTATGCAGAAGTCAGGTGCAAAAATCAGTGGACCTATTCCACTACCAACCGAAAAGGAAATCGTAACGATTCTTCGTTCTCCACACAAATATAAAGATTCAAGAGAACAATTTGAAATCAGAACGCATAAGAGATTAATCGATATATATTCGCCCAACGTAAAACTACTAGATAGCATACACTTACCAGCAGGCGTTGATATCAAAATTAAACTTTAATAAACATTATATATAATATATGGAGGTGAACTTTATCTATGAATAAAGCAATCATTGGAAGAAAGTTGGGAATGACGCAACTTTTCTCGGAAACAGGCAAGGTAATCCCTGTCACTGTAATTGAAGCCGGCCCATGTCCGGTAGTGCAAGTTAAAACCTTGGAAAAAGACGGTTATTCGTCAGTTAAACTCGGTTTTTGCGAAGTAGCGGAAAAAGAACTTAATAAACCTGAACTTGGTTTGTTTAAGAAAATCAACGTTGCACCGCAAAAAGTATTAAAGGAATTTAGACTAGAAGATGCTGAAAAGTACGAAGTAGGTACGGTTATAGGTTGTGACGTCTTCACAGCAGGCGACAAAATCGACGTATCGGGCGTATCTAAAGGTCACGGATTCTCGGGTGTAATTAAAAGATGGAACCATCACAGACTTAAGGAAACCCACGGTGTAGGTCCTGTACACAGAGAACCCGGCTCTATGGGTGCAATCAGTAATCCTTCAAGAGTATTCAAAGGCAAGAAGATGCCTGGTCAATACGGACACGAAAACGTGACTGTACTAAACCTTGAAGTTGTAAAAGTCGATACAGAAAGAAACGTAATTCTCGTAAAAGGCGCCGTTCCAGGTCCTGTTAAGGGAATCGTGACTTTAAGAAACAGCGTTAAAGCGTAAGGAGAATAATTATGCCAAGTGTTAAATTATATGATATGAAAGCAAATATCGTTGGAGACCTCAAATTGGCTGACGCTTTATTTGGTGCTGAATACAACGAATCAGTAATTCATCAAGCGGTAGTGACTCGTCTTTGCAACGAAAGACAAGGAACGAAAAGCACACTAACTCGTAGCGAAGTTCGTGGCGGTGGTGCAAAACCTTGGAGACAAAAGGGAACGGGTAGAGCAAGACAAGGTTCTATCAGAAGTCCACAATGGGTAAAAGGTGGCGTGGTATTCGCTCCTAAGTCAAGAGATTTCTCTAAAAAGATGAATGCTAAAGCAAAAGAAGTAGCGCTTTTCTCAGCGTTATCACAAAAGATTAGAGACGACGAAGTAATTTTTATTGACGAAATAAAAGTTGCAGCGCCCAAAACCAAGGAAATTGCAACGTTCTTAAAAGCGTTCAACCTTGATAAGAGCGTATTAGTAGTAATGGAAAATTCAGACGAAGCGGTTTTAAGAGCATGTGCAAACATCTCTAAAGTGACTACTCTTCCGGTATGTCAATTAAATACCTACGACGTAGTTAAAAATGCTAAAATCGTAATTTCCAAAAATGCAATCAAGCAAATTGAGGAGGTCTACGGAGAATAATGGCTGCACACGATATTATAATTAAGCCCCTTCTTTCAGAAAAAAGTTATGCGGGCATAAAGGATAAGAAATATTCCTTCATAGTAGCAAAAAATGCTAACAAAACTCAAATCAAATTAGCGATAGAAGAAATCTTCGGAGTAAGCGTAAAAAGTGTAAACACCGCAATCGTTGGTGGAAAACTTAAAAGACAAGGTAAATACGAAGGCTACACTCCAGACTACAAAAAGGCTATCGTTCAACTCAAAGAAGACAGCAAGTCTATAGAATTCTTTGATTCGTTGTCTTAATAGGAGGGAAAGAAAATGGCTATTAAAAGATATAAACCAACGTCGGCTGCACGTCGTTTTATGACGGTAAGTGCTTACGACGAAATCACGACGAATAAACCTGAAAAGTCTCTTTTAGAAGACCAAAGAAAATCGGGTGGTAGAAACGCTCAAGGTAAAATCACCGTTCGTCACATTGGTGGCGGAAACAGAAGAAAATATCGTATTATAGACTTCAAACGTGCTAAAGACGGTATTCCAGCAACTGTTAAGAGTATTGAATACGACCCAAACCGTAGTGCAAATATCGCACTTCTTTGCTACGCTGACGGTGCAAAAGCATACATCCTTGCTCCAATCGGCTTAAAAGTTGGCGACGTTGTTGCATCAGGTGAAAACGTAGATATTAAAGCAGGTAATGCGCTTAAACTTAAAGATATTCCTGTAGGTACTATGGTTCACAATATCGAAATGCAACCTGGTAAAGGCGGACAAATCGCTAGAGCAGCAGGTATGAGTGCTCAAATCATGGCTCGTGACGAAAAGTACGTGACCATCAAAATGCCAAGTGGTGAAATGAGATATATTCTATCTAACTGCAAAGCAACCGTTGGTCAAGTTGGAAACCTAGAACACGAAATCATTAGAATTGGTAAAGCAGGTAAGACTAGATACCTAGGTATAAGACCTACCGTTCGTGGTGTAGTAATGAACCCGAACGACCACCCACACGGTGGTGGTGAAGGTAAATCACCTATCGGTATGCCGGGACCTGTGACTCCGTGGGGTAAACCTGCACTCGGTCACAAGACTAGAAAGCATAAGAAATCATCTAACAAGCTTATCATTACTAGGATAAATTAAGGAGAGAGGATATGTCAAGAAGCGTTAAAAAAGGTTTTTACGTAGAACCTAAACTCTTAAAAAGAGTTGAAGAATTAAACGAAAAGAACGAAAAGAAAGTTTTAAAGACTTGGTCAAGGTCTTCGACGATATTCCCTCAAATGGTAGGCCACACGATAGCGGTTTATGATGGAAGAAAGCACGTGCCTGTATACGTGACTGAAGATATGATTGGTCACAAACTTGGCGAATTCGCGCCGACTAGAACCTTCAAAGGACACGCAGGTTCGGAAAAGTCAACGGGTGCAAGATAGGAGGCTCAAAATGGCTAAGAATTTAAGAGAAAAGACTGCTAGAATAGCAGAAAATAAAGATAGACGTCCAAGAGCGGTTGCTAAACACGTAAGAATTTCCCCTTATAAAGTAAGAATCGTACTTGATATCATAAGAGGAAAAGATTACAAAACGGCAGTAGCAATCTTGGAAAACACGCCGAAGTCAGCATCAGAACCTATTAAAAAGGTATTGATGTCGGCAGGTGCAAATGCAGAAAACAATCTTGGAATGAGCAAGGACAACCTATTCGTTGCAGCTTGCTACGCAGACCAAGGTCCTACACTCAAAAGAGTAATGCCAAGAGCACAAGGCAGAGCTTTTAGAATTTTGAAACGTACGAGTCACATCACCGTGATTTTGGACGCAAAGGCATAGGAGGACTATTATGGGACAAAAAGTTAATCCACACGGTTTAAGAGTGGGAGTTATTAAAGATTGGGATTCGCATTGGTTTGTAGAAAACAAAGATTTCGCTGCAAACATTAAAGAAGATAACGAAATCCGTAAAGTACTCAAAAAGAAATATTATCAAGCAGCAATTTCTAAAATTGAAATTGAAAAAGCAGCAAACAAAGTAATCATTACCATTTTCACGTCACGTCCTGGTGTTCTAATCGGTAAACAAGGCGCTGAAATCGAAGTAATCAAAGGCGTTGTAGCAAAAATTTGCAAAGGCAAACAAATTTCTATCAATATTTCAGAAGTTAAAAAGCCAGACGCAGACGCTCAACTAGTTGCTGAAGGAATTGCGGCTCAACTTGAAAAACGTGCATCATTTAGACGTGCAATGAAACAAGCGATTTCAAGAAGTATTAGAAGTGGTATCAAAGGTATAAAGGTTGCTGTATCAGGTCGTCTTGACGGCGCTGAAATCGCAAGAACTGAACAATATCATGAAGGTTCAATTCCACTTCAAACCTTAAGAGCAAACATTGATTACGGCTTCGCAGAAGCTCATACCACTTTCGGTGTAATCGGTATTAAATGCTGGATATACAAAGGTGAAGTAATTGGCGCTTCCAAGAAGAAAACTGTTGAAGGAGGCGAAAGATAATTATGTTAATGCCTAAACGTGTAAAAAGAAGAAGAGTACACCGTGGTAGAATGACGGGTAAATGTACTAAAGGCAACAAGATTGCTTACGGCGATTTCGCATTAGTAGCAACCGAACCCGGTTGGATTAAATCTAATCAAATCGAAGCAGCCCGTGTTGCTATGACGAGATTTATTAAACGTGGTGGTAAGGTATGGATAGACATATTCCCACACAAACCTGTGACTAAAAAACCTGCCGATAGCCGTATGGGTAGTGGTAAAGGTTCTGTAGAATTCTGGGTAGCAGTAGTTAAACCGGGCAGAGTATTGTTCGAAATGGCTGGTGTTTCAGAAGAAATCGCAAAAGAAGCTATGCGCTTAGCTGGACATAAACTTCCTGTTAAAACGAAGTTCATGAAAAGAGAAGTAGAAGCTAAAGAAATTATTGAAGAAGGCGGTGAAGGTTAATGAAAACTAAAGAACTTCACGAATTGACGGTTGAAGAATTAAATACTAAACTTAAAGAACTTTCTGAAGAATTATTTAATCTTCGTTTCCGTCATGCAATAGGACAACTCGAAAACCCTGCATCATTAAATACTTGCAAAAAGAATATTGCAAGGGTTAAAACGATTTTGAGAGAAAAAGAACTTTCAGCAAAGGCGTAGGAGTAGGGAATTATGGAAAGAAATTTAAGAAAAGAAAGGGTAGGAATCGTAGTTTCTGATAAAATGGATAAAACGGTAGTTGTATCTATCGAAGAAAGATTCAAACACCCCTTATACAAGAAAACAGTTAAAAAGACACACAAATTCAAAGCGCACGATGAATTAAACGCTTGCGGTGTAGGCGATAAGGTACTTATCGTTGAAACCAGAAAACTCTCTAAAGACAAAAACTGGAGAGTTGCTGAAATCATCGAAAAGGCTAAGTAAGGAGGCGCACAATGATACAACCATTTTCAAGATTAAAAGCAGCAGACAACTCTGGTGCTAAAGAATTGATGTGCATCAAAGTTCTCGGTGGTTCGTTCAGAAAGTCTGGAAACATCGGTGACGTAATTGTAGCATCAGTAAAGACTGCAACCCCAGGTGGCGCTGTTAAAAAAGGCGAAGTTGTTAGAGCGGTTATCGTTAGAACTACTAACGGCGTTAGAAGAAAAGACGGTACTTACGTAAGATTCGACGAAAACGCAGCAGTAATCATCGACAACCAAAAACAACCCAGAGGAACCCGTATTTTTGGGCCTATCGCAAGAGAATTAAGAGATAAAGAATATATGCGTATTATCTCTCTTGCACCGGAAGTGTTATAAGGAGAATTGAAGTATGAATATCAAAAAGAACGACACAGTTTTAGTTATAACCGGTAAAGATTCGGGCAAAACTGCAAAAGTTTTAGTTGCTAAGCCAAAGAGCAACAAAGTTGTAGTTGACGGAATCAACGTACAAAAGAAACATAAGAAAGCAAGAAGCGCTCAAGAAGTTAGTTCAATCGTTAACCAATCAGGCGCAATCGACGCTTCAAACGTAATGGTAGTTTGTCCCGTTTGTGATAAAGCAACCAGAGTTGCTAGTAAAGTTGTAGACGGTAAAAAAGTTCGTATTTGTAAAAAATGCGGTGCATCTTTAGATGCTGTTAAGGAAGTTAAAAAGGAAGTTAAAAAAGCAACCAAAACTACCAAAACCGCAACCAAAACGACTTCTAAAGCAAAAACCAAGAAAGAAACCCCTGCAGAAGTTGCAGAAGAAAAGTAGGAGGATATAAAAAATGGCTAACAGAATAAAAGAATTATACGATAGCACCGTTGCTCCTGCTTTAATTAAAAAGTTCAACTATAAGAACGTAAACCAAGCACCAAAACTTGTTAAAATCACTATCAACTCTGGTCTTGGCGACGTTAAGGACAACGCAAAGAGCGTTCAACAAGCACAAGAAGAATTAAAACTAATTTCAGGACAAAAGCCCGTGCTTACTACTGCTAAAAAATCGGTAGCAAACTTCAAAATTCGTGAAGGCATGAGCGTAGGTATGAAAGTGACTCTTCGTGGAACTAGAATGTACGAATTCTTCGATAAGTTAACGTCAATCGCTCTTCCAAGAGTTAGGGACTTCCGTGGTGTTCCCACCAAGTCTTTCGACGGAAGAGGCAACTACTCAATGGGTATAAAAGAACAACTTATTTTCCCTGAAATTTCTTACGACCAAGTAGAAAAAATCAGAGGTTTCGATATTTGCATTACCACGACTGCAAATACCGACGAAGAGGCAAGAGAATTGCTTGCAATGCTCGGAATGCCTTTTGCAAATAAGTAATAAAGGAGCAACAAAATGGCAAAAAAATCAATGATAAATAAGCAGCAAAAACCTGCTAAATTTTCAACAAGAGCCTACACAAGATGCAGTATCTGCGGACGTCCGCACGCTGTTCTCCGTAAATACGGTATATGCCGTATATGCTTTAGAAATTTAGCCTATAAAGGCGAAATTCCTGGCGTTAAAAAGGCAAGTTGGTAAGGGAGGATATTAAAATGACAGACGTTATTGCAGATATGCTTACAAGAATTAGAAACGCACTTTCGGCTAGACACGAAACGGTAGAAATACCAGCGTCTAACACCAAAAAAGCCATCGCTGACATTCTTCTTAAGGAAGGTTATATCGGTGGTGTGGAAATTATCGAAGGCGTTCAAGGAACTATTAAAATCACTCTTAAATACGAAGGTAAAAACAAGGTTATTACCGGACTAAAAAGGGTAAGTAAACCAGGTCTTAGAATTTACGTTGGCGCTGAAGAAATTCCACAAGTTTTAGGTGGATTAGGCATTGCTATCATTTCTACGTCAAAAGGTATTATGACTGGTAAAGACGCTAAAGCAGCGCATCAAGGTGGCGAAGTTCTCGCTTACGTATGGTAGGAGGTATATTATGTCAAGAATAGGTAATGCAGTAATAACTCTTCCTGCAGGAGTATCTTTCGACGCATCTAACGGCGTAATTACCGTTAAAGGTCCAAAAGGAACTTTAACTCAAGCGTACGACAAGGTAATCACCCCAGTCGTTGAAGGAAACGTAGTAAAATTCACGAGAGCAAACGAACTTGGAACTACTAAAGCAAAACACGGTCTTTATAGAGCGTTAACCGCTAACATGGTTAAAGGCGTGACCGAAGGCTTTAAGAAAACCTTAATCGTAAACGGTGTAGGTTGGAAAGTTTCAATGCAAGGCACCAAACTCGTAATGAACGTAGGTTTCTCACACCCAGTAGAAATTCAAGCAACTGAAGGTATCACCATTGACTGTCCTTCTCAAACTGAAATCAATATCAACGGTATTGATAAAGAAAAAGTTGGTCAATTCGCAGCAATGGTAAGAGGTGTTAGAGAACCCGAACCATACCACGGATACGGAATCAGATATAGTGACGAAGTAATCGAAAGAAAGGTTGGTAAAGCAGCCGGCGGTAAAGGCTAAAATTTAATACACTTTTAGTGAGTTTGCAAAATTGCAAACTTGCTGAGTGCGCGAAAGCGCGAAAAGTAATTAAACGGGAGTAAAAAAATGATTAAACAAATCAATAAAAACCAAGACAGATTAAAAAGACATAAGAGAGTAAGAGCCAAAATCAAAGGCACGGCAGAAACGCCAAGACTCTCTGTATACAGAACTCTGAACCATATTTACGCTCAAATCATTGATGACGTAAAGGGAAACACTTTAGTGACTGCTTCAACTCTTGATAAGAGCCTAAAGGCAAGCATTGCTGAAATGGACAAGAAAGCACAAGCATACGCAGTAGGCGAACTTCTTGCAAAGAAAGCAATCGAAAAGAACATTGAAGAAGTTGTTTTTGACAGAGGTGGATATCTTTACACCGGACGTGTTCAGAATTTAGCAGACGGCGCTAGAAATGGCGGTCTTAAATTCTAATAAAGGAGAGTAAAATTATGGCAAGAGAAAATAATAGAACGCCAAGAAGAGCGGAAGAAAGCGACGGATTAATTAAAAAGACTATTTCTATCAACCGTGTAACGAAGGTTGTTAAGGGTGGTAGAAATATGAGATTTGCAGCATTCGTAGTAGTAGGTGACGGCGCAGGCAAAATCGGATGCGCTTTAGGAAAATCAACTGAAGTTCCTGAAGCAATCGAAAAAGCAACTGCAAGAGCAAAAAAGAATATGGCTCCCGTATCACTACTTGGAACTAGCATCCCCCACGAAGTATTAGGTAAGTTTGGTAGTGGTTCAGTATTAATGATGCCAGCTGAAGAAGGTACCGGTGTTATTGCTGGTGGTCCAGTACGTTCAGTAATGGAAGCAGTAGGTATTACCAATATTAGAACCAAATCACACGGAACCAACAATCCGATTAACTGCGTAAAAGCGGCAATCGCAGGTCTAAAAATGCTTAGAACTGCAGAACAAGTAGCAGCAATTCGTGGTAAATCTGTTGAAGAAATTAACGGTTAAGGAGGTAAACTAAAATGGCAAAAGCAAAAAAAGCAGAAGCAGGAAAAATTAAAGTTACCTTAGTAAAAAGCACGATAGCATGCTTACCACTTCACAAGAAAATCGTTGAAGCGTTAGGACTTAAGAAAATAAATTCTTTCAAAATTCACGATGCAAATCCTTGCATTCTTGGTATGATTGCAAAGGTTAAATACCTTGTGAAAGTAGAAAACGTTTAATATCAACCGCTAAATTAAGGAGTAATAATTATGAGATTAGGAAATTTAAGTCCATCAGAAGGCGCTGTGACTTCTGCTAAAAGACTTGGCCGTGGTATCGGTTCAGGACTTGGCAAGACCAGTGGTAAAGGACATAAAGGACAATGGGCAAGAAGCGGTGGCGGTGTTCGTCCTGGTTTTGAAGGCGGTCAAATGCCTTTAATCAGACGTATTCCGAAACGTGGCTTTAACAACCATTTCAGAAAAGAATACAGTATTGTTAATCTTTCAGTTCTTGAAGGATTTGAAAACGGAGCAGTAGTAGATATTACTACGCTTAGCGAAAAAGGGCTTATTAAACTCGTTAAGGGTGGCGTAGGTTTAAAAGTTTTAGGTAATGGAACCATTACGAAGGCTTTAACCGTTAAAGCCAATGCTTTTTCAGCATCTGCTAAAGATGCTATTGAAAAAGCGGGTGGAAAGATTGAACAAATCTAATTCACCCTAAAATGAGGAGGGCGAAATGTGGCAAACAATAGTAAATGCGTTTAAGATAAAAGAAGTAAGAAGAAAAATTCTTATAACCATCGGTTTATTGTTTATTTACAGACTAGGTTGTTATATTCCCGTACCGGGCGTTCACTCGTTCGACGGGCTAGAAAATTACACTTTCTTACAAATTATGTCGGCTGTATCCGGCGGTGCGCTTCAATACGGAACGTTATTCGCAATGGGTATAGGACCTTATATCAACGCATCAATTATTATTCAACTATTATCCGTAGGAATCCCTGCGCTTGAAAGGCTTTCGAAACAAGGTGAAGAAGGCAAGAAGAGAATAAACGCTTATACCAGAATTTTGACGTTAGTTCTAGCTATTGCTCAAGCAATCGGTATTTTGGTTGCATTCAAGAGTGTTCTTCACTTAAACGAACTTTTCGGTGCGGAAGGTTTTGGTAAATTCTTAAGTTATGCTTTTTTAGTGACCGTATACACCGCAGGTGCAGCGTTCACAATGTGGCTTGGCGAAAGAATTACCGACTACGGTGTTTCAAATGGTATTTCTCTTTTAATCTTCGCAGGTATCCTAGCAACTGCCGGCAACGTATTAATCGCTATGATTTCTAAATTATTCGTTGCTGAAACGGCTATGTCTGCAGGTTGGGAACTTATCGGTTTTGCTATTTCTGCAATAGTAATATTTGGCGCAATAGTATTAGTTGATAATTCTGAAAGAAAAATACCGGTACAATACGCTAAACAAGTTAAAGGTAGAAAGATGTACGGCGGACAATCAACGCACATACCCATCAAGGTTAACTCTTCTGGTGTTATGCCGTTGATATTCGCTTATGCAATCCTAAGTTTTCCTGATTTAATCATGAACCTATTCGGTGTAAAAACCACAGGAACGTGGTGGGGAAGAAACATGGGAACGGGTAGTATTTTATACACCGTAGTACTTTGCCTACTTATAGTATTCTTTGCATACTTCTACAACCAAATTCAGTTTAATCCGGACGACGTAAGTAAGAGTATTCAAGGAAACGGCGGATTTATCCCTGGCACTCGTCCAGGAAGACCGACTGCCGATTATTTAAGAAGAGTATCAAATAGAATTACACTATTCGGTGCGTTATATTTAGCACTAATAGCGTTAGTACCTTCACTAATATTTAAGTTTATCGACGCTAGTTTAGTGAACGTATTCAGCGCAACGGGACTCTTGATTATAGTTTCGGTAGCATTAGAATTTAACCAAGCACTACAATCACAAATAATGATGAAAAATTATAAAGGCTTCTTAAAATAAAAAATGAAAGTGATATTACTTGGTGCGCCAGGTAGTGGAAAAGGCACACAGGCAACGTTAATTGCTGAAAGATATAATATACCACACGTTTCTACTGGAGATATCTTAAGGGATTGCATTAAATCGGGCACGGAATTAGGACTTAAAATTAAGGCAATAATTGACGGCGGGAATTTAGCACCTGATGACCTTATTGTAGAAATGGTAAAAGAAAGAATAAAGCAAAAAGATTGTCAAAACGGTTATTTGCTTGACGGATTTCCAAGAGATTTAGTTCAAGCAAAAGCCTTAGACGATTTTGATAAGCCGGACGTAGTACTTAACGTTAGTATTCCTTTAGATAAAATCGAAAGAAGGCTTACGGGTAGAAGAAATTGTTCGGTTTGCAAAAATTCTTTTCACGTTGACGTAATAGGCGAGGTTATGGTTTGTCCTAAATGTAAAGGAAATCTTTACGTAAGGGACGACGACAACGTTAATTCGGTTAGAGAACGACTTGTCGTTTACAAAAATCAAACCCAACCGCTTATTAAGTATTACGAGCAAGCAGGAAATCTCGTACATATAGACGGTGACCGCAAGATTGACGAAGTTTTTGAAGAGATTAAGAAGGTTTTAGATGATAACCTATAAATCAGAATTAGAACTTGATAAAATGCGCGAAAGCGGAAGGCTTACCAAAAACGTTTTAGAACTTTTAGGTAAGAGCATAAGACCGCAAATGTCTACCAAAGAGTTGGATAGAATAGCGTATGATTACATTAAGTCTTGTGGAGCAACTCCTTCCTTTCTAAATTACTGCGGGTATCCCGCATCAACGTGTATTTCAATAGACGACACGGTAATTCACGGAATACCTTCCGAAGATATAATTATCAAAGAAGGACAAATCGTCAGCGTAGACGTAGGCGTAATGTATAACGGCTACCACGGTGACGCTGCAAGAACCTTTATGGTAGGCGAAGTTAGCCCCGAAAAACGTAAACTAGTCGAAGTGACCGAACAATGTTTTTTCAAAGCGATTGAAAATTTAAGAGTAGGTTGTTCGATAGGCGATATCGGATACAGGGTGCAAACGCACGCTGAACAAAACGGTTTTTCAGTAGTGAGAGCGTTCGTTGGACACGGAATAGGAAGACAAATGCACGAAGACCCAAGCGTACCTAATTATGGAAAGAAAGGTACGGGGATAAGATTAAAAAGCGGAATGACGATAGCAATAGAACCTATGATAAATATGGGTGGCTATCAAGTAGACTTTTTAGCAGACGGTTGGACGATAAAAACCAAAGACAGAAAACCGTCAGCGCATTATGAAAACACAATTGCTATACTAGATAGCGGTGTTGAAATACTTACTTTATAAAATAAAAAGGAGGAATAGTTTGTGTCAAAAGAAGACGTAATAGAAACCGAAGGTGTGATAGTTGAAGCACTTCCAAACGCAATGTTTAAGGTGAAACTTTCAAACGGTCACATAATAACGGCTCATATTTCGGGAAAACTTCGCCAACATTATATCAAGATAATAATAGGTGACAGTGTAAAACTTGAAATGAGTCCCTACGATTTGACAAAGGGTAGAATTACTTGGAGAAGCAAATCTTAAAACATAAACTAAATTCATAAGGAGAAATAAAAATGAAAGTTAGACCATCAGTAAAGCCAATGTGCGACAAATGCAAAGTAATTAAGAGAAACGGAAAAGTAATGGTAATTTGTTCAAAGAACAAGAGCCACAAACAAAGACAAGGTTAATAACCAAACGGTGTTAAAAACACTCGCTTAAAGCGCAAGTATCTTACATTCCAAAGAGAAAGGGTTTTAGGCATTAATATATATAAAAAAACACAAAAAGAATACGGAGGTATTTGAAAAAAATGGCCAGAATAGCCGGCGTTGATTTGCCTAACAACAAGAGAGTTGAAATCGGACTTACCTACATCTACGGTATCGGACTTCAAACTTCAAAGAAAATCATCAAAGAAACGGGAATTAATCCTGACGTTAGAGTAAAAGATTTAAGTGAAGCAGACGTTGCAAAACTTAGAGAGTATATTGAACACAACCTTCACGTAGAAGGTGATTTACGTAGCGACGTAAGTTTAAACATTAAAAGACTTATCGAAATCGGATGCTACCGTGGTGTTCGTCACAGAAAGAACTTACCAGTAAGAGGACAAAGTTCTAAGAGAAATGCGAGAACCAGAAAAGGTCCGCGTCGTACCGTTGCGAAGAAGAAAACGGCTACGAGATAATGGAGGTATCGAATAATGGCAGTAGCAAAGAAAGTAGTTAAAAAACGTAAAGATGCTAGAAAAGTTGATAAAGGACAAGTTCATATCCAAGCATCTTTCAACAATACTTTAGTAACCATCACTGACATGCAAGGAAATGCAATTTCTTGGTCTAGCGCAGGTTCGTTAGGATTTAAGGGTTCAAGAAAAAGCACTCCTTTTGCAGCGCAAATGGCAGCAGAAGCAGCAGGTAAGGTAGCAAGAGACCAAGGTATGCGTTCTGTAGAAGTTTACGTAAAAGGCCCAGGCGCAGGTAGAGAATCTGCAATCAGAGCGCTTGCAAACTGCGACCTTGAAGTGACTTTAATTCAAGACGTATCACCAATTCCGCACAACGGATGCAGACCACCTAAAAAGCGTAGAGTATAACGGAGGAATATAAAATGGCAAAATATACTGAATCAAAATGTCGTTTATGTAGACGTGAAGGCGCAAAACTTTTCCTTAAAGGCGAAAGATGCTTCAAAGGAACTTGCGCATTCGAAAAAAGACCTGTTGCCCCTGGTCAACACGGTATGGCAAGAAAGAAAATTTCTGAATACGGTCTTCAACTCCGTGAAAAACAAAAATGCAAGAGAATTTACGGCGTATTAGAAGGACAATTCAGAAAATATTACGAAAGAGCCGACAAAATGAAAGGTATTACGGGTGAAAACATGCTTTCACTTCTTGAAAGAAGACTTGACAACGTAATCTTCAGAATGGGTATCGGTGCATCTAGAAGTCAAGCACGTCAATTAGTGACTCACGCACACTTCACCGTTAACGGTAAGAACGTTAATATTGCGTCTTATATCGTTAAGGTTGGTGACGTAATAGCCGTTAAAGAAAGCAAAAAAGACAACAAATACTTTGCTGAAATCAAGCAAATGAAGGTTGGAGCAATGCCAAAATGGTTAGAATTCAACCCAGAAACGCTTGAAGGCAAAATCATTGCGCTTCCTGTAAGAGAAGATATCGATATCACTATTAAGGAACACATGATTGTCGAATTATATTCGAAATAATTAAATAAATATAAAATTACCGACGAAGATTGCAAGGGGAAAGTAAAAAGTTCCACAATTTTACAAGAATTCTTGCATCTTCAAAAGTCGGAACTATTAAAGGAGGATATTTTCTTATGATGGAAATAGAAATGCCAAAAATAGACGTGGAAGAACAAGAAGACAGAAGTTATGCAAAAATTACCGTTGAACCTTTAGAAAAAGGCTTCGGCTTAACTATCGGAAATGCACTTAGAAGAATTCTTTTATCAGCACTTCCGGGCGTAGCAATCGAAAACATTAAGTTTTCTGAAGAACTAGGCGTAAAACACGAATTCTCATCAGTACCGATGGTAAAAGAAGACGTGACGGAAATTATTCTTAACTTAAAATGCGTAGCAATCAAATCTGCAACGATGGACGTTGATTTCAAGAAAACGGCTACTTTAAAAGTACAAGGACCGGCAATTGTGAAAGCAGGCGATATCGAGGTAGATGCTGACCTAGAAATTCTAAATCCCGACCAATACATCTGCACGGTAGATGAAGGTGGTGTGGTTGATATGGAACTTACCATTGGTAGAGGTCGTGGTTATCAAGGCGCTGTTGAACACAAAACCGACATCATTGATAACATTGCAATAGACAGTATCTATACCCCTGTAAAGAAAGTAAGTTATAACGTTTCTGCAACTCGTGTAGGACAAAGCGTTGACTACGATAAACTTGTTTTAGAAGTTTGGACTAACGGTGCTTTCTCTGGTAGAGATATAGTAAGTCTAGCCGCAAAAATTATGGAAGAACACGTAAAAATGTTTGTAGACTTATCAGAAGTAGGCAACATAGGAATTTTAGTTCCACCCGAAAAAGACAAGAAGATTAAAATTCTTGAAATGACCATTGAAGAAATGGACCTTTCGGTACGTTCATACAACTGCTTAAAGAGAGCAAACATTCACACGGTAGAAGATTTAACCAAGAAAACTGAAGACGATATGCTTAAAGTCCGTAATCTCGGAAAGAAATCACTTGACGAGGTTATACTCAAACTTGACAGTTATGGTTTGAAGTTAAAGGACAAGGAGGACTAATACAATGGCAAGAAAATTAGGATTAAACGCAACTCAAAGAGTAGCGCTCATCAAAAACCAAGCAACCGCATTACTTTGGAACGGTAAGATTGAAACTACCGAAGCAAGAGCAAAAGAAGTTGCTTCGTACGTAGCAAAAATCATTACGCTTGCAGTAAATTCTTATACTGACACCGTAGAAAGCGAAGTGACCACGACCGATGCTAAAGGCAAAGAAGTGACCACCACCTTAATCAAAGACGGCGTTAAGAAACTTAATGCAAGAAGAAAGATTATGACGCTAGTTGATAAAATTGATTTCGTAAAAGAATTCAAAGAAAGCAAAGCAGATTTCAAGAAACGTGTTGGCTCAGTAAAGAACCCGCTAATCGAAAAGATTTTCGACGAATACGCTCCAAAATACGCTGAAAAGAAAGAAGCGCAAAACGGAATCGGCGGTGGCTACACTAGAATCTACAAACTAGGTTTAAGAAAAGGCGACGCTGCTCAAGTAGCAATTATCGAATTAGTATAATATAATTACTAAAACAAAAAGGTAAACTTCGGTTTACCTTTTTTAGTTTAATAAGAGTAATAAATATTGACAAAAACGGAAAAATTTATTATGATTTATTATAGTAAAATATTAGGAGTAAAAATGAAACACGAATATAAAACAAGCGGTGTGTGTAGCCAAAAAATAACTTTTAATTTAGAAGGTGATATAGTAAAGGACGTAAACTTTTTCGGTGGTTGCAACGGCAACCTTAAAGCTATTAGCAAACTTGTTGACGGCTTAACCGTAAACCAAATTAAAGAAACCTTGCTTGGAAACACTTGTGGCTATAAAAGCACTTCTTGCGCAGACCAACTTGCAAAAGCAGTAATTTCTGCTTACGAAAAGGAGAACGGTTAATGCAAGATTTTATTTT
>JAZQWW010000145.1:0-35816 GCA_045632585.1 Christensenellaceae bacterium
AGCGCTTTAATTTTATTTACTCTATTTTCGTGTCTTTCTTCGCCACTAAATTCGGTGAATAAAAATGCGTCGACAATCATAAGCATTAGGCCTGCGCCTACTACTCTTTCGCCAAACGCTAAAACGTTAGCGTCGTTATGAAGTCTTGTCATTTTTGCCGAGAATACGTCGTGACAATGTCCGCAACGAACGCCTTTAACTTTGTTTGCGACGATACTCATACCTATTCCCGTTCCGCAAATTAAAATCCCTTTATCGAATTCACCCTTTGCTACACCGTTTGCTACTGCTAAAGCATATTCGTTATAGTCAACCGACTTACTTTCAAAGCACCCGAAATCGTGATATTCTATGCCTTTTTTATTTAGATAGTCTATCAAAACGGGTTTTAGGTTAAATCCACCGTGGTCGCATCCTATTGCTACTTTCATACTTGTTCTCCTATTTTTTCTATTATTTTTTCTAAAATTTTATTGCAAGCGTCTTCAATTTGTTTAGACGCTTTTATATACTCGTTAAGTCCTAGCCCGTAAGGGTCTAAAACATTAGGTAATCCCGTAAATTCGCTGACGGTATATACGTCTGGAAAATTAGATATTGCGTTTTTATGCGAATCGGTCATGCAAATTACCAAATCACTTTCAATAAGCATTTTTCCGTCGGCTTGGCGTGACTTAAACGCGCCTACTCTATAGCCTAAATTTTTAAGCGCCTTTTTAGAGTTTTCGTTCATTTTGTCGCCGTCCATAGCAGATAACCCAGCGCTCTTTACCGTCACGCACTTAATCCCTGCTAAACTTAATTTCTTTCTTAAAATTACTTCCGCCATCGGACTTCTACACGTATTCCCCGTGCAAACGAAAAGAATTTTTAATTTTTTCATCCACAAGATTTCCTTAATCTATTCATTATTCCCATATACACGCCGTCTTCTCTATCAAAACCAACGGCTATAAGTATATCGGCTTTAGTTTCGGCTTCTAAAAGTTTATCGTATAGGTTAGACGCTATTTCTTCAGCGCTTTCGCCAAGCAACAATAAGTTTTTACCCGAAAATTCTTCGCTTAAATAACTTGCGCACATTATATACGCTTTTTTGCCTTGACTTTCTTCTTTTAAGTATTTGTCTATAATTTGGTCAATTTGGTCTTCGTAGTAAAGACACGTTTCGCACTTTGGCTTATAGTGAGTGTACTTTACCCCCGGTGATTTAACCTTATCGCCCTTTTTATGCTCTGCAATTTGGCACGCACCGACAACGCTTTCAATCATTTCCTTGGTAATTAGCCCTGCGCGAAGTATTCTTGGAATTTCCCCTGTCACGTCTAAAACCGTGCTTTCTATTCCGCCTAGGCATTTTCCGCCGTCAAGAATTAATGGAATTTTTCCACTTAAATCATTTAACACGTGGCTTGCCGTCACGGGACTGGTGTGCTTTGATAAGTTTGCGCTAGGCGCAACTAACGGAAGATTAACCTTTCTTAAAAGTTTTTGACAACCTTTATGCGAAGGTATTCTAACAGCCAAAGTATCGCCACCACACACGGCTTTTGCGCAAACTACGCCTTTACTTTTAAAAACCATAGTAAGCGGTCCCGGTGTAAATGCTTTTAGAAGTTTATATACGTAATCTTGCTCAACTTCTACTATTGAGTTTAAGTCAAAATCTTTATGAACGTGGGCTATCAAAGGGTTGTCGGTAGGTCTACCTTTTGCCGTAAAAATTTTTTCTACAGCATTATCAAGCGTTCCAACGCCTGCTAAACCGTAAACCGTTTCGGTTGGAATTGCAACTATTTCGCCTTTTACAAGCAGTTTGCTAGCACGTTTTACCCACTTTCGATTGATTTTTTTTACTAACGTTTGCATTAAAATAATTCGTCGCTATCCTTTATAGCGGTAAGTTCTGGGGCTTGCGTCGTAGTTTCAGGTTCTTGCATTTCGTCGTCCGGTTCGCCCGTGTCTTCGTTTAGGTTTAAGAACTTGGTGCATTCGCCCTTAAAGTATAGTTTTATTGTATCGGTTTGACCATTTCTATGTTTTGCTACTATAATTTCGGCTACGTTTCTTTGGATATTGCCTTCAGCAAATTCGCTTTCTTTCGCTTTTAGGTCAGGACGGTGTATGAACATTACGATATCTGCGTCTTGTTCGATTGCACCCGATTCACGAAGGTCTGATAATTGTGGTCTTCGCTTTTCAGATTCAACTGCACGTGATAGTTGTGATAAAGCAAGAACTGGAACGTTTAACTCTTTAGCGAGAATTTTTAAGTTTCTACTAATAGTTGAAATTTCGTTTTGTCTACTGTCGCTACTTCTTCTATCGCCCGATTCCATAAGTTGAATATAATCGACCATAATAAAATCTAAGCCGTGTTTTCTTTTAATTCTTCTACACTTTGAAAGCATTTCGTGCGGGGTAATAAGCGAAGAATCATCTATGTATATTTTGCATTTAGCCAAAACTTCTTTAGCCTTTATGATTTTAACCCATTCTTTTTGCGTGAGTTTTCCTTTGTTTGCGTTTTCCATACTAACGCCTGCAATAGAACAAATCATTCTTTGCGTCAACTGGTCTTTGCCCATTTCTAGAGAAAACACCATACAAGAATAGCCTTGTTTCGCAACGTTTTCAACGATATTCATTGCAAACGAAGTCTTACCCATTGCAGGACGGGCTGCAAGTATCATTAAATCGCTACCGTGAAGTCCGTTGATTAGATTGTCAAGTTTCTTAAAGTTGGTTTTAATTCCTTTATATGAAGACTTGTCTTTAGATAGTTCGTCAAACTTGGTTATAACTTCGGGAATAACTTCTGCGATATGTACTACTTCGCTAGTGTCTGCCGTGTTAGAAATTTCGTAAACGATTTTTTCGGCTTTAGCAAGCGATTTCTTTTCGTCGGTACTTTGCTTGCACTCTTCAATAATACTAGACGAACCTTTGATGAGTTTTCTAAGCATACTGTCCCTTTGAACTATATCAAGATAGTGCATATAGTTAGCCGACGACGGCATAATCTCGGTTAAGTCGGTTATAAAATCTATTCCACCTACGCTTTCAATAGCGCCCTTTTTCTCAAGCGCGTCTATTAAGGTGACTAAATCTACGGGACGGTTTTCCCTTATAATTTCGGTCATTGCGTTAAAAATCGCTCTATGCGACTCGGCAAAGAAATCTTCTTCACTTAAAAACGCCGAAACTTCTACTTGTATTTTAGTGTCTAAAATTATACAGCCAAGAAGCGCCCTTTCGGCTTCTAAACTGTGTGGCATATCTGCTATTACCTTTTTTGCCATTTTTATTTTCTCCTTTTCCCCTTCGTTATATTTCCTTAAACTCTTTTAAGGCATTTTCAAATACCTTGAACGCTTTTTCAAAAGTCTTTTTATCGGTTAAGTCTACGCCTGCGATTTTTAGTAGTTCTACGGGCGAATCAGCACCACCTGAAGATAAGAACTTAAAATATCTTTTAACGGCAGGTTCTCCTTCAGTTAAAATCATATCGGCTATAGATAGTGCGCTAATTATTCCCGTTGCATATTTATAAACGTAAAACGCCGTGTAAAAATGTGGTATTCTTAGCCACTCGTATCCGATTTCGTCGTCCGATATTATTCCTTCGCCGTAATACTTTTTGTTAAGTTCTAAATATTTTTCAGTTAAACTATCCTTTGTTATCGGCGTTCCTTCTTCTACCGTTTGGTGCGAAAACTGCTCGAATTCAGCAAACTGGGTTTGCCTATAAAGCGTGGTTCGTATCATTTCCATTAAATAGGAAAGTAGATACTTTCTAAGTTTTTGGTCGCTAGCGTTTTTTAGCAAATATTTAAGCAATAATACTTCGTTTACCGTGCTTGCAACTTCTGCTACGAATATCTTATAATCCGCCTTTTCATACGGCTGAGTTCTATTCGAAAAATAAGTGTGAATAGCGTGCCCCATTTCGTGCGCTATGGTAAACACGTCGTGCGTGGTTTGTTGATAATTCAGCAGTACGTACGGGTGCGTGTCGTAAACGCCTATACTGTACGCTCCACTACGCTTGCCTTTCTTTTCATACACGTCAATCCAGCGTTCGTCGTAAGCCTTTTTAAGTAGTGCTTTATACTCTTTGCCAAGCACCGAAAGTCCGTCCATTACTAGACTATAAGCCTTGTCGTATTCTAATTTGATATCAGCGCTTTCTACCGTTGGAACGCTTATATCGTACATATGCATTTCGTCAAGTTTTAGCGTGTTTTTCTTTTCCACGATATATTCGTGTAAAATATACAAATTGTCGTTTACGCTATCAATTAGGTTTTGATAAACTTTAGCGTCAACGTCTTCACTTGAAAGCGCGCGTTCTAGTGAACTATTAAAGTTTTTTACCTTTGAATAAAATACGTCTTTTTTAACGCTACCGATATAGGTTGCAGATATCACGTTAGCAAGCGACAAATACGCCTTGTAATAATTTTTGAACGCTAATTCTCTTACTTTTCTATCGGGGTTTTGTAAATATACGCTGTAAAGCCCGTGCGTTAACGGATAATTTTCGCCGTTATAACTAAACTCTGTAAGTGGAAGGTCTGCGTTATCCGTCTTTTTAAAAATATCCTTAAAGCAAGAAAGTGGCTCACTAGCCATAGTTAAAAGCGCTTCTTCTTTTTCGCTTAAAACGTGGTCTTTTTTCTTTAATAGTTCAGTTAAAAAATAATCGTAGTCTTTAAGTTCGATATCATTTATATACCCTTGCAAAACTTCGGTAGAAAGCGAAGTTAATTCAGGCGTTATAAACGCCGTTTTTGACGAAAAATCTACGGCAAGCATACTGATTTTTGAAGACAATGCGTCGTAATAACTGTTAGAAGTATCTTCGTCGTGTTTCATATATGCGTAAACGGATAATTTTTCTATTATCCTACTTGCGTCTTTTAATTTTTGCATACACGCTAAAAATACTTGCTTTTCGCCTAGTTTACCCTTAAAACTTTCAAAATCGCCTAATTTTTCGGCTTTAGAAAAATCTTGTTCCCAGTCCGAAACGCTTGCGTATATATCTTCAGTTGCCCAACTGTATTTAATATCCAAGTTAATTCCCCTTTTTAGTTTTTGTTGCTATGTATAGGCGCAGGCATTTTTCCGCCTCTACTAATAAACTCTTCACAACTAAACTCACTTACTTTCATTATAGGTGCACTACCGAATAGTCCACCGTACTCTACCGTTTCGCCCACCTTTTTACCTGGTACGGGTATCACTCTAACAGCAGTAGTCTTGTTGTTTATCATACCTATAGCCATTTCGTCGGCTATTATTCCCGATATCGTGCTAGAAGGCGTGTCGCCAGGAATTGCAACCATATCTATACCAACGCTACATACGGCTGTCATTGCTTCAAGTTTATTGATATCAATTCCACCTTGCATTGCAGATTGTATCATACCGATATCTTCGCTAACCGGTATAAACGCACCTGATAATCCACCTACCATAGAACTTGCCATAACGCCACCCTTTTTAACGGCGTCGTTTAGCATTGCTAATGCGGCGGTAGTTCCGTGACAACCTACCTTTTCAAGACCAAAACTTTCTAAAATATGCGCTACGCTATCACCCATAACAGGTGTAGGCGCTAGAGATAAGTCTACAATTCCAAATTCAGCGTTTAATCTTTTAGATGCTTCGGTTGCGATAAGTTGACCTGCCCTTGTAATCTTAAACGCCGTCTTTTTTACTATTTCGGCTACTTCTTGTATCGACGCACCCTTACAGTTTTTAAGTGCGTGATGAACTACGCCCGGTCCCGATACGCCAACGTTTATTACCGTTTCGGCTTCGCCAACGCCGTGGAAAGCGCCTGCCATAAACGGATTATCTTCAACTGCGTTGCAAAATACTACTATCTTCGCTGCGCCAAAGCCACCGGTACTTGCAGTAATTTGCGCCGTATCTTTAATGATTTTACCCATTAACGCTACGCCGTCCATATTTATTCCCGTTTTTGAAGAACCTAAATTAACCGAAGAACAAACTCTATCCGTCACGGTTAAGGCTTCGGGTATGCTTTCGATAAACCTTTTTTCATACGAAGTCATACCTTTATGTATAAGCGCTGAATATCCACCTAAAAAGTCTACGCCTACGGTTTTTGCGGCGCTGTCTAACGCTTTTGCTAACTCTATTTCGCCACCGTTAAGGTTTGAACAAATTAAACTTGCAGGCGTAATAGAAATACGCTTGTTTACTATAGGTATTCCGTATTCGCTTTCTAAATCTTTAGCAACCGAAACGATTTTTTCGGCTTTTAAGCAAATTCTATCGTAAACGGCTTTTGCAGTTTTTTTCGCCGTTTCTCTCATACACGGAAGCAAGGATATACCCATCGTTATGGTTCTAACGTCAAAGTGTTCCTTTTCAACCATATCTATGGTTTCAATGATTTCTTTGTTGGTAAGCATATTTTTCTCCTTAAATCTTGTGCATTGCGTTAAATATGTCTTCGTGTTGAACGTGAATTGACACGCCGATTTCTTCACCTAATTTGTTTAGTTCTAACGCTAATTCTTTTAAACTGATTTTAGCGCCGGATAAATCGCATAGCATAATCATAGTAAAGTTGTTTTGTACTATGGTTTGGCTAATGTCTTCGATATTTACATTTTGGCTTGCTAGCACTCCGCTCACGCTTGCTATTATTCCCGATTTGTCTTTTCCTATTACGGTCACTATTGCTCTCATTTTTATCTCCTTTAGTTTACTATTTCGTATTCATAAAGCACGTTGCCTTGCGTTATAAAACTTACCGTTTGTCCTTTTTCTAATTTTGGAAGTTCTTTATCGCAAAAAACGTAAACCTTTCTTTCGTAGTCTTCTTTCTTATATTTGTTCCACTCTATAAAGATTAGCGATTTCATTTCAACGCCGTCTTTTTCACTAACGTAATGGTCGTAATCTAAAAATTTCGCAAGGTTTTTTTCTTTTAGTCCAACTTGAATATTTTGGCACAATTTTTTATACGCCCTTGTCCTTTTAACTTTAATTCCTAGGTAAATAAACGAAAACATCACGAACAAGACGCTTACGGGATATAAACACCATTTTATCGTTTTCACGCTTTCGTCAGCATACGGAAGTCTTAAAAACCACACGAAAAATATAGACGAATAAACTAGATAAAGAAAAACGCAAATAAAATAAAATATTAACGATTTTCTAAATTGTGCGTTTGATTCGGCAATATATTCTTTCTTAAAGTACGCCGTCATTAGTTTGCTCCTTATAATCTATTCTCACCCTACTTAATCCCGTAGAAGTTTTTTTATAAAGTTCGTATCTGTCGCTAAACTCTGCCATAACGTAGTTGGCGTTTTGCTTAACTGAATAATATTTGGGATATTTTACTTCTTCATTTATTGCGCTTTCTACGACTATTGATTGTTCTTCTTGCTCTTGAGTTTGGCTAACTATTTTTACGCTACCGTTTTGTGTGTTCTTTTTTTTAGATTTTGTAATTTTTCTATAGCCTTTTAGGGTTAAGGACAAGAAATAAACGACTAATAGTATAACGTAGCAAACGGTTATTTTTTTGTAATTAGTAAAAACTTCGGTATAATAAAATATAACGCCAAGTAGCGTCATTAACGCTAAAAATCTTACGTGAAAAACTTTAAGAATTTTATATACCGTTTTTACTATCGTACCGACCAAAGCGAAAACTGCGTGTACGATTACCCTGCTTTTAATTAAAATCAATTAGTCACCTTTTCTAAAAAACGAAACTATCTTTTGCGTAAACTGGTAATATTTTTTAGTCGTTTCTTTTTTTTCTATCATTTTGTTTGAAACTACGCCAACGATTTGTTCTACCGTGCAAGTTCCAAAATCCGACGCTCTACTATCGTGGCTTACCTTTCTATTGTCGCCAAGATAATAAAGTTCGTTTTCGCCGATTAGAATTTCAGCACTTTCGGCGTTATCTAATGCGTCCGTAGCGTCTGGATAAAAGGTGGAATTTGGTTCTTTTATATAGTCTTCCACTAATTCTATAAATTCCGTCTCGCCACTCTTTTTTAGATATACTTTTCCGCCTGAAAATTTTATCGTATCTCCAGAAACGGCAATCACTCTTTTTATTAGCAAATATTCTTCTTCGCCGTCTGAAGTAGTTCTTACGCCTTCGCCTGATATAATAACAACGTCACCACGATTTACCTTTGCTTTATTTCGACAAAGCACCACGTCGCCGTCTACGAAAGTACTTTCCATAGAAGAACCTTTAATGGGAACGAGACTATACGTTCTACTAAACCATAAACTACCTATAAGCACACCTATAGATATGACGAAAATTATCGTCCAAATTATTCCGCTTTTAGAAATTTTTTTAGCCATTCTCTTCCTCTACAGAATAAACTTTAGTCATTTTCTCTAGTTTGTCCGGCATAACGAATATACATCTACCACAGTTATCGCATTTAAGTTTTACGTCCGCACCGACTCTTACTATTTCCCAGTCGTAGCAACCACACGCATGTGGTTTTTTAGTTTTAATCTTTGCGCCGAGTTTATATATCATATCTTTTTATACCCATAAAACGTTGTTTATAATGAATTCTTCGCTAGAATTTATTTCTATCGCTTCAATTTTATCGTACGTTTTAAGCGGAATTCCACCTTCAAGTTTAAAATCGCCCATCTCAAGTTTTACGTTTTGCCATACGCCTGCGTTCACGTTTAACGTAGCCGTGTATTCAAACGGTTCGCCGTAAAAATCAGCGATAAGTTTCACATTAAGTTCTCCACCGTTTTCAATATAAGCGTCAAGCATCATCATTTCGCCGTCGCTCGGCTTATACATTTTTGCACCGACCTTAAAGGTTAAAAGTCCACCCTTGCAATATAAGCCCGTTATATCAAACGCACCTTTTCTTTCTTTTACCGTTGCGCCGTCCTTTGAAATGGTCACACCCGTAGGTTTACCTTCATTTTCTAGTCTAGACGAGAAAAATCTTTCGCTATCAAGTATTCTAGAAGAATATAAAACTCTGTATCTATGTTCACCTTCTGTATCCATAGGCTCAAATTTTTTGCATAAAACGTTTGAACAAAGTCTAAAACCGTCTTGGTATTCTGCTCTTGCAAAAAACATTGCAGACTTTGAGTGCTTAAAAGGAATATGCGTAAATACGAACTTACCGTCTTTACTTATCTCGCTATCGCTTATTACTTGCCAAATTCTTTTTTCAGGCGAAACGGTATCTTCAGCGTAGAATAGCGAAAGCGTTTTAAGTCCACGCACGTCGGGCGAAACTTCTATTACTATTTTTCCATCTAATACTTCGCCCTTAATAAACGTTTCGCTAGGTAGCGTTGATTTTTCTTCTGCTAATAGCATCTTTTCTAAAAATACTAGAACGCTTTTATAACATTTGTGATTTATACTTCTTCTATTTCCAACCGAATAGTTAAGCGCGGTATAAACGTTTTCGTCAATTAACGTTATAGTGTCGTAAGCACGGTCAACGTCGTATTCGGGACTGTTTGTCGGCGAAACGAAATATAACGGGAATTTTACGTGCATAGCGTAAGACTGCGAGTCAACGCCTGCTATAAACTTAACGGCGTCGTCTGAAAAGGTTGGCGTTTTTACGTCGGAAAATTTATTTATACCTTTATAACCTTGCCAGCCTGCGTTTGAAATTATTACGGCACAATTCAAATCTTTTATCACTATCGAAGATTGCCAAACAGCGTTTGCAAAATCTTCAACGGCAATTACACCTATTTTGCTAACGCCGTTTCTTCTTAAGAATTCATAAGCATATAAAAACACGTTAGTCCACTCGTAAAAACAACACTCTGTTGCACTTTCTTCAAGTTCGATACAATTAACTCTTTCTAAAGAATAGTTGGCGTACGAAACGCTTTCAGGGTAAAGCGTATATCTTTGCCCGTCGTCTCTTTTTCCACCGAAATCCACTACTAGCACGGCGTAGCCTTTTTTTGCTAGGTCTTCAGCAAAGGTAGTATCCGTTCCGTCAGCGTATTTTTGCGCTAGAATTATTACAGGGGCGTTTTCAGAATCCGTCTTGTTTATCATTTTGGCGTAAATCTTTACTCTATCGTCATTTACCTTTCTTCCACCGATAAAAAGTTCTCTGTATTCTATTCCCCTTTTTACGCTTTCGCCTATGGTTTCAAATGAAATTTCACTTTCATAACTAAATTCATTCCATACTGATATAGGCGTTAAAATTCTATTAGACATATATCTCCCGTGTAAAATAGCGTTTTTTTTATTAAAAATTCATTTTTTAGTTGATTTTTGGCGTTTATTCGTTTATAATGGTTTTCACTGCAAGGGTATAGTTTGCCATTATATTATATACTAGTTATTATATTATATAACAATATCTCGCTCCTTGCAAGTGTTTTTTTGTCGCATTTATGGAGTAAAAGTATGATTTGTGCTTTTTCTAAAGAGTTTTCGTCAAACGCTTACACTTGTATTGAAAACTCTTTTATTAAAAAGTATATGCCTCTTGCCGACGGGGATGCCGTAAAGGTTTACCTTTACGGACTTTTACTTTGCTCTTCATCAAGTGACGTTTCGCTTAAAGACGCTTCTGAAGAATTGTTCCTTACCGAAGATAAAATTAAAGAATACTTCTGTTTTTGGGAAGAGTTTGGTCTAGTTTCTATCGTGAACGTAGAGCCTTTTACCGTTAATTATCTTCCCATCAACAACGTTTACTCTAAACCTAGAAAAATTAAAGCCGAAAAGTATACAGACTTTTCTAAATCACTTCAAACGCTTATTAGTTCTAGAATGATTTCAACCGGCGAATATACCGAGTACTTCAACATTATGGAAACCTATTCTATTAAGCCTGACGCTATGCTATTTATAGTAAAATATTGCGTAGACCGTAAGGGTACGGATATAGGCTATCATTATATTTCTAAAGTTGCCAAAGACTTCGGCGCAAGAGAAATCAATACGCTTGAAAAAATTGAACAAGAACTATCTTCATACGTTTCTAGAACTAACGAACTTGAAAAAATTCTTAAAGCGCTTTCTATTAGACGTGCGCCCGATATTGAAGACTTAAAACTTTACAAAAAGTGGACGGGCGAACTTAACTTTGATTTTAATAATATTCTTTTCGCAGCCAAAACGCTTAAACGCGCCAGCATTGAAAAATTAGACCAGTTTATTTTAGAACTTTATTCAATGAAAAGTTTTTCCAAAACCGAAATTGAAGAGTTTGTAAATAATAAAAAAGCCGTTTACGATACTGCGATTAAAATAAACAAGGCGCTTGCCATTTACGTTGAAATTATAGACACGGTTGTCGACACTTATACTAAAAAATGGCTATCTTACGGATACGACGAACAAACGCTACTTTATATCGCTTCTCACCTATTCACTACGGGCAAAAACACCCTTCCTGATATGGATAGTCTTTTAACCGTTTTGCGTGAACGTGGGGTTATTGATTACGTCTCGGTTGCCGACTACTTTGAAAACCAAAAACGTGCCGACGAGTTTATTGCTAAAATTCTTAATAACGCCGGACTTGTTAGACGTCCAACGCCTTGGGACAGAGAAAACCTTAATATGTGGAAGTCGTGGAATTTCTCAGACGAAATGATTATTGAAGCGGCTAAATTATCAGCGGGAAAGAGTTCGCCTATATCGTATATGAACGCCATACTTTCAGGCTGGAAAAACAAGGGCGTATTTAGCGTTAGCGAGATTATTTCAGAGGGCAGCGAAACTAGTCAAGAAGAATACAATAAAGAGTACACTAGACGTAGACAAAAAGCAATTTCTACGGCTCAAAAAAATTCCGAAAAGGCTATGGAATTACAAGGTTTTTCAAAAGTTTACGAAAGATTGTTTAGCATTGAAAAAGACCTTGCTTACGCTGAAATTTCAGGCAACAAAGACCAACTTAAAAACCTAGAAAACGAAAAGATTTCGCTAACTAAAACAGCCGAAGAAATTTTAAGTGAAGTTTCGCTAACTCTTGCCGATTTATCGCCAAACTACTCTTGCAAAAAATGCAACGATACGGGCTACGTAGGAACGCATAAATGCGATTGTTTTTAATTAAAATTGATGCAAAAAACCGTGCTTTAATTAAGCACGGTTTTTTTATTTTTTATCTTATTTTATATCTAGTTCTGGTGGAACGTCAATTTCTTCGCCAACGTATTTTCCGTTCTTTTTTCTTTGACGAACACACTCTGAAAGCAGGTATTCTATCTGCCCGTTTATTGAACGAAAATCGTCTTCAGCCCACGACGCTATTGCGTTATATAATTTTTCAGATACCCTTAAGGGTATTTGCTTTTTTCCGTTTTCGTTCATATTAATACAAACTTCCAGAATTTACTACGGGCTGTGCGTCGTGATTACCACAAAGAACTACTAATAAGTTAGAAACCATTGCGGCTTTTCTTTCTTCGTCAAGCGTGATTTTTCCACCTTCGCTTAATCTATCAAGCGCCATTTCAACCATACCAACTGCGCCGTCAACTATCATTTTTCTTGCGTCAATAATCGCTGATGCTTGTTGGCGTTGTAGCATTACCGCCGCAATTTCAGGTGCGTAAGCAAGGTATGTAATTCTCGCTTCGATTATTTCTATACCAGCGTCACTTACTCTTGATTGAATTTCATCACGAATACGCTTTGCCACTATTTCGCTAGAACCCCTTAAACTACCTTCGTCAGCAAGTCCGTCACCCGTCGTGTCAACGTTTGGCGCTACGTCGTACGGATATATTCTAACTATATTTCTTAAAGCACTATCGCATTGTAGTGATAAATATTCTTTATAGTTATCTACGTTAAACACAGCCTTTGCAGTATCTACTACCTTCCACATAACTGCTATGCCGATTTCTACGGGATTACCAAGACAATCGTTGATTTTTTGACGGTTATTGTTAAGCGTCATAATTTTTAAAGATATCTTGTTGTTTACCGTATTAACTTTCACACCGTTTGCAGTTATGTTAAGCGTAGATTGATTTGCAACGCTTACGTCCCCACTTTGATTTAGTTTGGTCTTAGCAGCGGGATTTACTCCTACGCAGAACGGATTAACAAAGTAAAATCCTTCCCCTTTTATCGTTCCGTAGTATTTACCAAAAAGCGTTAAAACTAGCGCTTCTTGTGGCTTTAATATCTTAAGACCTACCCACGGAAGCCAACCAACGCACGTTATAAACATACCTATACCAAAAATTAATGCATTGCCGGTTTCTTCCATTTGAATTCCACCGTATATTACCCCTACAATACCTACGATATAAACTAAAGCCGATATCAATAGCACTAGCATACCGTTTTTCTTTCTAGATAAAATCCTTTCTTTCATAATCAATCTCCTTTGTTTGATATCACAATGATATCATAAAAATATCTACTTGTCAACATTATATGAAAAAAATTTTAAAAAATTTACGCCGTGCGATTTGCACGGCGCTCTTTAGTGTTTTTTTATTATTTTTCTATTCTTATGCAACTTTTTACTTGATGAACTTCAGAAATAGATTCAAGTTTAGAAATAGTTTTCTTTATTGCGCTTTCTTTACTTAAGTGAGTTGTAATAATGATTTGCGCTTTATCTTCTTCAGCAGTAATTTGTTTTACTTGTTTTAGACTTACTCCGTATTTAGAGAATACGCCCGATACTTTAGAAAGCGTACCCGAAGCGTCGCTAACTAAAAGTCTTACGTAATACTCAGAACTAAAGTCAGTAGCGTACTTGGTTTCTTTAGCGCCGTTTTCGTCGTTTTTGAACTGAGTATAAAAGAACGCGCTGTGTTTAATGGCAAAGATAACGTCCGAAACTACTGCGCTTGCAGTTGGAAGTGCGCCTGCACCTCTACCGTAAAGCATAATTTCGCCAACTGCGTCGCCAACGAGCGTCACGGCGTTAAACGAGTCGTTTACAGATGCTAACGGGTCTGAATTTTTAACGAAAGTCGGATGAACTCTTGCTTCAATGCCTTTCGGGGTGTTCTTTCCGATACCTAAAAGTTTTAGGGTATATCCCATATCCTTGCCGTATTTAATATCGTCAACGTCAACTTTGGTAATACCTTCTCTATAAATATTGTCTATAGAAATTTTGGTATTGAACGCTAGTGAAGATAAAATCGAAAGTTTATACATAGCGTCGTAGCCTTCAACGTCTGCGGTAGGATTAAATTCTGCGTATCCTAATTTTTGCGCAGTCTTTAACGCTTCTTCATAAGAAGTGCCGTTTCCCGACATTTGCGACAAGATGTAGTTGGTAGTACCGTTTATTATACCTTTTATTGACTGAATTTTGTTTGCTTGCATACTTTCGGTAAGCGCACGAATAATTGGAACACCACCTACGCAAGTTGCTTCAAAGAAAAGTCCTGCATTGCTTTTTCTTGCAGCACTTTCAAGTTCGGGCCAGTGTTTTGCAAAAAGTTCTTTGTTTGAAGTGACAACGGTCTTACCACTCTTTAGTGCTTTTAATACAAAAGTCTTTGCAGGTTCAATTCCGCCGATTACTTCAACCACTACGTCAACGCTTGGGTTAGAAATAATTTCTTCAATGTTAGACGCAATTATTGATTCGTCAACGCCTAAATCTTTGGCTCTTGCAATGTTCTTTTCAAGAACGCCTTCAACCGTCATATCGATATCTTGCGTTTTAAGAAAATATTCTCTATTTTTGGTGATAATGTCGTAAACGCCACCACCTACTACGCCTAAACCTAATATCGCTACACCTTTCTTCTTCATCTTTTATACTTCCTTATTTATTAAGTTGATAGATTTTTCTTAATCCGTCAAGGGTTAACGTTCTATCAACCGTTTTTATACTTTTTACTTCCTTTGCGATAATTTCGCCAAGTCCACCGGTCGCAACGACGTTAATATCGTCAAGTTTTAATTCTTTTCTAATTTTGTATATTATATTATCAACTAGTCCTGCAAAACCGAAAATTAAACCCGATTGCATGCTTGAAACGGTATTTTTTCCTATTACGCTTTTTGGGGCTGAAAGTTCGATAGTCGGTAATTGTGCCGTGTTGGAAGTTAAGCCTTCAAGCGAACTCTTTATGCCCGGCGCTATAATTACGCCAAGTAGTTCACAATTACTAGAAATTACGTTAAACGTGGTTGCCGTTCCAAAATCGATAGTTATAATCGGACCACCGTATTTAGTAAACGCAGAAACGCTGTTTACTATTATATCTGCGCCAACTTCTTTGGGGTTATCCGTCTTTATATTAAGTCCCGTCTTTACGCCCGGTCCTACTATAATCGGCGAAATACCGAAAAAGTATTCGCACATATGACATATAGTATAATTTAGCGACGGGATTACCGACGACATTATTATTCCATCGATATCCTTTTTATCAACCTTTTGCGTTGCTAAAAGATTTACCAAAACCGAACCGTACTCGTCTGCCGTTCTAGTTAGCCTTGACGATACACGGAAAGACGCTATAAGTTTTTCGTTATCGAAAACGCCGTATTTTATGTTGGTATTTCCAACGTCTATTGCAAGTATCATAACGATTTATTTATCCTTTTAATTACTCTAACGTAGATAGGACTTAAAACTACTGCACCGATTATTTCGGCTAAAAAGTTAAACGAAATTATCACCGTCATAACCGTTGCAAGTTCACTAGCGTTAAACACCCACATCATAAAAATCGTACAAACGCTATTAGTAAGTATTCCAAACGCCGAAGCAACGCTTACCGGTAAAATTTCTTTTGTAAAATCTTTTTTCGATTTTTTAAATAAAAACCTAACACCTAGATAAACGCCGTAGGCTACCACACCTATAAATATACGTGGTAAAATCGAAATAAGTGGGTTAATAAATATTGGATTAGCGATTATTACCGCCAAAAAGAAGGAACAAAATCCAAAAATCAATCCACCTACTATGCAAGATTTTGCATCGCCCGTTAAGGAAATAGCAACTGCAAGTGGCAAGGTTAGTATTGCGGGTGTAAAACTACCTAGAAAAGCCGAAAAGCCGTAAGTTTCTACTAATAAAAACACGAACATTAACGCAGATATAACACCGCATAATGCAATAGTTTTTGCACTTGTTTGTTTATTCATTTTTTGCCTCCAATCGAATTTCTTTTTTTAGAATATCCGTTAGAAAAATTTTTATTGGTACTTTTTGGTCAAAATCGCAAGATTTTTGCCGTATCACGTACATTTTAGCATATTTTTTATCTTTAAGCAATTAAATTAGGCTACACTTTGGAACATTTTTTAACCTATTTAACTATTATAATATTAGATAAAACTTCGCCGACAAAAAATTTCTACATAGGCGAAGACAAAAAGTACTTTGGAGGTGCGTTTATGAACGGTTGTTTCGATTTTTTCGGTGGCAATAACTGCTGTCTTTGGATTTTGATAATTTTACTTATTATCTGCCTTTGCAAAAGCGGTTGCTTAAACGGTCTTTTCAGTAGTTGCTACTGTCTGCCCGTGGCTTTACTTTTAATTTGTTGCTGTTGTAAAAACGGCGGTCAACTTGGCTTCGGTCACGGCTGTAAATAACAAATTATAGGCAAAGTAAAAGCGGGGCGTTTCGCCTCGCTTTTTTCCTTTTTTTACGCCTTTTTACTAGCGTTTTCTTCTACTAATTTACTAATGATTTCGTCAATCGTCGTCACGCCTAAATCGCCTTGTTTTCTACTACGAACCGAAACGGTTTTTTCTTCCATTTCTTTATCGCCAACAATAAACATATACGGAACTTTTTCTAATTGCGCTTCTCTAATCTTATAGCCGATTTTTTCGTTTCTAACGTCAACTTCGGCACGAAGTCCTGCTAATCTTAATTTTTCTACGATTTCTTTTGCGTATTCAGCCGTTCTATCAGTTAAACTCATTACCTTAACTTGTACTGGGCATAGCCACATTGGGAACGCACCTGCATATTTTTCAATAAGTAGCGCTAGCGTTCTTTCGTAGCAACCGATTGAACTTCTATGAATTACGAACGGATATTGCTTTTCACCGTTTTCGTCAACGTAAGTCATTTCAAAACTATGCGCTGCGGCAAAGTCTAATTGAATAGTTATTAGCGTGTCTTCCTTGCCGTAAACGTTTTTAATTTGAACGTCTAGTTTAGGTCCGTAGAACGCTGCTTCATCTTCGGCTTCTACGTAATCTATGCCTAAGTCGTCTAATATAACTTTCATTAGCGCTTCGGTTTCATTCCAAGCCTTGTCGTTATCAATATATTTTTCCTTGTTGTTTCCACGCTTTGAAAAACGGAAAGTCACGTCGTCCATCATTCCTAAACAATCAAGGAAATAATAACTTAAGTCTAAACTTCTTTTAAATTCGTCCTTAATTTGTTCAGGCGTACAAACTATATGTCCGTCAGAAAGCGTGAATTGTCTAACCCTAATAAGACCGTGCATTTCGCCACTTGCTTCCTTTCTAAATAAGGTTGCAGTCTCAGCGTATCTACAAGGTAAATCTCTATACGACTTTAAGCCGTTTTTATAAATTTGATATTGGAACGGACAAGTCATTGGACGAAGCGCCAAGGCTTCTGGCGAATTTTCGTCACCGATTATGAACATTTTATCTCTATAGTGGTCCCAGTGTCCCGAAATTCTATATAGGTCGTTTTTAGCCATATACGGAGTTTTAGTAAGCATAAAACCACGTCTTTCTTCTTCGTCTTCAACGAAACGTGAAAGAATTTGCATAATTTTTGCACCTTTTGGCGCTAAAATAGGCAAGCCTTGTCCTACCACGTCTTCCGTTTGGAAAATACCAAGTTCTCTACCAAGTTTGTTGTGGTCACGCTTCTTTGCTTCTTCTAATGCTAAAAGATATTCTTCAAGTTCGCTCTTCTTTTCAAACGCCGTACCGTAAATTCTAGTTAGCATTTTATTCTTTTCGTTTCCACGCCAGTAAGCGCCAGTCACCGAAGTTAACTTAAACGCTTTGATTTTTCCCGTCGAAGGAAGGTGTGGTCCACGACAAAGGTCTATAAAATCACCTTGCTTATACATAGAAATTTCGCTACCAGTAGGAAGGTCGTTAATAAGTTCAACTTTATAAGGTTCCGAAAAACCCCTAAACATTTTAACGGCATCCTTTTTACTATGCGTAAACCTTTCGATTGGGAAATCGCTTTTAATTATGCTTTTCATTTCCGTTTCGATTTTGGTTAAATCGTCTTTAGTAATAGGCGTCTTAAATTCGATATCGTAGTAAAAACCGTTTTCAACCGTAGGTCCGATTGCGAGTTTTGAAGTTGGATAAATATTTTTAACCGCTTGCGCTAAAACGTGCGAAGTGGTATGACGATATACGTCTAATCCTTCCTTATCTTTTAAGGTTATGATAGAAAGTTCGCAGTCTTTTTCTAAAACGGTAGACAAATCAACTAGTTCACCATTAACTTTTGCGCATACTGCGTTTCTAAATAGACCTTCGGATATGCTTTTTGCAACGTCCCCGCACGATACGGGAGCGTCAAACTCTAAAATAGAGCCGTCTTTTAAGGTAATTTTCATAATCTTTCTCCTATAAAAAAATCCTTACAGCCTACGCTGTAAGGACGAATAAATTTCCGTGTTTCCACCTTACTTGTCGCCTAAAAAGGCAACCACTCTTCCCGTTTAGAGATAAACGGCAATCTTCCTAAAACGGTGGTTTCAATTTCTTTCTTTGCCTATAGGGCTTTCACCTTACCCCTACTCTCTAAAAGACACCGAAAGTTCTACTTGTCCGTTTCTTTGGATATTTACACCTTTATACTAACCTAAAACAACACTTTTGTCAACTGTTTATGCTAATATCCCGTAGAAAATATTATTTTATCCCCGTAAAATTCTCTTAAATAGTATTCGTCTTCAGAGTTGGTTTTGCCCGATATTTCTATTTGCCCACACCCAGACAGTAGTATTTCTCTAGTGATTTTAGCACATTCGCCGTCAAGTAAGTTTACTCGCTTTAATCTTCTATAATGACTGTCGTATACCTTCCCGCCGTCAACGTACGCTTTCTTTTTTTTGTTTTCTAGCAAAAATTTAATAAACTCCTTAAGTTGTGAACGCATAAATACTAACGGCATATACGACGCTATATCTTCCCATTGTTTTCTTAAGGGCTTTAACCTAAAATTATACACCCCGTCTATAGCCACCGAATTTAAGTCCTTAAATCGTTGATAACAATATTTTTTATCTTCTGGCAAATCTGCCGAGATTAAACTTGCTAGTAATATTTCCCTTTCAACTTGATTAAGCCCTTGCACTTTTACGGCTTTTTTGAAAAAATTGTATTTATAATTTATCGCCACAGTCTCAGCGGTTTTATCCATTATTTCCGTTCTAACTATTTCGCCATAGTGGTCGGGACAAATTACTTTAAGATTAATTCTTTCCCCTTTTGTTTCAGTTTCCACTTTGCAGTCGGCGCAAGTAAACGTTTCACTAAGCACGTTTTGTAAATAGAGTACGTTTCCGCCGTTTCGCACGTCGTCGCTTACGTTTATAACCATAATTTATAGTTTACGCTCCATTTTAATTTTTATTTACAACTAACAAAATTTAATTTTGCTTTAAGTATTTTATCTTTCTTGCAATAAGTTTATATATTTCGCTAACTAAAATTATGCTTGGCGAAAGTATTAGACATTTTATCCACGAACTTAAACTCATAGGCGTTATTTGAAAGAGTTTATAACCAAAGTTTACTATGAGAACGTGAAGTATAAATACTCCTATAAAGGCGTATACCATTACCCTGTTTTTTTGTTTAAGACTAAAAATGCTTTCTAGTCCTATTGCCCTACTGTTAAAGGCGTTAAAAAGTTGGAAAAGTATAAACAGCGTAAATACTACCGTTTTGTTTTCAAAAGTGCCAACTTTAAGAAAATTAAATAAAAATTGCATTAACATTATAAACGCTATGAATATTCCGCTTAATAATATCCTAAGTAAAGTCTTAAAAGAAACTATGCTTTCCTTTCTATCGACGGGTTTATATTCCATAAGTTTTTTACTACATTTTTCAAGCCCTAAAGTAAGCGCCGGCGGTCCGTCCATAATTAGGTTTATCCATAATAGTCCTAGAGTGTTAAACGGCGATTTAAACCCTAAAAGCGTACAAGTCGTTATAAACAATAGCGCCGAAACGTTTACCGAAAGTTGAAAAAATATAAACCTTTTAAGGTTCAAAAATACGTTTCTTCCAAACGCAACCGTTTTTACTACGGTTGCAAAACTATCGTCTAAAAGTATTACGTCTGCGCTTTCTTTAGTGATTTCGCTACCCGAAACGCCCATAGCAATACCTACGTCGGCGTGTTTAATTGCTGGAGCGTCGTTTATTCCATCACCCGTCACGGCGACTACTTCGTTTGCGCTCTTTAACGCTTTTACTACTCTAAGTTTTATTATAGGCGTACTTCTTGCTATAACTCTCACTTTCAAAACGGCTTTCAAAAATGCGTCGTCCGATAGGTTTTCTAATTTGTCTGCAGTAATTACTTGACTGTCGCTATCTATTATTTTAAGTTTTTTAGCAATAGCCCTAGCCGTCACGAGATTATCACCCGTTAGCATTTTTATCTTTATTCCTGCTATCTTGCAGTCCTTTACCGCATCTAAAACTTCAGGTCTAAGCGGGTCTAAAAGGGACGCAAATCCGTCAAAAACGTAGTTTATTTCTTGGTTTGCATCAAACTTTTTCACGTCTTGATGCGCAAAAGCGATAACCCTTTTAGCATCTTCTTGTCTTTTTTCAATAAGACTTAAAATCTTAGTTTTTTGCGCACTCGTTAGATTGCATTTTTCAACGATAAGTTCGGGCGCACCTTTTAATAAAACTCGCTCGCCCTTTTCGGATTTTATTACCGTAAGCATATATTTATCTTTACTCGAAAACGGCTTTACGTAGCAAATTTCGTGGTTATCTCGATAAGCCTTAAACGAAAAGTTTTTACGGCTTTTGCTTACGGCTTCAAGTAATGCCGTTTCCGTTGCGCTACCTATTAACGATAACTTTTTATTCTTATATCCGGCAGTCGCCGTCGAATTTATAACGAAGTTTTGTAATAAAATTTCATTTTTAAGATTTTCGGCCTTTTCGCAATATTCACCAGTGCATATTTCGTCAACTTTCATTTTGTTTTGCGTTAGCGTTCCCGTTTTATCCGAACATATTACGCTAATTGCGCCTGCAGTTTCTGTCGCCGTCATTTTCTTTATAAGTGCGTTTTCTTTAGATAGTTTAATCATATTTAGCGCTAGCGAAATGGCTACGATTGTTGGAAGTCCTTCAGGTACTACGGCAACTATTAAAACTATGCAAGATATAAAAAGTTCTCTTGCCGTATCAAAATTTAAGTTTCGCTCCATTATTAACTTAAACGCCGAAAGGGCGAAAATTAGCCCTGCAAAAATAAAGCCCGTGATTGCTATGATTTTTGAAAGTTTTGAAAGTTTATACTGCAGGGGCGACTGCTCTTTACTATCCACTGAAATTTCTTTTGCTATCTTACCGATTTCCGTATTATCCCCGATAGCCGTGACTATCATTTTTCCACTACCCGAAACGACGAAAGTTCCCGAATATACACAATTTTTTCTCTCTGCAAGTGGAATTTTTTCGTTTAATATTAGTCCCGAATCTTTTTGAGCATTATCGCTCTCGCCCGTTAGCGCCGATTCGTCAACGGCTAAAGCGCTACTTTCTATAAGCCTACCGTCGGCTACTATTTTTTCCCCGCTCTCAAGAAGTATTACGTCACCTACGGCTACGTATTTTTGATTTATTCTAACGATTTCGCCTTCTCTAATTACTCTAACGGTCACGTTGTCGTAAATTCTATTTAGTGCGTCAAAGGCTTTTTGCGAACTTTTTTCCATAATTAGCGTTATACTAACTGAAAGTAAAATAGCAAAAAGTATTCCTAAACATTCACCGTAATCGGCTTTTTCACCTGCTAGCACGCTTCCTACGCTACTTCCAAGCGCAATCACGAAACTAAATAAAAGTATAATTAAAGTAGGCTCTTTTAATGCGTCTAAAACCGAAGCGAAAAAACCTTTCTTTTTGTTTTTAGTTAAAACGTTATAACCAAATTTATTAGAGTTAAAATCTAGCGTTTTTTTGCTCAAGCCCCATTTTATATTAGTACCGAAATTTTTCGCTGTAAAATCTACGCTTTTATCGTGAAAATACATAACTTCTCTCCTTGATAGGTTAATAAAAATTATGCTTTGCCCTCAAATTATATGCTAACTTATGGACAAACTAATTTTTTTGTGTTAAAGTTTAATTATCAAAAGATAAAAGGTGAATTTATGGATAAATTTTTTGAAGTTGATATTAACGGCGTTAAGGCTTATTTGCCTATTCTAACACTTCCTAGTGGAATTAAAATTGCTTTTTTCAATCTTCACGGTGATAGCGACTTAACCGAGCATTGCGGGAAAGAACTTGCAAAACTTTGCTCTGACGCAGAAGTTTTAATTACTGCCGAATCTAAAGGCTTACAACTAACACACGTGACGGCTAGAGAACTAAATATGCCCTACTACGCAGTCGCTAGAAAAAGTAAAAAACTATATATGCAAGACGGTATTTCGGTTGAATACGGCGCATCTATAACTACTGGTAAAAGACAAGAATTATTCCTTTCAAAACACGACGTTGATTTAATTAAAGGCAAAAAAGTTGCTATAGTTGACGACGTAGTGTCAACGGGCGAAAGCCTTAAAGGTCTTGAAGCATTAGTTGAAAAAGCAGGCGGAATAGTTTATAAAAAACTTTTCGTTCTAGCAGAAGGCGACGCTAAAGATAGAGATGACGTAATCTTTTTAGCGTCAATTCCTTTACTATAATATAAAAATTTAAAACTAAAGCGTCGGCTTGTTAGCCGACGCTTTTTTCGTTTTTTATCTTAATTCTGCAATTTCGTAAATTAGCCTTTCGGTCTTTTCCCAGCCTAGACAAGGGTCGGTAATACTTTTACCGAAAACGTCGCCGTCTACGCTTTGCGCACCGTCTTCTATATACGATTCTATCATAAGACCTTTGAATATCTTATTAATGTCTTCAGAATGTCTTGCGCTATGCAAAATTTCTTTGGCGATTCTAGGTTGTTGTTCAAATTTCTTTCCAGAGTTAGAGTGGTTTGTGTCTACTATTACCGCTGGGTTTTTAATATTACAGTTTGCGTAAATTTCGCTAAGTTGCATTAAATCTTCGTAATGATAATTAGAAGAAGATTGTCCGAACTTATTTACCGAGCCACGAAGTAGTGCGTGTGAAAGTGGATTTCCCTTGCTTTCGACTTCCCAACCACCATAACTAAACACGTGTCCGCTTTGCGCTGCAATAATTGTGTTTACCATAACCGTTAAGTCACCACTCGTCGGATTTTTAACGCCTACCGGCAAGTCTAGTCCGCTTGCTGTTAAACGGTGTTGTTGATTTTCAACAGACCTTGCGCCGATTGCTACGTATGAAAGTAAATCTGCTAAATATCTATGGTTTTCGGGATATAGCATTTCGTCAGCGCCAGAGAATCCTGTTTCTTCAAGAAGTCTTAAGTGGATTTTTCTTATTGCGATTAAACCTTTAAGCATATCTGGCGAAGCGTGTGGGTCGCTTTGGTGTAGCATTCCTTTATAACCTATTCCCGTCGTTCTTGGTTTGTTGGTGTAAACTCTTGGAACGATTATAATTTTATCTATTACCTTTTCTTGTACTTTTTTAAGCCTATTGGCGTATTCTAAAACCGAATCTTCTCTATCAGCCGAACAAGGTCCTATTATTATAAGAAGTTTATCGCTTTTACCCGTTAAAATTTCTTCAATATTTTTATCGTTTTCTTTCTTCTGCTCTTTAAGTTTTGATGAAACGGGATACATTCCCATTATCTCTTGCGGGCTAGGTAGTCTACGCTTAAATATCATATTCATTTTAGTTTTCTCCTTTTTGCTTATCAAACGCCTTTCTTCTTTCGGTTGATAATTTCATTACTGCTTTAAGACTATTTTCGTCGCCTTTTTCTATCATAGTTTTTATTTGGGTAAATTTGTCTAAAAACTTTTGCATTTGACTAAGTAGTTCTTGCTTGTTTTCTAAAAAAAGTTCCGTCCACATTTCTTCGTTAATTTTAGCAATTCTAGTTAAATCCCTAAACGAATCCCCTGTATATAGCGCAAGGTTTTCGTCGTCGTTGCAGGTCATTAACGATACTGCCAAAACGTGCGTCAATTGTGACAAAAATCCTATCATTTCGTCGTGTTTTTGTGGCGAAAGTAGACTAACTTTTCTAAAACCTAATTCTTTTGCCAAATCCTTTGCAAGTTCTATTCCTTTTGAAGTGTTTTTATCGGTTGGCGTTATTATATAGTTTGCGCCCAAGAAAATTTCGGCGCTTGCGTTTTCTATACCGCTACTTTCTTTCCCAGCCATAGGGTGCACGCCGATAAACTCTAAGTCCTTTCGTAGCAATTTTTGAACGCTTGAAACTAACTTTTCCTTTACCCCAGTCACGTCCGAAATTATAGCGCCGTGCTTTATATATTTTTGAATTTTTTCTAAATATGTAGGAATAAGTTTTGGATAAAGCGCAAAAATTAATACGTCGAACCTTGAAATAAATTCGCCGTCGATATCATTCTTTCCGTCGCATATTATATCGTTTTTTAATGCATAATTAAGGGTTTTTTCGCTTAAGTCTATTCCACCGACGAAGTAGCCTTTATTTTTAAGCGCAAGCGCATAACTTCCACCTATTAATCCTAAACCTATAATTAGTATTTTATCGCTTTTCTTAAGCACTTTCTTTTACTCCTATTCCAAGCGACTTAAGGTCTATAAAAAATTCTTTATAACTTTTGTTTACGGCTTCAACGCCGTCTATACTTCCACCAGTTAAAGTTAATAATACTGATAACGCCATAACTACCCTGTGGTCGTTATGTCCAAATAGCGTTTCCGTAGGGGTTTTTAAGAGACCACCTTTAACTATTACGCTATTTTTTCTTACTTTTACTTTAACGCCGAACTTTTCTAGTTCAGTCTGCATTACGCTAGCCCTATCGCTTTCTTTAATTTTAAGACGTTTAGTTTCCACGAATTTTGCACCGAATTTGGCGCTAGCAACGGCAAACGCTACTGGTGCTAAATCGGGCGTGTTTTTTAGGTTTATTCTTGCGTATCCACGCTCTAATTTTTTAAAAATCTCTAGGCATTTTTTATCGCTTTGTAAACTCGTTTCTTCCGTACCTTCTATCTTTACGCTACCACCTAAAGCGTTTAACGCATACATAAACGCACCGTTAGACCAGTCGCCTTCTACTTCGCTGTCTATTGCTTTGTATTTTTGGTTTCCGTAAATTTTGAATTTTTTATTACCTAGTTTTTTTATATTAATTCCAAACTTTCTTAAAACGTCTAAAGTAATATCTACGTAGCCTTTGCTTTCAAAAGGCGAGATTATCTTTATAACGCTATCGCCTTCGCATAAAGGAAGCGCAAACATCATTCCCGTAATAAATTGACTGCTTACGTTGCCTTTAATCTTATAAAACCCACTCTTAAGCCTACCGTTAGCCGTTATACTATCTTCATTTTTAGTAAATTTAACAGTGCCTTTTAATATATCTTCGTAAATGCCTATACCCCTTTCTATTAGCCTTTTTGAGCCTATAAAGGTGGCACTATCATTAAGTGCAAGTGCTATAGGAATAATAAAACGCAAAGTGCTTCCACTTTCTATACAGTCGTACTCCGTTTTTCCTTCCTTTTTTACGCCCAAAAACTTAACTAAAGAACTTTCTAAAGCAAAATCTATCCCCAAACTTTCTATGCAGTTTAGAGTTGCTTTTACGTCGTTATTAAATTTTACATTACTTACCGTGCAAGAACTTCTAGATAAAGCACTTGCAAGTAGTAATCTATGTGCATAACTTTTGGACGGAACTACTTTAACTTTTCCGTTTGCTACGCCTTTTTCTATTTCTACTCTCATATTACTTTTTTAATAAATAGTCTATACCTTCTATGTATCCGTCAAGTCCTTTGCCTTTAATTACCTTTTCAGCGTAAAGGCTAACGAAACTTTTTCTTCTAAATTTTTCACGCTTATTTACTTTGGAAATATGAACTTCTACCGTTTTAATTGCCACTGCTTTTAACGCATCTAAAATTGCAACGCTAGTGTGAGTGTAGCCTGCCGGATTTATTACTATTCCGTCAACTTCTTCATAGTACGCTCTTTGAATTCTATCTATTATCTCGCCTTCGTGATTAGATTGAAAAATTTCTACGGAAAATCCTTTCTCTAAAGAATAGTCGTTTATTTTTTTTACCAAAAAATTATAGTTATCTTTACCATAAATTTCAGGCTCTCTAATTCCTAGCATATTAAGATTTGGTCCGTTAATAACCCAAATTTTCATACTTGCTCCTTTATAATTTTACCTATTATTTGCTCTATTTCGCCGTTAGCATCTATAATCTCGTCCGCCGACAAAATATATATATCCTTTCGCTTTTCGTAAATTTTTAATAAATCTTCCTTTGAAGACGTAAGCGGTCTATCGTCGCTAGTTATAAGAGAATTTACGTCCTTTTCTAGATAAAAGATTTTGCCATTGCGCTTTAGGTTCTTTACGTTTTCTTCTCTCAACACGGCACCACCGCCAGTCGCAATGATAAGCCCCGTTTTTTTAGATAGTTCGCTTATTATCTCGCTTTCAAATTCTCTAAACTTTTCTTCGCCGTAAGATAATATTATATCCTTTGGCGTTTTGCCGTACTTTTTAGTTATTTCTTCGTCGGTATCAATAAACTCGCTTGCAAGTTTTTTTGCTAGCGCCTTACCTATAGTGGATTTTCCACACGAAGGCATACCCGTTAGCACTACGTTTTGCTTTTCCTTTAGCAATTCACCGTAAATTTTATCAATCGATTTTTGCTCAAAAGTAGTATCAAAAAAATACGAATATGCGTAAATCGCTTGAGCAACAAGCATATATAGCCCACCAGATGCTTTTACGCCCATTTCCTTAGCGCTTAAAACTAGTTCTGTATTTAAGGGATTATATATTAAGTCGATAACGGCCTTAAGATTAGTAAAAGTTTTAGCGTTTATAGGATAGTCCGTAATATTTGGATAAGTTCCAACGGGCGTAGCGTTTATTAAAACTTGCACGTTTTGTGCTTGCTCTATTAGTTTAGCGTAGTCAATACCGTTCTCGCCCTTTCTTGAAACGGTAAATACTTCTTTAGCGCCTAGGTCTTTAGCCACTACGCTTAAGGTTTTGCTTGCGCCACCGCTTCCTAAAATATATACGCTTTTATTTTTTAGCGAAACGCCGTTTTTTTGAATTAAAAGTTTTGCGCCGTCGTAATCGGTATTGTATCCTATAAGTTTTCCGTTTTTATTGACTATAGTGTTGACTGCACCGATTTTTTTAGCGCTAGAAGATATCTCGTCAAGAAAAGGAATAACTTGGCTTTTATAAGGAATAGTCACGTTAAGGCCTAAAAAATCCTTGCTTAAAATAAAGCCCTTTAGGTCTTCTTTTGCTATTTCTTTTAACTCATAATCGTAAGTAGCGATTTTACCGTGCACTTCTTTTGAGAAACTATGTGATAATTTTTCGCCTATTAAGCCGTATTTCATATTATTTTCCGTTTCTAAGATAATCCGTTCCGAATTTAACTGCTAATAAATCGCAAATTACTAGCGCCGTCACGCTTTCAATCACAGGACAAATTCTGCGAACTATTGCAGGGTCGTGCCTGCCTGAAATATTTATTTCCGTTTGCGTTTTGCTTTTAAGGTCAACCGTTTGTTGCGTTTTTGAAATTGACGGCGTAGGTTTAACCGCACAATTAAATACAACCGGCATACCGTTGGTTATTCCACCGTTTATACCACCGTTATTGTTGGTTTTAGTAATAATTTTATCGCCGTCTAAAATAAATGCGTCGTTTACTTGGCTTGCCCTTTTATCGGCAAAGTTAAAACCTAGTCCGAATTCCACGCCCTTTACGCCACCGATTGAGAAAAGTGCGTGAGAAAGCATACCTTCTACGCTGTCGAACCAAGGCTCGCCAACTCCAACGGGCATACCCGTCACTGCTGTTTGAATTATCCCACCAACGCTATCACAGTCGTTTCTTGCTTGAAGTATCTTCTCTTGCATTTTTTGGCTAGAATTTTGGTCTAAAACGGGAAATTCTAAACGGCTTAAAGCATCAAAATCCTTTTCAAAATCAATAAATTCTCTATCTTTTTCACCCGCGCAAGAAAGTATATGCGAACCTAAATTTATACCAATATCTTTTAACGCACTTTTAAGTATTGCGCCAACGGCTACTATTCCCGCCGTCACTCTACCCGAAAAGTGTCCGCCACCCCTATAATCTTGATAGCCTGCGTATTTTTCGTTTGCAACGAAATCTGCATGCGACGGTCTTAAAAGATTTGCGTCGTAGTCTTTGCTTATGGTGTTTTGGTTAGGAATAACTATGCAAATAGGCGTTCCCGTCGTTTTGCCGTTAAATACCCCGCTTAAAATCTTAAACTCGTCCTTTTCTATTCTTTTAGTATCGGTAATTCCGTTAGGTCTTCTCTTTGATAGAAGTTTTGCAATTTCTACTTCGTCAACGGTTATTCCTGATGCTAATCCGTCTAAAACTACGCCCACGGCCTCACCGTGGCTTTCGCCGAATATAGTTAGCGCAACGCTGTTTCCTATCGTGTTTTTCATTTTATTTCCCCTATTCTTTCCTTTAAGTAATCAAGGTCTTTTTTCTCTATTCTAAATTCACCTATTTTATCTACTATAACTACGTTTACCACTTTATCTTCCGCCTTCTTGTCGTGAGAGATAAGTTCAGAAAGGTCGCCGTCAATTTTGATTTTAGTTGGCAAATTGAATTTTTCTAAAACCTTTTTTAGCCTTATCTTTACGCTACTGTCACATAGGCAAAGCATACCCAAAGCAACGCACTCTCCGTGAAGAAGTTTATTAAGGTTTTTGCTCTCGATTGCGTGTCCTATAGTGTGTCCGAAATTAAGAACTCTTCTTAAATTTTTCTCGTAAACGTCTTTTTGTACGACTTTCCTTTTAAGGAGTAAACTTTTTTCAATAATTTTGTCAATAGTTTGGTCGTTAAGTTCACTATTTTCAATAAACTCAAACAATTTTTTGTCTAAAGTCACAGCCATTTTTATAGATTCGGCTATTCCTTCGCTTAACTGCCTTCCGTCTAGCGTTTTTAAGGTGTCTGGGTCTATTATAACTTTTTTCGGTTGGTAAAAACTGCCGACTACGTTTTTATAATCCAAATAATCTATTGCTACTTTTCCACCTATCGAAGAATCGACTTGCGATAAAAACGTAGTAGGAACGTTATAAAAATCAACGCCACGCATATAACTTGACGCAACGAATCCCGCTAAATCGCCTATAACGCCACCACCTACGGCAACTACTGCGTCGTATCTATTAAAGTTATTTTCTAGCATAGTAGAAAGTAGCGAAAGATAGTTTTCCACGCTTTTAGACTTTTCGCCACGTGGCAAAATTACCTTTATAGGCGTTTTGCATTTGCTAGCAATTTTATCGGCGTAATCAGCCGGTACACCGTCGTCAGTCACTATCAAAACCTTTCTATTAAGGTTTAACAGTTTTTCACTATCGTTAAGCGCACCACGAGATAGAACAATATCGTATTTTCCATTTTTGGTTTTTACTTTAATAATCATAAAACACCTTTAGTTATAAGTTCCTATTAATTTAACTCTCGCACATACTGCAGATAGTTCTTGTAGCATATCTTTTCCATTATCGCTCGAAATGTTGCCTTCGGCTTCAACGTAGAAATAATAATTCCAAAGTAGTTCCTTCATAGGTCTTGAACGAAGCGTTCTCATATTGAAGTTATGTGCACCGATAATGTTAAGAGCGTTTGCTAGCGCACCTGCTTCGTTTTGAGTTGTGAATACCATAATGAAATGTTCGTTGCCGTTTCTTTCTTCTTCTAAAGGCGTATGCTTAGCCCTTGATAAAATGGCAAATCTAGTGGTGTTTGTTTTAGAAGAATTTATGCCCGATTGCGCAATCTTAAGCCCGTATTTTTTAGCCGTTTCAACAGAGCCTATCGCAGCGTAAGTTTCGTCATCACTTTCCGCTACGTACTTTCCTGCTAACGCCGTATTTGAATAACTTACCTTTTGAAATCCGTTAGATGCAATAAACTCTTCACATTGTTCTAGGGCTTGTGGGTGCGATACCACGTATTTTATCTTATCAATCGAAGAATTTTCCTTAATCAATAGGTTATGACTAATTTGCATTTCAATAACGCTATTAACGAATAGACTTCCAGAAAACATTAAGTCCATAACGGCACCAACGTCACCTGCATAACTGTTTTCTATTGGAAGAATAGCAAGGTCACACTCGCCGTTTTCTACCGAACTATAAACACCCTTAAAGTCGCCGTAAGCAACAAATTCTGCGTCTGGATATTCTTTAAGTCCCGCCAAATGCGCAAACGCACCTTCTTCACCACAATAAGCAATTTTTACGCCGTTTATAATGCGCCTTTGAAAACTTTTTGAAGTTTCCATTAAATCTTTAATAAACTTTACATAATATTCGCCCAAAACTTCGTCACTAATTCTTTGTGCGTTGGCTTTAATTAAAGCGTCTTCACGGCTTTTATCAAAAATGGGAAGTCCGTGCGATTTTTTGTAAATTGCTATTTGACTTACTGCTTGCATTCTTTTTTCAAAAAGTTTAGCCATTTCGCCGTCTATTTGGTCAATAATTTCTCTATTCTTTTGAAGTTCGTCCATAACACTCCTATAAAATAAAAAGTTTCCTTTTCGTCAAAGGAAACCATAAAAATCAGTATAAAAATAAAATTCCTTGACGCTTACACGTTTAATAATTTATTTTGCACGTTAAAATAGCAATACGAAAAAAAACGTACTGCAAAGTTAAACGCATAATATGCCTTGGAATTAAGTTTTGTACTTAAATTACTCATAAGTTCACCTAAATATACATCAATTATATGACTTTAGTTTTCTTATGTCAAGGTTTTGATTAAATTTTTATACTAAAAAAAGAAAAACACGTGCATTTTTTACACGTGTTTTAGTGGTCCGCCTCCGGGGACTCGAACCCCGGACCCACTGATTAAGAGTCAGTTGCTCTACCAACTGAGCTAGAGGCGGAAATTGCACAGTACTACTGTGCAATATCGTTTGGTGGCTCATCGGGGAATCGAACCCCGGACACCGTGATTAAAAGTCACGTGCTCTACCGGCTGAGCTAATGAACCATATTGGCAGGGGTGGCAGGATTTGAACCTACGAATGCTGGAATCAAAATCCAGTGCCTTACCGCTTGGCGACACCCCTATTTAATAGTAGTGTTTTTATGGGGCGGATGATGGGAATCGAACCCACGACCTCAAGGACCACAATCTTGCGCTCTAACCAACTGAGCTACATCCGCCGTTATTGGTGCGCCTGAAGGGATTCGAACCCCTGACCCTCGGCTTAGAAGGCCGATGCTCTATCCTGCTGAGCTACAGGTGCATATAATGCTTATCCTAAACCTATGAACTGTTGTGGAGCGGGTGATGGGAATCGAACCCACACAGCCAGCTTGGAAGGCTGGAATTCTACCTTTGAACTACACCCGCAAACCCAAAAACAATGCTAAATTATTCTACCAAATGACTACCACTTTGTCAACTGTTTATTGGCTTTTTTTACAAATTTTTTATTTTTCTTTTTAGCAAGCTTATTCTTAAGGTGTTTTTCAAAAAATTTACGGCGTAATGGCAAATACCATTACGCCGTTTACTTCTATTAAGGATTTCTTCTTATCTAAGTTCTAGTGCGTCGTACGTTGCCGATAATGATGCTACCTTTTCAGCGAGTAGTTGTTTTTCTTCTTCAGTCATTGGAAGTTCAACCACCTTTTCAATTCCGCTACCACCAACTACGCAAGGAATTCCCATATTTAAGTCAGTAGCGCCGTATTCACCGTTTAGTAGAGTCGATAATGGAAGTACGGTCTTGGTATCTGCGAAAATTGCTTTTACTAATTGAACGGTTGATGATGCGATTGCATAGAAGGTTGCGCCTTTTGCTTTGATTACTATAGAACCCGATTTTACCATGTTTACATAAAGTTCTTCAAGTTCAGCACGCAAAACGTCTTCTTTAATTCCCATAACTTTGGTGCAATATTCAATAAGTGGAATTCCACATACCGAACATATACTCCAAGGAACCATACAAGCGTCACCATGTTCGCCGATTACGTAGCCTTTTACGTTAGAAACGTCTACTTTGCAGTAGTCTGCTATGAATTTTGAAAGTCTATTAGAGTCTAGTAAAGTTCCAGTTCCGATAACTCTTTCAACAGGAAGTCCCGTACATTTAACCGTTTCGTAAGCCATTAAGTCTACTGGGTTTGATACGATTATATATAGCGCATCCGGTGCGATTTTAGCAACACCTGGCATAACGCTCTTTAGTATACCTAAATTGATTTTAGCAAGGTCTAGTCTAGTTTGACCTGGCTTTCTACCTACGCCAAAGGTCACGATAACTATATCTGAACCCGCAACGTCTTCATATTCCCCACTCCAAATCTTAACCGAAGGGGTGCTTGCAGCGCATTGTGCGATATCGATTGCTTCACCAAGTGCTTTTTCTTTGTTGATATCAACTAAAACTATTTCCGACGCTAAACCTTGGTCTACCAAAGTGTATGCAATAGTTGCGCCAACGTTGCCTGTGCCTAGTACTGAAATCTTTCTTCTCTTAGAAGTCATTGAAAAAATCTCCTATTGTAATTTTGTTATTATTATTTTATACTATCTTTATTTTTTTTGCAAGTAATAACGCTAGATTTTCAACAATTTACGATTTTTTTTGCAATTTCATAAATATCACCTGCGCCCACGAATATTATTTTTCTAAATTTCGTACTTTTTGCTCTCAAATAACGACAAAGCGATTTTTCGTCGTCTGAATAAAGCACTACGTTGTCGCTTGCTTTTCTTAAATTTTTATAAAGAGTATAAGCGCTTCCTATCTCGTCTTTTTTCTCTCTTGCAGGGTAGGTCTTATAAATAATCAAATTTTTCAAGCCCGAAAGCGTACGAACGAAGTCGTTCATTAAAAGTCTAGTTCTAGAGTAGGTATGCGGTTGAAAAACGACTAAATCGTCACTAGCAATATCTTCAAGCGTTGCATTTATCTCGGACGGGTGATGTGCGTAATCAGAGTAAACGGGTGTTTGACATATTTTCCCTACGTATTCGTTTCTACGCTTTACGCCTGCATAGTTTTCTAGTCCACTTTTTATATACTTAAACGGTACGCCAAGTTGCACGCAAACGCAAATTGACGCTAAAGCGTTATATAGGTTATATTTCCCTTTTACCTTTAGGTTTATTCGTCCAGCCCTAACTCCGTACACGTAAACGCTAAACGAATACCCGTTGCCGTTTGCTTTTATATACTTTGCTCTAACCGACGCATTTTGGCAAGTAGAATAATATATCGCATCGTTTCTTTTAATAGAGTTAGCGTTTTTATCATCTTTGTTTATAACGCAAAGAGAGTTTTCGCAAAACTTTGAAAAAGTCTTTATCTCGTTTTCGACGCTTCCGTAAGTATCTAAATGGTCGTCGTCAATATTTAATACCACGGATATAAAAGGCTTTAGTTCTAAAAAGTTTTTCTTATACTCGCAGGCTTCGACTACTGCGTAATCACTACACGAATATCTAAAGTTTCCAAACCTAACGCTTTCGCCACCTGCAAATACGGTTGGATTATAACCTGCGTCAAGCAAGATTTCAGAAATCATACAAGTAGTAGTCGTTTTGCCGTGACTTCCACTTACCGCCACGCTTTGAGAATAACGACTTAAGATATAACCAAGAACTTGACTTCTAGTAAAAATCTCAATCCCTAAATCTTTGGCTTTTTTCAGTTCGGGATTATTTTGGTCTACTGCCGAAGTATATATAACGGCATCTGCACCCACTACGTTCTTTGCTCCGTGCTTATCGAATACTTTTACGCCTAGTTTTTTTAGTTCTAATAGCGTTTCCGACTGTGTTCTATCGCTTCCGCTAACCGTTTTTCCGTTTAATACTAGGTATTTTGCAATCGCACTCATAGATATTCCACCTACGCCTATTAGGTGTATTCTTTGGTATAAATCAAGGTTTATTATTTTTTCCATAGTATATATTATGATTTTTCTCAAAAGAAATGAAAATGCCCTGAAAATACCCAAAAACTACTAAAAAATGATAAAAAAACGCAAAAAAATTTAAAAAAGGTCTTGAAAACGTATATATCTTATGATAAAATAACAATAGTATATAGATAAGGAAGGTTTTCTTTTATGAACATTACTGACGTTAGAGTGCGTATCGTTAAAAAAGACGATAGCAAATTAAAGGCCGTTGCTTCTGTGACTTTCGACGATTGTTTCGTTGTTCACGACATTAAGGTTATTGAAGGCAACGAAGGATACTTTATCGCAATGCCAAGCCGTAAGACCGGTGAAGGCGAATATAAAGATATCGCTCATCCTATCAAAACCGAAATGAGAGAAGAACTTATTAAAGTTATTCTTTCTGCTTTTGAAGAAGAAAAAGCAAAACCACAACAAGACTAATACCACAACTCCACACAAGATGAAACAGCCGGCAGATTACTTCGGCTGGTTTTGTTGTATTTACTAAAAATTACTTCGGCTTATAGGCGAAGTTTTTTTATTTTTTAATGTTTTTTAAATATTTTTGTGATACAATTAAATTATGAATATTTTAATCGTAGACGACGAGAGAGAACTTGCAGGAGTTCTTTCCGACCTATTAAAACAAAACAACTATTCGGTGACTACTGTTTTTGACGGCGAAGAAGGGCTGGACTTCGCTTTGACGGGTATTTTCGACCTTATTATGCTAGACGTTATGATGCCTAAACTCGACGGGTTTTCCGTATTAAAAGAGATTAGACGTAATAAAATCGATACCCCCGTTCTTATGCTAACTGCTAAAAGTGACCTTAGCGATAAAATTCACGGACTTAATATCGGTGCCGACGATTACATAACTAAACCTTTCCATACCCAGGAATTGCTTGCTAGAATTAAAGCGCTACTTCGTAGAAAAGAAAGTTTTACAGGAGACCTTCTTACCTTTGGCGACGTCACGCTCGATAGAGATACGCTTCAACTAATTAAAGGTGATAAATCAATAGGACTTGGAAAAAAAGAATTCCAAATTTTAGAATTTCTTATGCTTTCAAAGGGCAAGACTATTGATAAAGAAAAACTTATAGAAAAAATTTGGGGATACGATAGCGAAGCCGAATATAACGCCATAGAAGTTTACGTTTCCTTCCTTCGCCGTAAACTTTTAGCCGTTTCTTCCACCGTCACTATAAAATCTATTCGTGGATGTGGATATACTTTGAGTGAGTAATATGATTAAAAAATCAAGAATTAAATTTATCGTCAATTTAATGTTAATCGCCCTATTCGTGTTTTTAGGAATTTTTGGGGCAACTTTCGTTATCCTAAAAAATTCGTTCAGCAAGGAACTATCTAGAGAATTAAACGAAATTTATAGCGAGTACTCATCAACCCAACAAGTTTTAGAAGGCGATTGTCTTATAATTAGCGCAAAATCAGTCGGAGATTACGTCGTTATTAACGGCGAA
>JAZQWW010000146.1:0-2269 GCA_045632585.1 Christensenellaceae bacterium
AAACATAATACGATAGAAGAAATAGACTTTGCAGTTGAAGTTTTAGTTAAAACTGTTAATAGATTAAGAGAAATGTCGCCTTTATTTAAGGCGGAAAGCGTGGTGAAATATGTATAACGAAAAAGTACTTGAAGCATTTAAAAATCCTAAAAACGTAGGTGAAATTGAAAACGCCGACGGCGTAGGAACGGTTGGCAACGCAAGTTGCGGGGATATTATGCAAATATCTCTAAAAATTGAAAACAATATTATAGTTGACGCTAAGTTTAAGACCTTTGGTTGCGCCGCTGCAATTGCAACCAGTTCTACCGCTACCGATATGATTATCGGCATGACGGTTGAGCAGGCTCTAGAAGTGACGAACAAAAAGGTGGTTGAGTGTTTAGGTGGACTTCCCGCGCAAAAAATACACTGTTCGGTTTTAGCCGAAGAAGCAATAAAAAAAGCAATCGAAGATTATAAGGCTAAACAAAACGCATAAAAATTCTACATAATTTCCTAAATTTTGCAAACAATAGGGTTAAGGGGGAATTATGGACGATAAATTTTTATGTGGAGTATGTCTTGGAATGATTGGCGGTGCGCTTTTAATTGCTAATTCAAATAAGGCAAGAAAAGCAGTTATCGACGGACAAGAAAAAATTCTTGAAAAAATCGAAGACTTAAATTCCAAAAACGAAAAAACTCAAAAATAATTTCTTAAAAGAAAAAGCAAGGTTTTTGCCTTGCTTTTATCTTTTTATAAAATCTTTGCCAGTTATTAAGTAATTTATAGAAACGTTAAAATATCTTGACATATCAACGAGCAGTTCAAGAGACGGTTGTCTTTTGCCGTTTTCATAGTACGATAAACTTTCCCTAGAAACATTTAAATCTAGCGCAACTTTTTGCTGGGATAACCCCTTTTTTGTTCTAATTTCCTTTAAACCTTTCATAAAAATCCTTGACAATATTTTAACATTTTGTTACAATACAATATGTAACAAGTTGTTACATAATATACAAGAAGGAGAAAGTTTATGTTTTGTACGAGATGTGGAAAGTATAACGTACAAGGAGCAACGGAATGTAAATATTGTGGGAATAAAAGATTTTCCGACGTTAACGTTGTAAGCGGTATCAATAGTAATAGGTCAAAAAACACGGAAGGTGTTTTATTGGCGTTGTTTTTAGGTGTGTTGGGGCTGATAATAGGTTTATTAATATATCCTTCAAACAGTTATGAGAGACAAACCTTTTTAAGTGGCTGGACGAAAACTTTCGTTGTTACGTTAATAATTGGTGTTCTGCTCGTTGTATTTACGGTGGGATGCGTGTCGTGTGCATTATTATAAAATAATTTCTTAAAAGAAAAAGCAAGAGAAATCTTGCTTTTTTTATTGTAAAAATTAGGTAATAGTGGTATAATAAAATAGTGGAAAGATACTTGTGTTTAGATATTGGCGATAAAAGAATAGGCGTTGCCGTTTCGGACCCGTTTAATTCTTATGCTTTGCCAGTTAAAACCTATAATAGAAAAAATCTTAAGACCGACCTTGCCGAAATTTCGGCTATCGCTAAAGAAAAGTGCGTGACGGCAATAGTATGTGGACTTCCCGTTAACTTTGACGGAACGGAAAGCGTTCAAACGACTAAAGCCAAATTTTTTATAGAAAAACTAAAGGAAAGCACGGGCTTAAATATCTTTTCGGTGGACGAGCGTTGTTCCACCTGCGAAGCCGAAGAAGTTTTAATTTCTCAAGGCTATGATAGAAAGGAAAGAAAAAGTTTCGTAGATAGTTTGGCGGCGGCTACTATCTTGCAAGGCTTTTTAAATGAAATAAATACAAAAAAGGAGAATACTAAAATGGATAAAGAAAAGAAAACTTGTGAATGTGGTCACGATTGCGACTGCGAAAACGAAAAACACGCTCACGATTGCTGTGAAGATGGTTGTGATTGTGGATGTGACTGCGAAGAAGATATCGTAGAACTCACTACCGACGACGGAAAAAAACTTAAATTCTTCTTCGTTGGAACTATTGAATACAAGGGCAAGAACTATTCGGCTTTTGAACCTGCTGAAGAAATCGAAGGTTTAAGTGAAGACGATTTGGTTATCTTTGAACTTTCAGGCGACGGCGAAGACGACGCTGAACTTCTTCCAATAGAAGACGAAAAACTTTTAGACGAAGTTTTCGAAGAATTTTGCAAAGCGCTTGACGAAGAAGACGCTGACTAATTAAACTAAAAGTAGAAAAAAAGTTCGGGCATTGCCGAACTTTTTTCT
>JAZQWW010000147.1:0-1078 GCA_045632585.1 Christensenellaceae bacterium
GACGATGCTTTTGGTGCCGTGACGTTTGAAGGCGTTTCTGAATACGACGCTAAAATCAACGAATTATTATTTGCGTTCTCAACCGACGCTGGTTCTCTTAACACTTATAAAGGATACGTTATTAAACCCGAAGTTGAAGGCTCTGCAACCGAGCAATACGTTAAAACGTTTGGCGACGCTGGTAGAAAATTATTAACCCAAAATAAAGACGGATACGTTGTAGTTGCATCTGATTATGGCTATCACGTAATGTTCTATTCTAAAGTAATCGGTGCGTCTTCTAATTACGCAACGCTTGGCGAATATTTAGATACTTTAAGTATTGATAAAGACGCAGGCGTTTCTTGGAAAGATTACTATCTATCAATGCTAGCAGATTACGAAGCGTTTGAAGAAACCGACAGTTATTTATTTAAACTTGCATCTACTGCAATAACTACTAATTCAAACACCTATCAACAAAACAAGGTTAACGAAATAGTTAATAAGTATTTATATAACGAAGACGGCGAGCATCCAAACTGCGTAAGCATAAACAAGAAAGTTTACGAAGAATACTATAAATAAAAATATCCACCCGTTTTATCGGGTGGTTTTTTTAAGGAAAGATATGGAACTAATACTTGCAAGTGCGTCGCCAAGACGAAAAGAAATTTTAACCGAATACGGATATAAATTTAAGGTAATTACAAGCAATTACGAAGAAAAATCTACCATAAAAAACCCTAAAAGATTAGCGATTTTTTACGCTGAAAATAAGGCTAAAGACGTATACCGTACTTTAGAAAAACCCGACGATAAGGTGGTGCTTGGCGCTGATACCGTAGTTTACTTTAAGGGCGAAATTTTAGGAAAACCTAGTGGTGAAGAAGACGCTTTTAATATATTAAAAAAACTATCTAATAAAACGCACAAAGTTATAACGGGCTATGCGTTGATAGGAAAGGGTGTAAATATAAAGGGATATGTCGTTTCGAAGGTTAAATTTAATAATTTAAGCGACCAACTTATAAATGAATATATAAAAACTAAAAGTCCGCTTGATAAAGCAGGGGCGTACGGAATTCAAGACGATTTT
>JAZQWW010000148.1:0-1245 GCA_045632585.1 Christensenellaceae bacterium
CGATTACGCTATTAGCGAAGTAAAATCATAATAACAAATATTAGAATATTTGTCAATTATTTTAACTAACTTTACAAAATAGTCGCTACGTGCGCCATAAATTCTTCAAAAGTCCACGCATAAACTTCGCTATTACTAAAGCTGAGTTCGCTTATAACTTTTGCGTCCATTAGTTCTCTCACGGTCGAAGAATTGATTTTATCGGTTATTACAGTTCCGTTTTCTTCAAGATTTCCTAGCGTTAATTCATTCTCGGTGTAAGTATTGCTTCTGCCGTTCTCGTTTGACGTTCCGTTTCCGTCAAACGCTATAATCAACCAAATACCAGCCGTTTTGCTTATGTAATAAGTTCCGTCAACGCTTTCTACGAACTGAACTTTGCCTTCTGGCGTTTCAGTTTTACTAAAGGTACGGTCGTTGTCTTTTTGAGTTTCGTCTTCGGTAAAACAAATTTCGCCGTAAACTTCAAAAAGCGTTAGATTTTTAACGGCTACGCCTACTTCGCCTATTTCCGTTTGCTTGTCAATTAAAACGTTTATAATCTTAGCGTTATTTTCAGAATAATCTATAACCGTTCCAAGTTTAACAACGTCTACGTTTATATTATCAAGGTCGCCTATTAAAATCTCACCGTTAGCACCCGTCGGCGTGGTGGCTTCTTCGAGTATTGCCCAAAATTTTTCGTTGTTTTCCGTTTTATCTATAACAGAACTTAGTTTTGCTTTATCAATATCAAGTCTTGAAACTTGCCCTAACGTCACGTTTTCTCTTAAAGGATTACCTTCTTCGTCAAGTATAGGGTCTTCTCCTTCTTCTATTTCAACCGTTTCGCAAACGATATCCACGAGTTTTGAAAAACCTTCGCCATTTACGTCAACGACGTCCGAAAGTTTAAGCGTTTCCGTTTCAAAATTACCTAAACTACCTATAGTTTTGCCGTCTAAAATTCTATACATATCGCTTTCTTCGTTATACGACTGGTCAAAATTCGCCATAAGGTCGTTTACTGATATTCTTAAGAAACTATCGTCGAATACCTTTGGTAGTTCAGTCACTAAAATATGAGATAGTGCGGGGTAATAAAGCGCCGTCGTCCCGTCAACGCCTTCCACGTAAGCACCGAAATCGTCGAACGCTCTACGATAATTTTCGCCGTCGAAGTAATAATAGTAATGAACGTTAAATTCGCCGTTTATATCCGGTTTATCTTCTTCTAAAACAGGTTCAAACTCGTTAAACACTTTG
>JAZQWW010000149.1:0-7108 GCA_045632585.1 Christensenellaceae bacterium
ATTCTATTTAAGGCTTTAAGTTGGTCGTCATATCCCGTTTGAAGCCCTATTGAAAAACGGTTTATCCCCACGCTTTTATAGTCTTTTACCTTTTTTTCGTCGATAGTTCCGGGGTTGATTTCTATAGTTATTTCGGGATTATTAGAAAGTTCAAAAAATTTCTTTATCTGTCTAATAACTCCAACGATAAACTTTGAATCAACGAACGAAGGAGTTCCGCCACCGATATAAATCGTGTCGAAAACCTTGCCCTTTAAGGCTCTACCCCTTGCTTCTATTTCACGATATAGACAGGCGAAATAACTTTCTATCCTTCCTTCCATATTTGGATATGAAGCAAAATCGCAATAGGTACATTTGCTTTTACAAAAAGGTACGTGTACGTAAATTCCTTTCATTATTTATCACTATCCGTTTTAAGTATTGATATAAACGCTTCAGAAGGTATTTCAACCGTTCCTATAGAGCGCATTTTCTTTTTACCTTCTTTTTGCTTTTCTAGAAGTTTTTTCTTTCTAGTCACGTCACCGCCGTAGCACTTTGCCAAAACGTCTTTTCTAAACGCTTTAACCGTTTCCCTTGCGATAACCTTTCCGCCTATTGCCGCCTGAATAGGAATTTCAAACATTTGGCGTGGAATAATATCTTTTAACTTTTCGGCAATTTGTCTACCACGCTCGTAAGCCTTATCCTTATGCACGATTATAGAAAGTGCGTCGCAAATATCGCCGTTAAGTAGCATATCCATTTTAACTAAATCACTCTTTTCATAGCCCGTAATTTCGTAATCGAACGACGCATATCCTTTGGTGCGTGATTTTAGGCTATCAAAGAAGTCATAGATAATCTCGTTAAGTGGAAGTTTGTATTTTAGTTCCACCCTAGTCTTATCAAGGTAGGTCATATTTTTGTAAACGCCACGCTTGTATTGACAAAGTTCCATAATAGGTCCAACGTACTCTGGTGGTGTCAAAATACTTGCGTCGATAATCGGCTCTTCCATATATTCGATTTCAGTCACAGGTGGAAGGTGCGTTGGATTTTCAACGACTAGCATTTGTCCGTCGGTTTTATAAACCTTATAAGAAACTGACGGTGCAGTAGTTATGATATCTAAATTAAACTCTCTTTCAATACGCTCTTGAATAACGTCCATATGAAGAAGTCCTAAAAAACCACATCTAAAGCCAAAGCCTAACGCCGCCGAATTATCAGGCTCTATAGATAGCGCAGCGTCGTTAAGTTTAAGTTTAAGTAATGCGTCCTTTAGGTCGTTATATTTACTTCCGTCTAGCGGGAATACACCGGAGAACACCATAGGTAGCGCTTTTTTATAACCGGGAAGTGGTTCGCTGGCAGGGTTTTCAGCATTGGTAATCGTATCGCCAACAGCCGTATCTTCAATACTTTTAACGCTTGCAGCGATATATCCTACTTCACCAGCCGTTAAACTTTCTTTTGGTAGCATTTGTGGTGCAAACACTCCAACTTCGGTGACGGTAAATTCTTTTTTAGACATAAAGGTAGTAATTTTTGTGCCAACCTTTACAGTTCCGTCAACTATTCTAACGAAACATATAACGCCTTTGAAATTATCGTAATAACTATCGAAAATTAGCGCTTTAAGCGGTGCGTTATCGTCGCCTTTCGGTGCTGGAATTTTTTCTACTATTTGTTCTAAAACGTCTTCAATATTAAGTCCGCTTTTTGCCGAAATTCTAGGCGCAGTACTAGCGTCAACGCCTAAAATATTTTCGATTTCGTCGGCTACGGCGTCTGGATTTGCAGACGCTAAATCCATTTTATTGATAACGGGCATAATTTCTAAATCGTTATCAATAGCAAGATATGCGTTTGCAAGCGTTTGTGCTTGAACGCCCTGCGTTGCATCAACAATTAAGATTGCGCCTTCGCACGCCTTAAGAGAGCGTGAAACTTCGTAAGTAAAGTCAACGTGCCCCGGCGTATCTATTAAGTTAAAGGTGTATTCGTTTCCGTCCTTTGCCTTATAGAACATTCTAACGGGCGTAAGTTTAATGGTTATTCCTCTTTCACGCTCTAAATCCATACTATCTAAAAGTTGGTCTTCCATCTCGCGTTCGGAAACTTGTCCGGTATGCTCCATAAGCCTATCTGCTAGGGTAGATTTACCGTGGTCAATATGCGCAACTATACAAAAATTTCTAATATTTTTCTTGTCCACGATAACTTTCTCCTTATTTTCTTATAGAATAACCCATTTTAAATAAAATTTATTAAAGTATATACTAATTGAATTTATTTTGCAAGTGATTTTTTACTTTGTAAAAAGTATTTTTAATTTTTTTATAATCTCGTTGAAAAAAAACTTAAACTAGGTTATAATTTTTTATATGAAAAATTTACTTGATAAAAATCATTGGCTACTTTCACGCCCTATTTGTCACCGTGGACTACTAGACGAAAACAGTATAGAAAATTCGCTATCAGCGTACGAAGTTGCAGTTAAAAAAGGTTATCCCCTAGAAATCGACGTGTATTCTAGTTCGGACGGAATTTTATATTCCTTCCACGACGCAAACCTTTATCGAATGACTAAATTTAACGGCGAAATATTTAATCAAGACAGCGCAACGCTTGAAACGCTTAAACTTAATGAAAGCGAACAAAAAATTCCTACGCTTAAAGAAGTCTTATCCCTAATTGACGGAAAAGTTCCACTCCTTATCGAAATAAAAAATCAACCGGATAAAAAAATCATAGAAAGACTAATTTGCGAACTAAAAGATTATAACGGAGAATACGCCTTTCAGTCGTTCAATCCGCTATACTTAAGAAAGATAAAAAAACTTGCGCCGAATATCCCGCGCGGATTACTTGCGACCAAAGTTGAAGAATATCTAAAAGACGAAAAGACTATAAATAAACTCATAGTAAAACACACACCGTTAAACTTTCTATGCAAACCACACTTTTTAAGCGTTAGTCATCAAGATTTACCGCTAAAAAACAAAAAATTACCCGTTATAACTTGGACGATAACGGATAAAGAAACTGAAACTAAAGTAAGAAATCTTTGCGATAACATATTGTTTGAAAATTTCCTTGCGTAAAAAAAGACCGACTAAACTATCTCTTTTTTGGTGCCGCTAACCTCGTCGCAATAAACTACGCTTAAAGCAATTTATAAAAGTAAATTTCAAATACGCTTCGTTATTGCTCCTCTTCCCAAAAAATCTTTTAAGAATAACAGTTCATTACAAATAAGAAATATTTTTTATAGCCTTGATATTTTAATCTGCCTAGGCTATAATTATATAATGCTCTTAAAAGAAGACTAAATCGTGGAAAGAATCGTAATAAATATTAAACCGTTTAGCTACTCATATAAGTAGAATTAATTTAGAGTGAAGAAATCAGCGTAGTCTTTATAAATTATTAATTTATATCTTAAACGTATACGAGGTTAATAATGAAAAAATATTTAATAGAAAACAAACGTTATTATAAAGCAAATTTACATACACACACTACTAACTCTGATGGAAAGATGACACCTGAGGAAGTTAAAGATTGGTATAAAAAACTCGGATATAATATAGTAGCTTTTACTGACCATGTGTATATGGAGGATTTTAACACTCGCTTAAGTGATGACTCTTTCGTAGCGTTAAACGGTTACGAAAATGCCGTTTATCCTATTAAGAAAGCAAAAGATTATAATCGTTATGAAACGCCTGTGTATCATTTCTGTTTTTTTGCAAAAGACAAAAATAACTTAAAAATGGATGGTATTACTTCGCTTGATTTAAATATGTGGCCAAATATAGCAAAAAACACTAAAAAAGAAGATAAAATTTATGGGGGAAAATTTTCACGCATAAAATACAAATCTTCTTCTATCAATAGAATGATAAAAAAAGCAAACGAGCACGGCTATCTGGTACAATATAATCACCCAGCGTGGAGTTTACATACTTATAAAGATTATATTCGACTTAAAGGCCTTTGGGGTGTTGAAGTTTATAATAACTCTTCGTGTGTAAACGGTATTAACGATTGTACCGATAGGCAGTTAGAAGATTTGTCAAGAATAGGGCAAGGGGTTTGTGCTATTGCATCAGATGATAGTCATAACTGGCAAAGAATTGGCGGTGGTTTTACATATATTGGAGCAAAGGAATTAAGTTATGATGCCGTCATAGACGCCATGGTTAAAAAGGATATATATGCATCCACAGGTCCAACTTTTAAATATATTTATGTTGAAGATGGCAAAGCCTACGTTAAGTCTAGCGAAGTTGTTAGGATAAGCATGATTATTGATAAGCGTTTTTGTAAATCAACTTCTTTTGAAATAGATGAAGAAAAAATGCTTATTGATAAAACAAGAACGGGCAATGAAGCTGTTTTTGAGATATATCCAAATTCAGAATATATACGTTTTGAATTGACCGATATTAACGGCAACAAAGCTTGGACGAGAGCATATTATAAAAACGAATGGCAAAAATAGAAATTTACTACAAGTAAATTTCAAAAACGCCACGTTATTGCTCCTCTTCAAAAAAATCTTTTTTAGTAAAATCTTTTTTGGGAGCCCTTTTATTTTAATCAACTCCCGTCAAATTAACACGCAACAAAAAAAGGATAGGCATTAGCCGAGTCCCTACAAGGGATTCGGCAACTAAATAAATCCTAAACGGATTTGTGATATTCGTCTAACGACGAGTGATATTGCCTATCGGCAGTGATATTCGCCTATGGCGAGTTATGGATTTATTTAATATAACTGCGACCGCAAGTCGCAATCTAACGCAAGAGTTTTCTTGCATATCACTTTTAGCCACAAGGCTAAAAATAAAACTAAATTATTAAATTCTTTTGTGGATAAGAAAAGCCCACCATATTTCGCCTTAAAGCGAAGTATAGTGGGCTATACTTTTGTATTAAATTAAAATTCCCTTATAAGAACGCCCTAAATCGGTCTTTTTGTTTATACGTATTCGGAAACGTTTCTTTTTATTTTTACTGAAAAATATAACACGAACGCCATAATACTAGCAACTAAAGCAAAAATCGTTAAGAATATAAAGTATGATTGCCACCCGCTTGCATCCATGACTAATGCACCTATAAACGGCATTAGTCCTGCTCCAAGCGAGGCAAAAGCATTATTTATAAGCGTCTCTTTTGCAACGTTTATATAATTTTTATATTTCATTAAAGTGTACGTGCAATACGTTCCCACAAAGATTGCAGTAAAAAATTTTAGTAAAACACACATTATTAGAACGAAAATTAGACTTAAATCGTAAAATAATATCATTATCGCAAGCAAGATAGTAATAATAAGTCCGGAAAGTCCGCCACCGAAATATATTTTATTCGTTTTATCGTATATGTTATAAGAGATAATTTTGGCAGGTGCGTCAACTAATGGAACTACTAAAGTTATAAGTATTGAAAGCGACACGGGGAAATTATGTACTTCTACCAAAATGTTTGGTATCCAATTACAAAAACCGTACATTAAGCAAGTCGAAGTAAAAGCAATTATTGAAGTTGCCATCATATGCATTTTAACGTTAAACTTTTTGCCTTGAGGAATAACGTAGGTATGACTTGCAACGGTTTCTATTTTTTCTTCGATTTCGTCATCTTTTGCGTTTGCTTTAGCAACGGCTCTATCTTTTGCCATAAGATAAAACAAACTACAAATAAGTAATACGCCGAAAATAACGAAAGCAATCTTCCAAGATAGAAACTCAACGCAAAGGGCTGAAAGTGCGTACGTTAAAGAATTTCCTATTGCAAAGCCGGTGATGACAATTTTATTTGCGTACGGCAAAAGTCCGTTTGGAAGTCTATTGCATAAAATATAGTTTATTCCACCCCACGACGCCGATTGGAATATTCCGTTAAACCCGAAAATTAGCCAAACTTGCCAAAGGTCGCCGGCAATGCCGATTAACGAAAAAGATATTGCCGATAAAATAGTCGTGACAACCAAATATTTTCTTATGTTTATTTTATGAATAAACAATCCAAGCATCACTTGTACACAAGAATATACCACGTAATATATCGTTAAACCTAGCGCAACCGCTGATTTAGTAGATTTATAATAGTTTATTATCTCTACCATCTCTGCGCTATACGTTAGTTTTATTGCAATAACGAAGGTGTAAAATATTAGCGCCGCCGTTATCAATTTCATATATTGTTTTTTATATTTGTAATCGTTAAAGGAAGTCATTTTTATCTACCGAATTTTCTCATTAAAATTGCCTTTAAGTCGTCGTTAGAGAGTTGTTTTTTCTCATTTTCACGCTTTCTTTCGGCATTAATTTTTCCTTGTTTTCTTTCTCTATCCGTCTTTTGATTGCCTACTGCAATTCCGTTAGGATTATCGCTTGTTTTCATTGTTAGCGAAATTTTCTTTTTTACCGTATCAACGCCTAAAACCTTAACTTTAACTACTTCGCCAACCTTAACTACGTCTGACGGATGCTTAATATAACCGTTCGATATTTGTGAAATATGAACTAACCCGTCTTGATGAACGCCGATATCGACGAAAACACCGAAGTCGATTACGTTTCTAATAGTTCCGGTTAGTTCCATACCTTCTTTTAAGTCGCTTAAGTCCATTAAATCGCTACGAAGTACGGGCTTTGGCAAACTATCACGGATATCTCTACCCGGTTTTAACAGTTCTGAAACGATATCTTTTAAGGTCGGAACGCCAACGCCACAAATTTCAGCCGTCTTTTCCCAGCCTTTATCTTCAATACGTTCTCTAATATCCGTTATTTTTCCGTTTGAAACGTCGTCTAAAGTATAGCCCGTTGCGTTTAGTAGATTATGCGTTGCAATATAACTTTCTGGGTGAACGCCGGTGTTATCTAAAACGTTTCCACCAACTATACGTAAGAACCCTGCGCATTGCAAGAATGCTTTTTCGCCTAGTTTTTTTACGCCAAGTAGTTCTTGTCTTTTTGTAAATGGTTTACTTTCTCTATATTTAACTATTTCTTTGGCTATTCCCTTATTTAAGCCTGCAACGTAAGAAAGTAAACTTACCGACGCAGTATTAAGGTCAACGCCAACGCTGTTAACACAGTCT
>JAZQWW010000150.1:0-13478 GCA_045632585.1 Christensenellaceae bacterium
CGTCACGGCAATACTTAGCCTTCCGTTATCTCTAATAGTGCCTAAAGTCGTAATGTCGCTAGCGTTTCTAATTACAAACCCATAAACGTCGGCAGAAACCTTATAGCCTACGGCTTTAGTTTTGCCACTTACTTGTGATTCCGTATAAATAATGAATTCCGAATTATTAACACCAGACGATAAAAATTTATAACCTTTAATATTGTTATTTTTGATTTCTAAATCACTTGTCGTTCCGTCAAAGTTTAACTGAAGTACCTGCTTAAGCGTTTCGCCTGTTTCGATGATGCTATTATAATCAATAACGTCGGTAGATGCAGAGAAGAATCCTAACGATAAGCCAGTATCATAAACCGGTCTTTCAACCACGATATCATAATACGCTTCGAATTCTTCGCCTTTAGTTGAAATATAACTGATTTTAACTTTAGTTGAACCGTATTTACCATTTTGGTTCGCCTTAATTTTTCCTTCAGCAGAAGAATAATATGCTAGCGTTTGATCTTCAACAACTACGGCTAGATTGTCTTGATTTAAGAACATATCCGAACCGTTTTCATTAACGTTTACGTTAAAGTAGCAAGACGTATCGTACGATTCACCCTTATGAGAGTCAAAAGTATATAGCGTAATTTTATCAATAACGTTATCGAGTGAAATAGAAACGTTGTCAATAATTTGAACGTTAAACGTTTTAGTTAAAAGTATAGACGTCACGCCACGCCATTCAGCAGTCGCTGTGACAGCCACAGAACCCGTATTATAACTTGCAATAAATCTGTTTGCATTAACTGAACCGTATCCGTTTGAAGATAGAGTGTAATTAACCGTCACGTCAGAATAATCGCTACCTGCATATCTTACGTACGCACCAAAATCAAACGTCGTACCAGCAAGGATTTTACAACCGTTTTCATCAACGTTTTCAAAGCATAACGTAGGAAGATAAGAACCGGTATTAACAGTCACTTCACACGTATCGGTATAATCGCCGATAGTACAGGTGACAACCGTATTACCTACTCTCTTACCTTTAATTACGCCTTTTTCGCTGATTGAAACGATATCAGTATTTTCAACCGACCAAACGGCAGGTTCGTCTTCGTCAACTTCGCCGTATCTAGTGACTGATAATTTATCTTCACCTTCTATAGCGAGAACCGCCTCCGTCTTGTTTAATTCGATATAAGCCTCGTCGTCCTTACAACTTTTACAACTGCAAGCAGCAAGTACAAAAGATAAAGACAAAGTCATTAAAAGTATTAAATATTTAATAAATCTTTTCATAATTGCTCCTTAGTTTTGTTTAAGCGTTGATAAGAATTGTGCGTAAGTTCCTCTATAGCACTTGGCGTTTATCATCCACCAATCGTTAACGATTTTTTCTAATTGTTGCTTATATTCGTAGAACTTGTCTGCAGAGATTTTGGTTTTATGGTAAGCCAAGATATGTTGCGCAGGAACTAACCACTCTCCGTCGATATGTCCGCTATAAATTTCGTATAATTCAGGGTCTGTCTCTTTTAGCGGTTCTATATCCTTTCTTGCTTGATTAATATATTCTTCCCATTCAACCGCTACTTGGTACGACCAGTATTCCGCCTTAGCAGTGTCTGATCTATACATATCGTCACAGTTCCAGTTGTGTGCCGCGTGGTCTCTTTGATTTAGATACAATTGATACATAGTATCCTTAGCGTCACCAAACATAATCGTGAAATAATTATCTATCAACGTATCGTAATCAATACTACTGTTCCAAGCCATTTGTCTTCTTAAATATAAATGAAGTGTTCCGAAAGCAGGAGGATAAGTGTTATAAGTGGTACCCCAGTGACTATCGGCAAATAGATTTAAACAACCTTCACTTGCTAAGAAATTATAATATTCAGGGGTCATACCTTGGAAAGTTCCGTCGGGGTTAAGAGTGTTGTTAGAAAAAGTAGTAATGTATTCGTAGTAGTTAAATCCTTGCGAGCAAAGTTCACCCCAACCACCTATTCTATTTTTAAATCTTTGCTTATAGTAGTTATCGCTATACCAATCTTCCCACGGTTCTTGTTGATATGCAAGCCATGGAACTATTCTATCTTTAAGATACATTTCCGGTGCAACGCCTACCCAGTCACCGTTTTCGTCTTTAACGCACGGTGGGTCTGCAACGTACCCGTATGCAAAGAAGGTAATTACGTAAGAATCTTTGTAGTAATCTTCATAACGAAGTTTACATTCCGTACTTTCCGGTTCAAATACGAAATAATAATTAGGATCATTTTCGCATTTAATTCTTTCTTGTTCAAGTATTCCTTCAGGTCCAAAAAGTTTATCAGCAACGTCGTTTATGAATAAAATAAGAGTAGACGACATTTGTCCATACTGTTCGGTAAGTTCCTTACATTTATCACAAGGACAAGCTTGAATACCGTCTTCAAGAGTCATAGGAAGAATAAATCTATCGTATTCATCCGCACGATTTATTCCAGTTCCCCTTCTGTGTCCCATTATTGCTTCAAAGAATCTAAAGGCAACTTCATCTACCATTGCTTTATATTCGTTAGCGTCGCCTTGAGCGGTAAAGCATAGGTCACCACCTGCCGAGAACCACTTTGGATGCGCGCCCTTATAAACGTCAGGAAGAAGAATATTTAAGTCGTTATGCATCTTGTCGGTTTGTGAAGTGCTTGGAAGAACTCTACCATTATACGCACCTATCGTACCGTAGTCGTATTTTTTTTGCGAGTTTTTAACGTATCTTAAATTACCTGCAAATAAATGTTCAGTATTAAAAGGAACACGTCCACGATAACCTGCGTAATACCTATAATCTTCTACACCAAAGTATTGGTTGTCACCGTAAAGTCTTTCAAAACCTACACCAGAACGGAAACCGATATCAGGAATATCTGTAACGTCGAAGTTTTTAAGGTTCATATTCTTTACGTTTCTATCAATACTATATGCGTCAATATAAACGTAGATATAATTAAAAGCAATTTCAAAGAAATCGTAAACACCGTAAATCGTGCCGAAATCGCCACCACCGCAAATATAGATATTGCCGTCTTTTGTGACGATTCTAACGCCGTCATCACCTAGGGCCTCAGAATCAATTTCTATACCTGCAGATTGTAAAAGCGCAGTATTACCCAAGGAAATATATTTTTGATCAGCGTTATGAACTAACCCCTCGTCTTTAATTGCAGGGATATTGATGCCCGTTGCTTCGTTAAAGAGCCAGGTAAATTCCTTTCTCGCAATAGCCAAGTTGTTATTTTCAATCATAGGTAGAACCAACTTATAATTAGTTCTACCATTTTTTATAAATTCTTTATCAGTATCGGTTGCAGTGAAAACGTGAACGCCTTTAAAACCTTCTTTATCATCGTTGTCGCTGTTATCGCAAGCAATGCCTACGCTAAAGGTAAGGCAAAAAACGATTATTAACGATAAAATTGAAATAAATGATTTCTTAAATTTTTTCATTTTTTTACCCTCCTTTATTTAACGATTAATTGATAGTATGCAGTTTGGAAATTACCAGCGCCGTCTCTTGCCGATACAACGACTTTGTAATTACCTTTTCTAACCGTTTTGTATTTCATAGTAGCAAGGTCAATTTTTGCAACCCAGTTGTAGTAATTTAAGTTAACTATGGTAACGACAACTTGAATATCTTCTGAAGACGATTTGTTATCGGTGATAGTAAATTCTTTAATAGTGATTTCCTTACCAACCGAAGTTTCAACGACTGTATCTTCGTTTGAACCGTCGTTAAACGTTATTACCGGTTTTTCAAAGTCAGCAACGTAGAACGAGTAGGTCGTTTGAGAAGTATTACCGTAGTCATCCTTTAATCCAGTATAGTCAACCTTATAACTATCACTAGTCACTAAAACAGTATAATTAACGTATCCTGGAGCGTTGTTAAGAAGAACTCCGTCTTGTGACCTTACGTAAGAACCGGATGCATCTTTTACCGTCACCTTAACGTCTTTAACGCTTACCGGCGAGAATAGGTCGGAAACGATAGGCGCTTCCAAAACTACTTCAGAGCCGTAATTATAATAACCAGACGCAGCGTTTACAAGATAAATAGGTTTAGACAAATCTTTATCCAAAACAAGACTTTCACCGTTAATGAGCAGTACGTCAATTCCTACTTCACCCGTGATACCCACGAATTCAATAGTGAAATATGCAAATTTAGGAACTTCCTTTTCGACGAAGAAGTCTGAATTAGCCTTTCCGTTGTTGAAAGTAAATTTATTTGATGATGCAGAGTAAGCTATTCTTTTTTCCGTTGCATTATCAAAACGTTCCATATCTTTGTTAACGATAATGGTAGTATCTACACGCGGTAGATTTTCGAACTGAACGTAAGAGTGCCACGTTTCAAAATATTGCTTGATTGAAACGGTGTTGGTTGGGTCGTTTACGTCTGTTAAAGTAAATACTATTTCTTTATAGTTAAGCATTTCTTCAGGAATTTTATAATTAAAACTAAATTCGTCAGTTAAAATTGGATTTATAAATTCTAGTTTGTTATTTCCCTTGTTTACCGAAGAAACATAACGTTGTGCAAGTCCAGCACCAGCAGCACTGAAATCACCGTAAAAATATTTATCAGGTTGATATAAAGACGCACCACTAGTGTGTTTTACTTTATAATTTACGTCAGCTATAATTCTTTCAAAACCAGCCGTTTCCGCAGTTCCGTATACGTATTTGAAAGTAATCGTTTGCGCTTTTTCAATTTCATCAGTCGTGGGGTCAGCGTCGATTTTCAAATTATTATAATCAACGGGAATAAATTCACCACCGTCGTATTTAACGTAGAGATCTGCAATAGCCGTCTTAATGACGCCGTTTTCAACGTAAGAAGCGTGATAATCGTCAAGTTTATACGTCGCACCTAAAATGAAATATTTTTGTAAGTTAGGTTCAACTCCAAAAAATGCATTGTTTGAAGCCACGCAATTTACTTGATAAGTATAGGTATAATTGAACACGTTGTCGAAATAATTGTAGTTAACGGTATAGTTTCCAAGCATGGTTGGAAGAAAAGCGTCACCTTTAATCGCTACTTCACTACCGTCTGGAGCGATAACCGATTTCTTAAAGTTTATTGCACCGTTATAACCTAAAAATTCTGGCTGAGCCAATAACGCCTGTTCCCCTACAACTAAAGAATCTAACGTTATTTCATCAACGTTTAGAATATCTATGCCTTCTCCAGAAGTCGATATAGTATCGTTAGGTCTAATGACAGTCACGGGAATAATCTTGCTTTGTTTGTTTCCGTAATTATCACAAACAACGTACTCTATAGCGTATTTTCCAGGAACGGTAGGCGTAAACGCGCCGTTAACGACGTTTACAGAAGTTTGCTTATCAGTTCCATAGTTAAAGTAAACGGAAGTTTTAACAGAAGCACCGTTCAAGTCGAAAACTTTTGCGTTAAATACTTTAATAGGACTATAAACAACTCCTACTAAACTATCTTTTCCTTGCATATCAACGTCAACGCTAACCGTAGGAGCTTTATCGTCAATAACGTAATCACCAATAAGTTCTTGACCTACGTAATTACCTATTTGTTTGATTTGAATTTTTGTAGAAGACGATTGCCATCTTTCACCGTAGATTGAAACGTAAACCTCACCAGTCGTAAACGGTCTAAACGTACCCTTCACCGTGGTAATATCCGGACTATCTAAATCTTCTAAAACGTTACTATTATCGTTTGAAGCGTTTTGTAAAATAATTTGATTTGAAGTTCCACCGAATTGCCAAGAGAAACCATTTCTCACGTAAGCACCACAAGAGAAACCGTATCTGTTTTCAGAGTCTGTTAGTTGAGTAGCTCTCCAAATATAATAACTTTTACTGCCGATAGTAAGTTGTCCGTATTCTTTAGAATGAGTTCCGTCAAAGTTAGGAATATATTCAACCATAGACACTCTGCCGTGTTCTGACGAAACTTGCGTGGTCACACCACCGCTTCTCGTAGAACGGAAACCCATTTTCATAACAACGACGTTAGTTGGGTCGTAAGCGTCGGTCAGACTAACCATAAAGTCAAGACAGTCAGCGCCAATAATCGTTTGATCTCCACCAGCATACTTATCGTAATCAATTATCATCTCTGGATAGAGAGTAATAATATTTACTAAGTCGCTTTCGTAAACGTTTATAGGCTTATTAAAAGTAAACGTATCACCCGCCGAAAGAGTTAGATTAATTCCTTCTCCACCCAATTTAGCAAGTTCTCCGTATGAAACGGTTGAAGAACCGTTAAAAGGCTTATAAATTTTATCTTGAACGCTAACTTCTTTTTCTGCAATTAAAGTTTTATCGCCTTCTGTAAAACTATATAAAAGCGTGTAAACGCCGTTTGACGAGAAGTCAATAGAGTTATACGCATAGACAGAACCGTCTGGCATACGAATACCCAAAAACTCGGCAGGAATAGCACTATTCGTACCGTACGCAACGTAAACGGACTGAGGAAATTCAGCGAAAGTATTTTTTACGTAAACCGAGCTAATTTCTTCGCTAATAACGGTTGGGGTTTGCGCAAAAACGGTTCGTTTATTTTCACGAACCGTTAAGCCTAAGGCTACACCTACCGTCAAAAAAACCGCTGTAAGCACTAGAAAAATTTTTCTAAGTGCATTATGATGTCTTTTTAACATATTATTCTTTTAGTCCTCCCATTGACAAGTTGCCCATAATTCTATCTTTGAAAATAAAGAATATAACCATCGTAGGAACTGCAAGCAACATAGTAGCAGCTATTCTTTCAGTAGCAGGATATTTCATCATATCAGTACCACCTTCACCAACGACGATTCTAAATATACCGTAAACCAAGGTCGGGTGTGACGGCATATAGAGTAGAACGCTGTTATAGTCGTTCCAAAGTTCGATTGCTTGGATTAGGAAAATCGTAGCAAACATCTTTGCAGCAAGTGGGAAATAAATTAGAACCATAACACGAATTTGCGACGCGCCGTCGATTTCCGCTGCTTCACGATACGCAGCAGGTATCGTGTTAAAGAATTCGAAGAATATCATAAAGTATAAACCCGTAAACGCAAAGCTCGTAATAAACTTACCAATCCAGTTGTCGTACAAGCCAAAATTACGCATAAACGTTAACATTGCAGGCGTGGTTCCTATAATTGGAATCATCATCATTACAAGGTTCATTCCATAAATGAATTTACTTACGGGGTTTTTATACATTGAGCACATATAACCCATAATCATTTTTGGTAAAGTCAAGCAGAAAGCATTACCTAATACGTATAACGCAGAGTTCCATAATAATTTACCAAAAGTAATCTCTATTTCATGAGAAACAACACGTTTACCCATTGAAAAATACGCGGGCGAATTATACTTCATATTGAATTTCTCAAGTATCATACTAAAGTTTTTAAGCCTAAAAAGTTCATTTTTAGAAACATCTAAACTAGGTAAACCTAGTACGTTTTCCTTTATAAGGAAGTCGGCTCTACTCTTTAGTGAAGTGTTAAGTCCAAATAAAATTAGGAGCAATACTGAAAGTGTATATAGAAGCATTAAAACGAAGAAAGTGATGGTAAAGGTTTTAAATACTGCGCCCTTTGAAGTTATAGAATAATTTTTATTTTTCTTACTCATATCTCACCATCCTCCTTTAATTAGTACTTGGACCCAATTTAACAAGAACTTTTCTAATGAAAAGTACTACTGGAGCCATAACTAGCGTAATCATTAAGCCCGCCGCAGAAAGACCTGGATAACATAGGTCGTTTCTAGTGGTTTGTGCTTTCTCATATAGTTGCGCGTTAAGCGTCGAAGTATACATCTTATAACCTATAACCTGCATATCACTAGGCGCCGAGTTCGAATAGAACGTATATAGGTTGAATTGGTCGGTAAATAGACCACCAATCGACGTAATTAAGAAGGTCACGAACGTAGACCAAATCATCGGCATAGTTATAAGTAAAAATTCTTGAATAACGTTTACACCGTCAAGTTGAGCAGATTCAACCATAGAATAGTCGATACTTTCCATAGTACTACTATAAACTAGAACGGACGTACCAAACCCGTGCCATATACCGTAGAATATTACTACCGCAAAACGCGTACTAACCGGTCTCGTGTCCGCAAGTAATCCCGTAACGGTCTCAGGGGCTCTTCCTAGCCACTGTATTTGAATTGCTTTGTAGAAATCGCCTACTATGAATTGGAAAAGTACAACGAGTAGAAGCGACGATAAAATGTGCGGAACGAATAAGAAATACTTAAACATTGACGCCCACGGCAACTTCTTATACAAGTAGTATGAGAAAAGTAAGCACAAAGTAAAACTTATTACTAATTTTACCGCAAAGAATTTTACACCGTTAAGGATATAGATAGGGTCTTCAAACATCCAGTTAAGTGCGAGTTTAAAGTTGTGTAAACCTGCAAAAGTCACCTTTAACGGTTTGTTCGGTATGTAGGTATACTTTTGGAACGCTAAAATGAACGTTTCAATGTTTATGTACCAGTAAAAAATTGCAATATGAATTAAAAGAGGCGTTACCATACAAGCGTAGAAAATCGCTCTTTTCTTCATACGCGAAGAGAGTTTTTGCTTCTCTATAGGTTGTGTATTTTCAGTCATGATGTTCTCCTAAAAGTAGGTAAACCGCGCGATAAATCTCGTGAATTTATCGCACGATTATATACATTATTATATATCGGCAAATATACGCTCTTTCATATATTTGCCTTTAGCAACAATTATTACGCTCCGGCTACTTGATTAATTTTATTAGTCCAAGTACCGTGTTTTAACGAACCGAAGTTGAATAATTGTGGAGCAGTTAAGGTATTACTTCTAACAACTGCGTACAAATTCTTTATTCCGTTAATACCACCACCGGTTTTATAGCCCGAAATTTGATAACACCTGTGAGTGTTAAGCGAGAATAATTCAGGTGAAGTTAGCCAGAATTCACTCGTTGAAAGCGTTGGATATGGAGTGAATAATTCAGCGCTTTGCTTTAAATCCCATATAGATTTTTGAATACCGTTAAGAGAATTATATTGTTCAGTGGTAAGTTCATAATTATAAGGCATAAAGTTTCCGGTTGATACAGTATGATTTGCAAGTTCTTTTTTAGAGAACATAAATTGATAGAAATCCTTAATTGCCGCAATCATTTCAGGGTCTTCAGCAAATACGCCATTAACCATGAAACCACCCTTATCTCCACCGATAGCAGTGATACCATATTTATATGGTTCTGCATTTTGGTCTTCTTGTGGTTCAACCGGAGTCATTAGGGTTACGGGCATAGGGAAGAATTTAATTTCGTTTACACGATTATAATCTTGATATGCCGATTCGTAATCACCGAAAACGTTTACTTCATTACCTTCAGAATACATATAAGACGCTTCAGATAAGAAACCACGACGTCTTTCTAAGTGCTTACTAGCCGTAAATCTATAAATAACGTCAGTATGCGTATAGTCAGACGCAGCGTCAACGTAAAGTCCGAATCTTTCAAACACGTAGAACATTGCTTGTGCATAATATCTTGCTGCGGTGTTATAAATCATATGTCCTTTTTCTCTATAGTTGATGCTACTTGGGTCAGTGTAATAAGGACTTTCGTCGTTACGAATAACGGTAATTTCTTCCGTTTCAATTCCAGGAGCGATATCTGCGGTTACAGCAGGCGCTTCAGTGCCGAACATACCGTCACCCGTAGTTTTTACCGTTTCATCTGCATTAAGAACTGCCGCGGTAATTTTTCCTTGCCAGTCTGCCGAAGCGTATAGTTCTTCGTATCCGGCAAGACCACTCCACATTGCAGATAATAAGTAGTGTATTTGGTCGATATATTTACCAGTCACCGTTATCGGGTCAATACCTTTAGATTTCATAATAACGCATAGTCTTAAGAAATCAAGAAGTGAAGTTGGCAAACCGTCGTCTTCAGTACCATAGATACCGTCACGTCCACACGATTTCTTTGAGTTAGCGTCGTTTATCATGTAAAGGTCACCAAAGTTATCAGAACCGATTGATGCATTCACGAAAGTACCTTGACCCTCTTCTTCGTCGGCAATGTATAGATTTTCTTGTTCAAATAATTGAACGTCATACCATAAACCACCGTACCAAGTCCATTGTGGAACTGCGTAATACGCACCGTTTAACTTAACAGAGTTCTTTGCTGATTCTTGTATATATGAATCAATAGAAGAACCGTCTTCGTTCCACGGGTTGGGTTCAGTCACCCACTCGTCAACACAGAATTATTTGCTCGTAATAGCAGTAGAATGTACGCCTTCTGCAGATACTTGCATAATCGAATAACCGTCAGAGTCAATAGTGTTTTCTGGGTTATAAGTCGATACGATATTAATTTTTACACCGTTCTTTCCTTCAGCATAGCTCTTGTCACCGATTGCTGCAATAAAACGGTCAGCACTTTCTCTCATCCATTTTTGGCCAAGACCACCAGATTGTACGGTGACGTCTAGAACGGTAATATTACCATCGTCCCCTCCGCACGCCACTAGTGATACTGCCGTACAAACGAGCATCATAGCGCTAAGCAACAAAGATATAAGTTTTTTCATAACATCCTCCTTTTCCTTAGGTGTTTACCGCGAGTGTTTTTTTACGGTAAATCAGTTATATCTTCAGTAGTTCGGTTTTTTTAAGCCGTTTTTTCGCTTTTTAGACCGTTTTTAATCAAAAACACGCCTTTTCGTTCGATTGGCTATATATAAAATATATACCCACGTTTTTCAGCAAAAAACGACAAAAATAACCGAGCATTCCCTATTCTTGATTATTTTATCATCATATTTCTTATCGGTAAATATCAAAATGTGCTTTAATTTGATTGCATTTTGTGTTTTATTGTGTTATCATATTGCTATGATACACATTTCAAATGACATAATATTCCAATATTTTGACGACAACTTCTCAAAATATGGTAAATTTTTGCAAAATACTAGCGATTTTTATGAAATTATCTACGTTTTATCGGGTGACGTGTTTTTGTCTTGTGATAATAAAATTTTTAAGTTAACTAGACGTACAATGGTAATTCTTACGCCAAATTGCAAGAGAAAATTTTACACCGACAACGATAAAAAAGTTAAACTGTTTCATATTGCTTTCGATAAAAAATTTTTTAATGAAAACCATAATATAAATAGTCTAGTTTTAAGACCTTTTCATCAGCAAAGTTCTTCTTTACATTACTTCTTTTTAGCCATTCAAACTCTAGAAAGAAGAAATTTATCCAGCGAAGTTTTTATTTCGTATCTATATAATTTTATTCCACTTATCCTGCTTGAAATATCAAACGTTGAAACTAAAGTTTTACCGTCTTCCCCGTCGAGTTCGCTTGTAATAGACGTTGCTAATTATATTAACGCTAAATACACTTCAAACCTTTCGGTTGAATCTATTGCCAAAGCCTTTTTCGTTAGCAGAACGTATTTAACCCACGAATTCAAAAAACATTTTAACGTGTCCATTAAACAGTATATAACTAGAAAGAAAATGTTATACGCTCGTAAACTAATAAAAGCCGGCGTCAAGCCCACCAAAGTAGCCGTGACGTGCGGATACGAAAACTATTCGACTTTTTTTAGGCAATATAAAAACTATTTTGGACAAACACCCGAAAGTTATGATAAGAATTAAAAAAAGAACGCAAAAGCGTTCTTTTTTCTATAATAACTAAACAAAAAAAACCTATTCCAAACACACGACGTTAGGACTAGGTTGCTTTTTTTGGCAGGGGTAGCAGGATTCGAACCTACGAATACTGGAGTCAGAGGCCAGTGCCTTACCGCTTGGCGATACCCCTATTCGCTAGATTTTTCTAGCGTGTTATAAGTTCTTCCATTTTTGGTCTTTCTCTGATAGCGATATTGGCGTACCGTCCGTAAGCGTATATCCTTCGCTACTTGCCGTGCCTTTATATTCGCCTTTTAGTTCGGGCCAGTTTATATCTATTTTAGGATCGTTCCACGCAAGACCACCTTCGTCGTTTGCGTGATAAAAATCTGTCACTTTATAACAAAATTCCGCGTAGTCAGACAGTACCAAAAAACCATGAGCAAAACCTTCGGATATATAAAACTGCTTTTTATTTTCTTCGCTTAGTTCTATTCCAAACCATTTGCCGTACGTTTTACTGTTTTTTCTCATATCTACAGCAACGTCGAAAACTCTTCCCTTTATCACTCTAACAAGTTTTCCTTGCGGATAGTTGATTTGGTAATGTAAGCCCCTTAATACGCCTTTTTTACTCATTGACTGGTTGTCTTGAACGAATTTCATATTAAGCCCATATTCTGCCATATCCTTAGCGTTATACGTTTCCATAAAATATCCCCTATCGTCTCCGTGTACGGTTGGGGTTATTACGTATAGACCTTCTATTTCCGTCTTTTCAACTTTTATTTGAGCCATTTTTATCTTCCTTGATTTCTTCTAAATATCTAATAAGCGCATCTTGCCACGTTGGCAAAGGCTTAAACCCGTTTTCTACTAGTTTGCTTTTATCTAGTCTTGAATTAAACGGTCTTCTTGCTTTAGATAATCCGTATTCACTAGTAGTCACCGCTTGAACTTTCGTACTATATCCTGCTTGCTTAAATATTTCTTTAGCAAAATCGCACCAACTTACGTATCCACCTTCGTTCGTAGCGTGATAATAACCGTATTTGTCGGTTTCTAGCATATCCACTAAAAGCCTTGCTAAATCGTAGGTATAGGTTGGCGTGCCTATTTGGTCGCACACCACCTTTAATTCCCCATGCGTTTTTCCTAGTTTTAGCATGGTTTTTATAAAGTTGTTTCCGTTTTTACCAAAAACCCAAGCAATACGTACGATAAAGTATTTTCTAACCGTATTACTTACCGCAAGTTCGCCTGCAAGTTTACTTTCGCCGTATACGTTTAACGGCGCATATTCCTTACAATCCGCCGTCCACGCACTTTCGCCTTGTCCGTTAAAAACGTAATCGGTTGAAATATACGTCATCTTTATATCAAGGTCTCGGCATACGTTTGCTATATTTTGCGTGCCTTCGGCGTTTACCTTAAATACCTTTTCTCTATTGTCTTCGGCAAGGTCTACTGCCGTCCACGCCGCGCAATGAACTACGGCGTCTACGTTCGCATTTCTTATAACAGCGTTTACACTTTCCGCGTCAGTTATGTCCATTTCTTCCACGTCTACGCCGATTACGATATGTCCACGTTTATTTAGTTCGTTTACAACGTCGTAGCCAAGTTGCCCTTTTACACCCGTCACTAATACTTTCATTATCTGTTTCCGTACATTTTTTCGTAATAATTTTGGTATTCGCCCGATATTATTTCTTGCCACCACTCTTTGTTGTCAAGGTACCATTTTATCGTCTTTTTTATTCCGTCTTCAAACTTCGTT
>JAZQWW010000151.1:0-1517 GCA_045632585.1 Christensenellaceae bacterium
ACGAGAGGACCGGAATGGACATACCTCTGGTGTATCTGTTGTCACGCCAGTGGCAGCGCAGAGTAGCTATGTATGGAATGGATAACCGCTGAAAGCATATAAGCGGGAAGCCAACTCCAAGATGAGTTTTCCCATTTTTTATAAAGTAAGTACCCTCGAAGACTACGAGGTTGATAGGTTAGAGGTGGAAGCATGGCAACATGTTGAGCTGACTAATACTAATAGTACGAGGATTTAATCCCATATATAATAATTTGTGAATTCCACATTATCATGTTTTCAGAGAATTATTTTCTCTAATCTAAGTTAGTAACGATTGCAAAGAGGATACACCTGTTCCCATCCCGAACACAGAAGTTAAGCTCTTTAACGCCGAAGATAGTGTAAGCGAAAATAGGAAGTTGCTAATTTTTTTTTTGTAAATTTTTAAACACCTAATTGGTGTTTTTTTTATTAATAAAAGATGAATTATAATTCCTGTTTTTATAAAGAAATAGTTAATTGATATTTGTGAATAATTTTATAAAAAATTATCTTGATTTTATATTATTTAAATGATATACTTTATTTGTTGGTTACGAAAGCAAGGAGGATACACCTGTTCCCATCTCGAACACAGAAGTTAAGCTCCTTTACGCCGAAGATAGTGTAAGCGAAAATAGGAAGTAGCCACTTTTTTTATGCCCTTTTTTATATTTTTGCTATAAAAAAAATTAAAAAATGGACTATAATAATAAAAAAATGTTTACGCTGTCAACCAATTAAATTTGACACTAATTGACATTTTTAAAATATTTAAAAAAATTGTTATTTTTTGTTGACTTAGGGTATAAATAAATGTTATATTAATGTTGCTTTCAACGAAAAAGGCTTAAAAAATAAGGCAAAAATAAATAATTTAAAAAAAATTAAATTTATTATTGACTTAGCCAATAGAAAGTGTTATTATTAAAACGTGCTTGTGAAAAGCACTGAATGATCTTTGAAAACTGAGCAAAATGTCAATTCAAAAGTTAGGATTTACAAACATTCAAACTTATTAAAAAATCCATTTGGATTTAATATATTTTTTGGAGAGTTTGATCCTGGCTCAGGATGAACGCTGGCGGCATGCCTAAGACATGCAAGTCGAACGAAGTGGCCCAATGAAAATGGAGTGCTTGCACAAAGTTGGATTTGGTTCACCACTTAGTGGCAGACGGGTGAGTAACACGTGGGTAACCTACCTCAAAGACTGGGACAACAGTTGGAGACGACTGCTAATACCGGATAATTCATATTTAGATAACTAGATATGCTAAAAGAAGCGTTTGCTTCACTTTGAGATGGGCTTGCGGCGCATTAGATAGTTGGTGGGGTAATGGCCTACCAAGTCAACGATGCGTATCCGAGCTGAGAGGCTGATCGGACACACTGGGACTGAGACACGGCCCAGACTCCTACGGGAGACAGCAGTTAGGAATATTCGTCAATGGGGGAAACCCTGAACGAGCAATGCCGCGTGAGTGATGAAGGCC
>JAZQWW010000152.1:0-8647 GCA_045632585.1 Christensenellaceae bacterium
AAAATAATCGTAAGCCATAACTGCGCAACCAACGGGCGCAACGCCTATGGTTTTTCCTTCAATACCTAGTTCGTCAATTACTTCTGCTACCAAACGGTGAACTATGCCGTGCGTACAGCCGGGGCAGTAATGTAAAGGCACGTCTGCTAAGGCGTGTGGTTTTTTGAATACTTCCATTACTTATTACCTCCATTATTAGCGTTAACTATTGCTTGCAATACTTCTTCGGGTGAAGGTATCATACCGCCTGCACGGTTGCATAACGTCACTTCAGCCTTGCCGTTTACTGCAAGTTTTACGTCTTCTATCATTTGTCCCATAGAAAGTTCTACTGATACGAATTGTTTAATTTTGTCTGCGTATTTGCCTAATTGTGCGTATGGGAAAGGCCATAACGTAATAGGTCTAAATAAACCTACTTTTATACCTTTACTTCTTGCTTCGTTAATTGCGTTTTTAGCAACTCTTGATGCAATACCGAACGCTACTATGCAAATTTCAGCGTCTTCCATAAGATATTCTTCAAACATAACTTCGTTTTGTTCGATTTCTTTATAACGTTCAAATCTTTCGAAGTTAGTCCTTTCTAGTTGGTCGGGCTTTAAGAAAAGCGAATTTATAACGTTGTGCTTTCTTTGCATTTTAGTTCCCGTTGCAGCCCAAGGTTTTTCTATCATAGGTTTAACGTCAAAGTCAAGCGACACAGGTTCCATCATTTGTCCCATAGTACCGTCTGCTAAAATCATAGAAGTCATACGATATTTGTCCGCTAAATCAAAGCCTTTAACGGTAAGTTCAGCCATTTCTTGAACTGACGCAGGCGCTAAAACTATCATATGGAAATCCCCGTGTGCGCCACCTTTAGTTGCTTGGAAATAGTCGGATTGTGACGGTTGAATGCCACCAAGACCAGGACCACCACGTTGTACGTTTACAACTAGTGCTGGAAGGTCGGCACCTGCAAGGTATGATAAACCTTCGCCCTTAAGTGATATTCCTGGGCTTGAAGAAGAAGTCATAACTCTTTTGCCCGTTGAAGAAACGCCGTAAACCATATTGATTGCGGCAATTTCACTTTCTGCTTGTAAGAAAGTTCCGCCGATTTTAGGCATTCTTTTTGCCATATAAGCAGCAACTTCGGTTTGCGGGGTTATTGGATAACCAAAATAGTGTCTGCAACCTGCGATTATTGCCGCTTCTGCTATTGCTTCGTTTCCTTTCATTAATACTTTTGCCATAATTATTACCTTTCCACCTTTATTATGCAGTCGGGACACATAGTTGCGCAAAATGCACACGCTATGCAAGCGTCCTTATTAACTGCTTCTACAGGGTGGTGTCCTTTTTTGTTGATTTTGTCAGTTGCTAGCGCTAAAACCTTTTTCGGGCATACTTCAACGCATAATCCACAACCTTTGCATTTATCCGTTTCAAAAGTTAAAACTGCCATATTTTGCTCCTTTATATCTTCTTTTGCATCTTAATCGGATACAAGTTTTCTATTTTTTCTTTTAATTCGCTAAACAAGTTTTCTTCAACCGTCGTCATAACCACGGGAAGTCCCGTTTGCTTTGAAAGTTCACTTGCCTTATCTACTGATAAAAGAACGTCGCTAACGTCCGTTTCACGTCCTAAATTACTGTTGTTGATAATCCCCGTGAACTTTATTCTACATGCAAGTTCAATTTCACGCATTACTTCAATAGCGCCCTTAACGTCTTGCGTTAACGGTCTATAAAAGTTAACCACCATGAACATATCGAAATCGTTTTCTTCTTTGATTTTATCCGATATTCTACCTAGTGCTAGCGCGCCCCTATCGTCCCCACCAACGTCTAGAATTGCACGAAGACTTTTATCGTCGGTCACGGCGTACATTTCTTGTGGAAGCGCAGGAATATCAACGTTGCTGTTTGCGTACGGCGAACAAATAAGTTTTACGCCGTTAGAATTTAAAAATTCTTCACTATCCTTGCTTCTAAAATAAGGATTGACTATGTCAATATCTGCAAGTACAACCTTATTATAATCCTTTTTTAATTCTAATGCAAGGTTTACGGCTATATTTGTTTTGCCACTTCCGTAATGCCCCGAAAGAATAGTAATTCTTTTAAGTTTCATTAAAGTTTGTTCCTTTGAATTTTACCACTAGTAGTCTTTGGGAGTTCGTCTCTAAACACTACTATTCTTGGGTATTTATAAGGCGCTGTATGTTCTTTTACGTAAACTTGAATTTCTTTCTTTAGTTCTTCGCTTGGAACAGTTCCTTTGGTTAAAACTATGCTTGCTTTAACTACTTGTCCACGAACTTCGTCAGGCTCAGCCGAAACGCCACATTCTAATACGTATGGTAGTTCCATAATAACGCTTTCGATTTCAAACGGCCCTATACGGTAGCCACTAGATTTAATAACGTCGTCAGCCCTACCAACGTACCAGTAAAAGCCGTCTTCGTCACGCCAAGCAAGGTCGCCCGTGTGATAATATCCGTCGTGCCAAACCTCTTCGGTTTTTTCTTCGTTTCCGTAATAGCCTTTGAATAATCCGTAAGGGATTTCTTCACTAGTTCTAACGCAAATTTCGCCCGTTTGACCGTTTTCTACGGGATTTCCGTCAGCGTCTAAAAGTTCTATATCGAAAACTGGAAGTTTTCTTCCCATTGAACCGGGTTTTGTGTTAGTTCCAACTAAATTACCTATTAAAAGGGTAGTTTCGGTTTGACCAAAACCTTCCATAATACTTAAGCCGGTTGCTTCTTTAAATTGCTTAAATACCTCAAGGTTAAGCGCTTCGCCAGCCGTAGTCATATGTTTTACCGAAGATAAGTCGAATTGCGAAATATCTTCTTTAACCATCATACGTAGCATTGTCGGTGGAGCGCAGAAAGTGGTTATTCCGTACTTTTTAAACATTGGTAGAATGTCCGACGCATTAAATCTTTCAAAGTCGTAAACGAATACTGCGCCTTCACAAATCCATTGTCCGTAGAACTTACCCCACATTGCCTTTGCCCAACCGGTGTCGGAAATAGTAAAATGCAATCCGTCAGGGTCAACGTCGTGCCAATATTTTGCCGTATGGAAATGTCCTAAAGCATATTTATAACTGTGCGCTGCGATTTTTGGATAACCCGTAGTTCCCGAAGTAAAGAACATAATCATCGTGTCGTCGCCACCGGCAGTATCTTCAGTACGGTCACAATGAGTTGAGAAAAGTTCAAACTCTTTATCTAAATTTCTCCAACCTTCACGGTCAGCACCAACGATAATTTTGTGTTTTAAGGTCGGGCATTTATCAGTCGCTTTATCAATTTCGTCAGACGCTATACCTTTACTAGAACAAACTACTGCACTAACGCCTGCCGAATTAAAACGATATTCAAAGTCGTGGTCTAAAAGTTGGTTCATTGCAGGTATTGCTATTGCGCCGATACGCTCTAAGGCAAGCATTGTAAACCAAAACTGATAGTCCCTACCTAAAACTAACATAACTTTATCGCCTTTTTTAATGCCTAAAGACTTAAAGTAGTTTGCAGTTCTACAAGATAGTTTTTTAATTTCAGAAAAGGTAAATCTTCTTTCGGTTTTATCTCTATCAATATGAAGTAGCGCTAACTTGTTTGGATTTTTTTCAGCAATAGCGTCAACGATATCGTAAGCAAAATTGAATTTTTCGGTGTTTTTGAATTTAATAGAAAGCGGAGTACCGTTTTCGTCTTCTATTACGTCGATAAATTTTTTATAAGCCCTATCTGCGTCGTCCTTTTTAGCAAGAGTTTTAACGTCGAATTTAGAATTTGTAAATTCAGGAATAGGCTCGCCAGTAGGATTAAGAACTATTGCGTAAAAAATACAATCTTCGCCACCAACGGCTCTCATACCGTGCGGGGTTGAAGAATTGTAATAAATGGTGTCGCCTTCTTCTAAAACTTCTTCGTGTTCGCCAATCTTAACCTTAAGTTTTCCTTTAACTATAATATCAAATTCTTGACCAGTGTGCGAAGTGACTTCAATTTCCTTATTTTCAGCATCTTTATCGTATTCCGAACGAACGTAAAGTGGTTCAGCAATACGGCTACGGAAAGCCGACGCTAAACTATAATAAGTCATACCGTGCGCTTGTTCGATTTTTTGACCTTTTTCTTTTCTAGTTATAACGAAAGATTTTAATCTTGGACTTCTACCTTCGATAATATCCGTCACGTCAACGTTAAAAGCGTTTGCACAGCGATAAATAAAAGCAAAGTTAAGGTCCTTTTCGCCATTTTCACAAGCAAGATATTCTTCTTCGGTCACGCCGGTTTTTAAAGCCATTTCCTTAATAGATAAGTTTTCAATCTCACGAAGTTCTTTAATTCTGGTCGCAAGTTCTTTTATCTTTTGGTCAAGACCTATTGTGTTTTGCATAATTTCCTCCAACAAACGAAAAAACTCGTCTCATAATACTTTGAGACGAGTTAATTTTTACCCGTGGTACCACTCAAATTGCGTAATAAACGCCACTCAGAGCCTATCAGCCCTTATGCACTAACGTAGCAGACACGGGGAAGTTCTACTTGGGCTAAACCCTTTCTTCTACCCAACTCGGAAGCTACAAACTCTAAACTCGTTTTAACGACTTTCACCGTACGCCGTCTCTCTACGAAAACTTATTTAAAGCACTCTTCGTCAAAGTTTTTATTTATTTTAACACACAGCCGTCAAACTGTCAATCGTTTAAGGGTATTTTATAGCTTGTCAGCGTAAGAAATCCGTCAAAAATAGGTGAACCTTGCGATAAACGAAGTATTGCGCCGTTTATAACTTGTTTATGTAAGAAACGAGTTAGAAACAAGCAAGACAAGGCTCGCGAAGCGTTTTGGGTGAGATTAACCTTATTGGTTGTCGAAATCAAAACGCTAAGCAGTAAACGAAGTATTGCGCCGTTTATAACTTGTTTCTTTGGATTTTGCCACTTATAGTTTTGGGTAGTTCGTCTCTAAATACTACTACTCTTGGATATTTATAAGGGGCAGTATGTTCTTTTACGTAGGCTTGAATTTCTTTCTTTAATTCTTCGGTGCCTACCGTTCCTTTCGTTAGAACTATACTTGCTTTTACCACTTGTCCACGAACTTCGTCGGGGACTGCTGAAACGCCACATTCTAGAACGTAAGGTAGTTCCATTATTACGCTTTCAATTTCAAACGGTCCGATACGATAGCCACTTGACTTAATAACGTCGTCAACACGGCCAACGTACCAAAAATATCCGTCTTCATCACGCCAAGCAGTATCGCCCGTGTGATATAAGCCGTCGTGCCAAGCGTCGTTTGTCTTTTCGCTATCACGATAATATTCTCTAAATAGTCCACATGGAACACACTTGTCGGTATGAATAACGATTTCGCCAACTTCACCTGCTGGTAAAGATTTTCCGTCACCATCAACAACGTCAACGTCGTATTGTGGGTTAGCCTTACCCATAGCACCGATTTTTGGCGTTGTACCGTAAAGATTAGCAATAGCAAGGGTGGTTTCAGTTTGTCCAAAACCTTCCATAATTTCAAGACCGGTTGCTTCCTTAAACTTGTTAAATACTTCGGGGTTAAGCGCTTCGCCAGCCGTCGTCATATGGTGAATTGACGATAAATCGTATTTTGATAAGTCGCCACGGATTAGCATTCTTAGCATTGTAGGTGGCGCGCAGAAAGTAGTAATGTTATATTTAGCAAACATAGGAAGTAGGTCGTTTTCGTCAAATCTATCGAAGTCGTAAACGAAAACTGCGCCTTCACATAGCCATTGACCGTAGAGTTTACCCCAAAGTGATTTGCCCCAGCCAGTGTCTGAAATGGTTAAGTGCAAGCCGTCACGTTCACAACAATGCCAGTATTTAGCCGTCACGTAATGCCCTAATGCGTAGGTATGTTTATGTGATGCCATTTTTGGATTGCCCGTAGTTCCCGAAGTAAAGAACATAAGCGCCGATTCGTCGCCACAAGAGCAATCTTCTTGACGTTCAAATTTGCTTGAGAATAGTTTATATTCTTTATCGAAGTCAAGCCAGCCGTCCTTTGCCCCCCCAACCATTATAAGTTTTTCTAAACTCGGACATTTTTTAGCAGCACTTTCTGCGTATTGATACGTGTCGCCGTCGGCGGTACAAACTATTGCTTTAACGCCGGCTGAATTGTACCTGTATTCAAAGTCGTGTTCTTTTAGTTGGTTGGTCGCTGGAATTGCAACTGCACCTAGTTTGTGAAGTGCAACCATACAGAACCAGAATTGATAATGACGTTTTAGAACTAACATTACCTTGTCGCCTTTTTTTATTCCAAGCGAAGTAAAGTAGTTTGCAACTTGGTTAGACGCTTTCTTAATATCCTTAAAGGTAAATCTACGTTCAAACTTGTTTTTATCAAGGTGTAGCATTGCAAGTTTATCGGGATATTTATTTGCAATTTCGTCAACTATATCGAAACCGAAGTTAAATGTCTCGGTATTTTTAAACTTGATTGAATTTAATCTACCGTTTTCGTCTTCTTTCGTTTCAACGAACTTTTCGCAAACTAGTTTTTCGCTCTTTTTAGCGTTCATAACGCTTTTTCTAACTACGGTTTCGGCTGAATTGTCACCCGACATAACTACCGCTACGAAAGTACAGTCCTTTCCACCGATTGCTATCATACCGTGTGGCATAGAAGAATTATAATAGATGCTATCGCCTTCTTCTAAAACTTCGGTGTGATTACCAACTTGAACTTTAAGTTTTCCACTTAAAACAAGGTCGAATTCTTGTCCGCTATGAGTGGTTAAATGAATAGGCTTATTTTCGCCGTCAGCCGAATATTCGTAAGTCACGTAATACGGCTCTGCAAGTTTATCCTTAAACTTGGGCGCTAAATTAGATATATCAATGCCGTCTTCTTTAGCCGTGCCTTGACCTTGACCTTTTCTAGTCACCGTGTAGGTAGAAAGTTTGGCTGAACTACCTTCTAATAGGTCTGTCATATCAACGCTGAGCGCTAGAGCGCACTTATGAATAAATGAAAAAGGAATATCTATAGTTCCACTTTCATACGAAAGGTATTTTTCTTCGTTGACGTCTGTTTTATCTGCCATAACGGCAGACGAAAAACCCATAATTTCACGAAGTTCTTTAATACGTTTGGATATTTCCGATAATTTATTTAATGTTTTATTCGTGTCCATAACACACCTCCTAAAAACAAAAACCCGTCTCAAGATTTCTCTTTGAGACGGGTATAATATACTCGCGGTACCACTCAAATTGCAGTAATAACTGCCACTTCGAAGTCCATCAACTTCTATGCACTGACGTAGCAAACACGGAAAAACTTACTAAATTCAGTCTTTCGGCTCGGAAGTGATATGTCTAATGAATTTTATCTACGGTTTTCACCAACCACCGTTTCTCTATGCATAAAATTTCACAGCCGTCTTCGTCACAGCCTTTTATTAAATTTGAGTGTATTTTAGCACATCAAAAACCAATTGTCAACAAAATTAAAAATGTTTTTACAAAAAAAGCGCTAGAATTTCTAGCGCTTTTAATTTTACTCTTTAATTATTTGATTTCAGAGAAGTATTTGATGGTTCTTACCATTTGGCTGGTGTAAGAGTTTTCGTTGTCGTACCAAGAAACAACTTGAACTTGAGTTTTGCCGTCAGCCATTGGGATAACCATGGTTTGAGTAGCGTCAAATAATGAACCAAATCTCATACCGATAACGTCACTTGAAACGATTTCGTCGGTGTTGTAGCCGAAAGATTCGTTTGCTTGTGCCTTCATAGCAGCGTTAACTTCTTCTTTGGTCACTGCTTTGTTAACTACAGCAACTAAAATGGTGGTTGAACCAGTTGCGGTAGGAACACGTTGTGCAGAACCGATAAGTTTGCCGTTAAGTTCTGGAATAACAAGACCGATTGCTTTTGCAGCGCCGGTGCTGTTTGGAACGATGTTCATAGCGCCTGCTCTTGAACGACGAAGGTCACCCTTTCTTTGTGGACCGTCAAGAATCATTTGGTCACCGGTGTAAGCGTGAACGGTGGTCATGATACCTGCTTCGATAGGTGCTAAATCGTTAAGTGCTTTAGCCATAGGTGCTAAGCAGTTGGTGGTGCAAGATGCAGCAGAGATGATGTGGTCATCTTTAGTTAAGGTCTTGTGGTTTACGTTGTAAACGATAGTTGGAAGGTCGTTGCCTGCAGGTGCAGAAATAACAACGTTTTTAGCGCCAGCGTCAATGTGTGCTTGGGCTTTTGCTTTTGAAGTGTAGAAACCAGTACATTCTAAAACAACGTCAACGTCAAGTTCTCCCCATGGAAGTTCAGCAGCGTTTGCTTTAGCGTAGATGGTAATTTTCTTTCCGTCAACGGTGATATAACCAGCTTCGGTTTCAGTAGCTTCACCAAATGAAACTTCGTGGTCACGAGCGTAGTTTCCTTGCATGGTGTCGTATTTTAAAAGGTGAGCAAGCATTTTTGGGCTAGTTAAGTCGTTGATAGCAACAACTTCATAACCTTCAGCGCCAAACATTTGTCTGAACGCAAGACGACCGATACGTCCGAAACCGTTAATTGCAACTTTTGTTACTTTTGACATATTAATGTCCTCCAATAATATATAAATTTTATTTTTTTCT
>JAZQWW010000153.1:0-10234 GCA_045632585.1 Christensenellaceae bacterium
CCGTCAACCGAGCCTTTGTAATATCCCCAGTTCTTGAGTTTTTGTTGCATCTTTTTTACCGTTTCGCCACGGCTACCTTGTTTAAGCGTTAACGCATACGCAGTTTCAGTCTGCGTAAACGGCGTTATGTTCATTACGCCCACGGTCACGCCTAGCGCCATAACTAATACGGATAACGTTATTATTAGTTTTTTCATTTATCCTCCTTTGATTGATTTATATAAAAATTATCAATTATCTCTTTTATTTTGCTTTTGTAATGGTAGTTAGGACCTTCTCCCGTAAAACAAAGTGGTGGATATACTACGCACCACCAGTTTTCGCCTTCGCCCGTGCCTAAATTTATTATTAAAGCGTCGTAGTAGCCTTGTTCTAGAGTAAACTTATCGTAAACTCTGGTCGGAAAAAGTTCGTTTTTTATTAAAGCGTCGCTTTTATACGAAAACCCGTTTTTCGCCAAAACTTCGTCCGCAATTTTTTCTATTTCATTTTCCTTTTGGTTCAAGGTTTCCACAGCCTTTACTTTGGTGTCGCACTTTGATAAATAAGGCGTTAGATAGTTCACCACTTTTTCCTTTATTAAATATTTTACGGCTTGGTCGCTTTCACTTGAAGAGTTAGCACGTATATGTATACGTAAAAACTCTTCTTTGTATTCATTTGTTTTTGGCATATTTATACCTATAGCCGATACGATTAATATGAGAAATATTAAAAAACTTATGCAACTTTTTTTCATTTTTAATCTCCTTAACTTTTCCCTTCGTTTATTGACACGTATTACGTTTTTTATACTTTAATTTTAAAATACAAATGCACCCGAAAGTTTTTACTTTCGGGTGCATTGTTTTCTTTCTTTTTTGTTAAATGGTTTGGGCTTTTAATATTTTATCGCCGTATTCTCTTTTTAAGGCTTTATAAGCCTTGTTTCTTAATCGCTTTTTGGTAAAAATTGCGTAGGTGGAACTTCCACTACCACTCATTAAAGAAACTGAATACTTACTTAATATATTTATATTGTTTTCAATTGCGGGTAGAAGAGTTTTTGCTGGTAAGTATAGGTCGTTTTTAAGCGCTTTTATAAAATTTTCTTTGTCCCTACTCTTAAGAATTCTAACAGCGCCTACGGTAGCGGTCTTACATTTTTTGCCTAATTCGTCGAATTTAGCATAGCACTCTTTGGTCGAAACGCCTTGTTTTTCAGTCATTATCACAAGATAAAACTTTTCTTTGGTTTTAATGCTTTCAACGTCGTCGCCCTTACCCTTCATTACGGCGTATCCACCTTTTAGCATATAGTTAACGTCACTACCAAGCGTTGACGCTAGTTTTTTAACGCTTCTTTTTACGCCGAATAACGTTTTCATGCCCTTAATTACGCCGGCAACGTCTGCCGAAGAACTTCCAAGCCCTGCGCCAAGTGGTATACCTTTTTCTATAACTATATCTACGCCGTTAGTATTAAAAGTTTCCATAAACGCTATCGCCGTTTTGTAAGCGTTGTTCTGTTCGGTGGGAATGTCAAGATTTATTCCTTTATTGATAAGCGTGGTTTTTTTATCGTTTCTTTTATAAAGGGTAATAGCGTCGTATAAATTTACCGACGCTACTAACGATTTTATATTGTGAAAACCTTCGCTTACACCTAACACGTCAAGAGTTAGGTTGATTTTAGCAGGAATTTTTACTTTAATTTTTTTCATAAGCATTTCACCTATCATTTAATTATTTTTGTCTAAAAACCACTATTCTTTCTTCGCCCGATAACGGAAACTGTAAATCTTTGTTTGAACTTAAAAGTTCGTCGGGGCAAACGTTAAGTCTTTTTGCTAATCCCCATAAACTTTCGTTTTCGCTTGCGATATATACGCTTATCGCCGAACTCTCGCTTTGTTTTTTGCCACAAGGCGTGATTGAACTTATTACGGCGTAAATTTTTTCCTTGCAAAAACTGAACGCCAGCGTTAATTCAGCGCAAACTTCTAGTTCTTGACTTGATAGTATTTTTGCCATAGAACTCTTAATTACGGCGTTAATTTTTATATATTTTTCTTCACTAGGCGCATTTACCCTGCACTCAAAAGGAACGCTGGCTTTCCTAGAGAAAAATCTCCCGTCAGCGCCGTTCATAACTACGTTTAGGCTTAATATTCCGTTAACCGTGAGAACGTTTTCTACTTGCTCTACGCTAATAATCTCTACGATTTCGCTAGTAGTGGCACACACTCTAGCGCCGTCTTCAAACTCTTCAACGTTTGCTTTTTCTTTTATTTCTACCGTATCGCACATAACGTCACAAGGTATTTGCAAACGTGCGTCAAGTCTTTCTAAATCTACGTTTTCTTCAAGATTAAACGCATCTACGCTAACTTGGTGTTTTTTACTGTCGAACGCTTCTGCGATAAAGCGTAATTTTACTTTTGCTTCGGCAACGCTCATTCCTTCCCCACCCGATACTAATATATCCGTCTTAAAGTCAGAAACTTTTACGCTTGCCGTGCATAGATTTGACGGCATTGCTTCTTCGCACTCAATTTCAACCCTAAACGGGAAGGTTTTTTGTTGTTTAATTATTTCCTTGTTTTCGCCGTCTTTTAGTAAAAGCAACGATAAATACGCTTCGCCGTCAACTATTATACAACCAACGCCCGCTAGACACGAAGTTATCACTGCTTCGGCTTTATGATTGATTACTTCTTTTACTTCGGTGGCTATTTCAAACTCTTCTTCTATTTCATATAAGGTTTCTCTAGTTCCTAGAGATTCTAAACTTTCAAGTTCTTCACTTTTAACGATTAGCCCGTTTCCACCGATTAACGCTTCAACCTTTTCGCAACATTTAACGTCAAAGTTTATTAGAACATAGGAAGTCACGCTAAATTTAGGTGTGCTTAAGTTTACGTCAGTTTTCTCGACTAGCGCACTAGCGTCTATTTTATAATCCATAACGTCACAAGGAAGTGCCGTTTCACCGTTAAACTCTACGCCGTATTCCGATTTTCTAACGTCGCCTTCTACGTCTTCGTAGCAAACGAAATAAATTATCTTGCCTTTATATAAAATTTTACCGTCGTGAATTTCCGCACTTATTATATCGGCGCTAGACGATAGATTTATTATCTTTTTAACGCCATCTGACTCGATTTCACTGCGACATTCTACTTTTACACGTTCTTTTACGCTTTTATTTTCCTTAGTGCAAGTTATTTTCTCAAAAACCGGTTCTATAGCCATAACCCCTCCATTTTGCTTTTATCTTTCGATAAATTATACGAAGAAGTTTTTAAGTTTATGACTATTTTACCCTTTTATAAAAAAATATTTTTCGCCTATTTGACTTTCTAAAACAAAACCTAGTTTTTCAATAAGTTTTTTTGAAGATAGATTTTGCTTAAAGCACCTGCATTTGATTTTTCTTGCACCTAAACTTTCTTTTGCATAAGTTATAAGTGCGCTTGCGCTTTCAAAAGCGTAGCCTTTTTTGTGATATTTTTCAAAAAACCTAAAACCTATTTCTAAATCACCAAAATATCCAAAATTATATAGCACTAACTCGCCTATAAACTCTTCGTTTAGCCTTACGGCGAAAGAGTATTCTTCTTTTTTTGTTTTAAGTTCCTTTTGAAACTCATAAAAATACTGCTCGTTAGGCTCTTTGCACTCTACCTTATAATCATATCCCCAAAACTCGTTGAGTTTTTGGTCGGTATAAAGTAAATAGTAGTCCTTTTCGTCGCTTTTTGCAATATCCGTAATGCTTAACCTTTCGGTTTTAATTAAAACGGGCGGAACTATTTGGTCGAAAAGCGTTTTTACCGAAACGAAGTTTTTTTGTTTAATTTCTATAGGGTGGTATTGAAGTTTTGCAATTCTAAGCCCCATATCCCCACAATCTTCTTCACGGTTAATTTTTTTTACGGTTTGACCGTAGCGTTTTGCGAACTCGTTTGCAAGCGTAGGATAAACGCCGTTATAACTCTTTAACGCCTTTTCTACGTGAACGATTAGCGTGTCGCTTAAAACTTCGCCCGCGCTAATTCCCACTATCTTATCGTTTACTAAAAGCGCAAGACCAATTTGCTCAAAATCCGTTAATCTTTCTACGTATTCTTTTACGCTAAATAATTCTTGCTTTTCTAGACTACCTTCTTCTATTAGGTTTTCAATTTGGTATTCGCTTAAGAACTCGTCAAATTTTTCGGTATCTATTTGATTTAAGTCCTTGACTTCATAGTCGGGATATATGCTCTTAAACTTGTTTACGTGGTTGCGTTTTCCCGAAAACTTTTTGCCTTTAAGCGTAATCAAGTCGCTAGCCGAATATATATAATCGCTCCACGCCCTATCGTTATAAATCTCTACGCTTTGGTAGCGTTCTGCTAGTTTAAGCGCATAAAAATTGTCTATACAACAAAAAAGAAGTGGCGTACCCGTTTCTTTGCAATAGTTTTCTATCTGTTCTAAAGCGCCTATCTCGTTTTTGCCTATAGGATAATAAAAGGCGTTAGAATAATTTCCAGCCGTTTCTTTAAGTATAAGCGTATCGTCAAAAATAGCGTAATCCACCTTAAACTCTTTACGCCAAAGATATCTAGTGCCAACGCATACGTCGCAAAACTCTATTTTTGCGTTTTTGAAATAGTCTTTTAATTGTATTATGTTTTCGTCTATAGGTAAAAATTTTAACATCATTAGAAAAACAAGCCCCTTAAGGCTTGTTTGTGCGAAATCGTCTTTTATTTTTTGTTTTTAACATATTCTACTATTTCGCTTAGCCTGTCTAGGTCGTCACGACTATAGTAATCGATATATATTCTTCCCTTGTTGTCGTTTCCTATTGCGTTTACTTTCGTTCCGAAAGTTCTTTGCATTTCGGCAATAAGTTCTTTAAGTTCTGCCGAAATTTCTTTCTTTGCCTTTCTTCTTTCTTTTTCTTCGGGCGGTAAGAAATATTCTTTTACTTTCTTTTCAAGGTCACGAACCGAAAGCCCGTCTTTAATTGCACTTTCGGCAAACGCTTTTTGGTCTATTTGTGGTATTGAAACGATAGTTCTTGCGTGTCCTGCGCTTAACGTTCCTTTCTTAACCATTTCCATAACTTCTACCGAAAGACTAAGTAGTCTTAAGGTATTAGCAATAACCGGTCTAGACTTGCCTATTCTTTCGGCAAGTTCTTCTTGTGTTAAACCGTAGTCATCCATAAGCGAACGCATTGCAGATGCCGCTTCAATAGGGTTTAAGTCTTCTCTTTGCAAGTTTTCGATAAGCGAAATCTCTTTAATTTGTCTTTCGCTATAGTTTTTAACGATAACGGGTACGGTTTTTAATCCCGCTATCTTGCTGGCACGAAATCTACGCTCACCAGCGATAATCATATACCTATCCCCGCTCTTGTTTACGATTATAGGCATAATTACGCCGTGCTTTGCAATAGAGTCTGCAAGTTCACGTAATGCCGTTTCGTCAAACGCCTTTCTAGGCTGATTAGGATTTGCGAAAATTGAACCGATTTCTATTTCGGTCACACCCGTGCTTACGCTTTTGTCTTCTTCAAAAAGTAGGCTCTTGCCGTAATCTTCTTCCGTTTCAGAAAAAAGCGCTGATAATCCTTTACCTAAACCTCTGTTGTTTTTCATTTAAGTATTCTCCGTTATTTTATTTGATTTTTTACTTTTGTGGGTTGGCGTTCTAAAAATTCTTCGGTGAACGCACTATACGCTCTCGCACCCGTACATTTAGTATCGTGTAGCATTATGGGAACGCCGTGGCTCGGCGCTTCGGCAAGCCTTACGTTTCTTGGAATTACCGTGTCGTAAACCCTTTTTCCGAAAAACTTACGAATTTCAGCCGAAATTTGCTTTGAAATTAACGCCCTACTGTCGTTCATTGTTAGTACAACACCTTCTATTTTAAGGTTCGGGTTAAGGTGTTTAACCACCAAACGAATAGTGTTCATAAGTTGGCTCAAGCCTTCTAATGCGTAGTACTCGCTTTGTATAGGAATTATAACCGTATCCGAGCCTGCTAATGCGTTAATGGTAAGTAGCCCTAGCGAAGGTGGGCAGTCGATAGTTATAAAATCGTAGTGTTCTTTGGCTTTTTCTAAAACCCTTTTAAGTACGTGCTCTCTGTTTTTTACGTAAACGAGTTCAACTTCAGCGCCTGCTAGGTCTATACTAGACGGCAATATGTCTAAATTTTCCACACAAGTTTTAGTGACCGCTTCGGCTATAGGCATATCGTCAATCATAACGTTATAAACCGAATTTTTTACTTCGCTTTTTGCAAAGCCTAGTCCGCTAGTAGCGTTTCCTTGTGGGTCAAGGTCTACTATTAAACATTTGTAGCCCTTGTTTGCTAGATACGCCGATAAGTTTACGCAGGTTGTCGTTTTTCCTACCCCGCCTTTTTGGTTAGAAAATGCTATTATTTTTCCCATAAGCCCCTCCCGTCGTTAGTTTAATCTTTATCTTGTTGCTTTTGGTTTTCTTCTTGTTGTTCTTCGGTCTTTTCGGTTTTCTTTTCTGATGGAATTATGGTTTTATTTTTATGCCTTTCAAACGGGTTTTTAGATAAAACTCTTTCGTTTTCGTCCATAAACGCCATAATTTCTTCTACCGATTTTCCTTCCATAATCATATCAACTTCTTCGCTGAATATGGTTTCTCTTTCAACTAAAAGTCTTGCCATTGTGTCAAGTAGCGATTTATTTTCAGAAAGTAATTTTCTTGCTTTTACTAGCGCATTGTCGATAATTTTTGAAACTTCGGCATCAATAACCCCTGCCGTTTGTTCGCTATAAGTCACGTGTGACGCCATATCTCTACCGATAAATATTTCCTTATCCGAGCCGTACGAGATAGGTCCTACCTTATCACTCATACCCCACTCGGTCACCATAAGTCTTGCACGTTTACTTACGGCTTGAATGTCACCAGATGCACCAGCCGAAATATCTTTAATAATAAGTTCTTCGGCAACTCTACCACCTAGCGTCATAACGATATCGTCCAAAAGTTTAGACTTGGTAATATGGTTGTCGTCGTTTTCGGGTCTAGTCATAGTATAACCAGCCGCTTGACCACGTGGAATTATAGAAACTTCGTGTACAGGGTCGCAGTTTGGAAGAAGTCTTGCAAGAATAGCGTGACCGGCTTCGTGGTATGCGGTAATGCGCTTATCCGTTTCGGTGACTAGTCTTGATTTCTTTTGTGGTCCTATTAGAACTTTATTTATGCCTTCGTAAAGGTCACGATTGCTAATGAACTTTCTATCTGCTCTTGCCGCTAAAATCGCCGCTTCGTTTAGAAGATTTTCAAGGTCAGCACCCGAAAAACCCGAAGTCATACGAGCAACCGTCTTAAAGTTTACGTCAGGCATTAAAGGTTTGTTTCTTGCGTGAACTTTTAGAATTGCTTCTCTTCCACGAACGTCAGGAACGTTAACGAAGATTTGTCTATCAAATCTACCTGGTCTAAGTAGCGCAGGGTCTAGAATATCAGCCCTGTTGGTTGCAGCCATAACGATAATTCCGTCGTTAGTTTCAAAACCGTCCATTTGAACAAGAAGTTGGTTAAGGGTTTGTTCTCTTTCGTCGTGTCCACCACCCATACCCGTGCCACGTTGACGACCAACTGCGTCGATTTCGTCTATAAACACTATACAAGGCATGCTCTTTTTTGCCACGTCAAATAAATCTCTAACACGTGATGCGCCCACACCAACGAACATTTCAACGAAGTCCGAACCACTTATTGAAAAGAACGGAACACCCGCTTCGCCCGCAACGGCTTTTGCGAATAAAGTTTTACCAGTTCCCGGAGGGCCTACTAGCAATACGCCTTTAGGAATTCTTGCGCCAAGTTCCGAAAACTTTTTAGGATTTTTAAGAAAATCTACTACTTCGGCAAGTTCCGCCTTTTCTTCTTCGGCACCCGCAACGTCGGTAAATCTAACCTTGATATTATGGTTTAATCTAGCATTAGTTTTAGCAAAATTCATTGCGCCCTTAGTTCCACCATTTGTTTGCATAATTAATAGGAAGAACACGACTGCAATTAAAAGGCTACCTAAAATCGGAAGTAGCGACGACCAAAGCGAGCCGGCATTAGGATTTGTATAACTAAAATCAATACCAGCCGACGATAAAAGACCTTCAAGTTCTAAAACAACGTCTGAACTTCTTGAATAATTAGTGCAAAAAGCAACGTATTTTTCATCGTCTATCTCGATATTAAAATTGATAACGTAGTTATCTATAATTACGTCGGAAACCCTAAAGGTCGAATTCTTAAAGGATTCAAGGGTTTTATAAATTTCAGCATCCTGCCCCAAAGCAAGAATATCGTCGTAAGTTAAAACCTTAGGAACCCTCGCTGAAAATTCCCCATTATCGATTACGGCAGATGACGATTTAACTACGCCGTAAAATTCCGAATAGTTGACTTCATTAGATGAATTAAGACAATTTGTTAAAGAAACAAACGCCACGAAAACCAAAACTAACGAAAGTATAATCCAAAGTGATTTTGATTTTTTCTTTTCCAAAACAGTATTCTCCTAGTTGATTTTACTTCAATTATACCCACCGCAGATTAAATAAACCTTGAAAAAAGTTATATTAATGGATAAATTTATAATTTATTTATATTATTATACAATAAAAAGAAAAAAATTACAATAGGTTTGTAAATTTTTTTATTGCATGGCGCAAAAAGATTTTTGAAACGCAAAACAAATAAGCGCAAAAACGCAAAAATTCAATCACGAAAAACAAATGATACGCAAACAACATTTACAATAAAGCGTAAAGTTTATAAAAAATAAAAATAACAACAAAACCCCTATGAATTTATTTTTATAAAAACAGAACCTAAGCAAATAATACCACGAATTACAATAAAAAAGGATTTAAAAAATGTCATTTAGACGGTCTGAGCGAGAATGGAAAATATTTTTCTCGGAAATTTTAAAGGTCATTTTGCGAATTTTAACATAATACGCATACACTTTTGAGAAAAATAAAAGTCTTTCCATAAAAGCATAAAATACCGTGTTTTTGTTCCACGTGAAACTCTAAATTTTCATTGGGGTAATTTTTTTCAACTTTTCACAAAGAAATATTCCTTAGAAAAAGTTTAGAATTTACAAAAATTACCCTTGCGCTTTTACTTAAATTGTTTATTTTTGTGTTTTTTACTGTATTTTGCTTGTTTTTTGTTTCATGTGAAACAATTGGCCAAATAAAATTGTTTCACGTGAAACATTTTTATCTTGGATGTATAATTTTTTGCCAAATGGGTATAAACAATATGATTATATGGGGGAGATTGGCTTAAAATGGTTGAAAATTATACTTTTAATGCGTTTGGCGAATATACGCAAAACGGCATTTCTTCAACGCTAACAAAGTTTTGTGGCAAAAATGGTGCGCCCATTGTTGTGTGCGTTGGCAGTGACTTGGTGCTAGGAGATAGTCTAGGCCCACTTGTTGGTACTATGCTTAAGAAAAAGGGTGTGTCGTCTTATGTGTACGGCACTTTAAACTTTCCAATTACCGCTAAGGAAGTGGAATATGCTCGAACTCACCTTAAACAAATGCACCCAAACTCGGTTATTATTGCCGTTGATGCGGGGCTAGGAAGTTCTGACGACGTTGGTTTAATAAAAGTTGTTAATAAAGGCTTGAAGCCCGGTGTTGGCGTTAATAAAAATCTAGGTGAAATAGGTGACGTAAGCGTAATTGGTATCGTTGCCGTAAAATCTATCAATAACTACGATTTGTTTAGTTTAACAAGGCTAAATCTAGTATACAAAATGGCTGAAGTTATATCGCATGGAATAGAAGACTATATTAAGTCGTTAGAAAGCGACGCTAGTGAAATTTTTAGAAAGGCACAGTAGGTGGCGCAAGGTTTTATTTTATGCGCCAAACTAGTTTTTATAAAAAAACCACCGAATTTTCGGTGGTTTTAATAGTTTTGTTTGGTATTATTTGTTTGATAAGTTTATAGCAAAATCTATTCTTCTTAAGGTTTCTTCTTTGCCAAGTAATTCTGCGATTTCCGTTGCTCCACCAGCAGTTGATTCTTTAGCCGTTAATGCAATTCTTGCAATCCATAATACTGCTTGTTTTTTGATTTCTAGTTTACTTGAAAGTTCTACTAGTGCCGTAAATAACGACGAGTTATCCCAACTAGAAACTTTCTTTAATTCTTCGGAAATTTTAGGAAGA
>JAZQWW010000154.1:0-4815 GCA_045632585.1 Christensenellaceae bacterium
TTTATCAGAAACTTCATATCCTAAATCTATTAAGCCTTGTATTAGCGAATCGCTTTCGCATTCGTTAACCTTACAGCCAAGCGTGAAAACTACCGCTTTCATTTATACCCCTTTTCTAAACACGCACGCAGACCATTCGCCATCCGTTCTATCTTCAATGAACTTATAACCTTGCTCTAAATAGGCTTTTTCTACTTTATCTAAACGGTCCTTTAGTATACCACTTAAGATTACCACGCCGTTTTCTGTTAGATTGTTTTTAAGGTCTGGCGCAAATGCAATTAGCACTTCAGCCATAATATTACAAACTATTATATCGCCTTTAACCGTGTTATCGTCAAGCAAGTTTTTAAGCATTACGGTTGCGCCTTTAACGTTGTTAAGTTCTACGTTTTTATTAGACGCAACTATTGCGCACTCGTCGATATCGGTCATAATAACTTCGTTAGCGCCAAGTTTGCTTGCAGTTATTCCAAGTATTCCACTACCACAACCAACGTCTATAACCGTTTTGCTTTCTTCTACGTATTTTTCTAGATAAGAAACGCACATTGAAGTGGTTTGATGCTCACCTGTTCCAAAAGCCATATTTGAATCAAGCAAAACCACCTTCTCGTTTTCTTTAGGCTCATATTTTATCCAGTTAGGAACGATTACGATACTTCCTATATGAATAGGTTTAAAGCGTTTTTTCCACTCTTCACGCCAAGCGTCGCCGTCGATTTCAGAAACAATCGTTTCTAAACTTCCAAGGTCGAACGGACTAAAACTTTTAAGAAGATTTAATCTATCTATAATTTCTTCAATAATGGCTTTGCCGTTTTCGATTTCATAACTTGCCGTGACAAAAACCCTTTTATCTGCAGTATAAATACTATTATCGGCGTAGTCCCAATACTTGCCGTCTTTTTCAAGCGCTATTACGTCTTCAATATCTTTAACGCTTACGCCAAGTTCTGTGTATTCGCCTAAAATATCGGCAACTAGTTCGCTACCTTCGTGCGTGGTTGATACGGTTATTTCTAAAAATTTACTCATATTAAAATAATAACAAATTTATATAAAAAAATCAAGCGTAAAAACTTAAGGCACGCTAAATAGCGTGCCATTAATTTAAGTATTATTTTTCGTATGGATTTTCACCGTACATACTTTCCATATTTTCTTTATATTGTTTCATTTGACTGCATTGTTTGTAATCAAACTCTTTCTTAAATTCTTCAAGTGCTTTCTTTTGAGATTTAGTTAGTTTGCTTGGAATTTCAACTATAATTTCAAGATAAAGGTCACCCGTTCCACGACTAGTTTTTATACCCTTACCCCTAATAAAGAATAGTTTTCCACTTTGCGTGCCTTCGGGAATAGTATATTCTAGCGTATCGTCGATTAACGGAATTAAAACCTTTCCACCAAGTATTGCCGTTTCAAGACTAATTGGAACTGAAACGTATAGGTCGAAATTCTTTCTTTTAAGAAGTTTATTAGGCTCAACCTTAATAACGATAATTAAGTCACCCGGAGCGCCACCGTTTTTACTTGCTTCGCCGTAGCCTACTTTTCTTATATAACTACCCGTATCTGCGCCTGCTGGAATACTAAACGAAACTTTGGTTGTGTTCTTTTTATAACCTTTACCCTTACAATCTTGGCAAGGCTCTAAAATCTTTTTACCAGTTCCCCCACATTCGTCGCACGCCCTTACCGATACCGAACGGAAAAAGCCGTTGCTAGTGGTGTATTGCACTTGCCCCGTACCACCACACTTTGGACAAGTTTTATAAGCCGTTCCACTTTTTGCGCCCGTGCCTTTACAAGTAGAGCAAGGTTCGTTTCTACTATATACCACTTCTCTTACGCAACCTTTTGCAGCGTCAAGAAAGGAAAGCGTGATTTCAAGCGTAATATCTTCGCCTTTTGTTTTGGTTTGAGCCCTTTGCCTACTTCCACCAAAGCCACCGAAAATATCGCCGAAAATATCTTCAAAACCACCAAAGCCCCCGAACCCGCCTGCACCACCGCCAAAGCCACCTGCACCTGGACCGTTAGCGTCGCCAAACGTGTCATAGTTTTTACGCTTTTTTTCGTCGGATAAAACTTCGTTGGCTTCGTTAAGTTCCTTAAACTTTTCAGCGGCGTCTTTATCACCCGGATGTAAGTCTGGGTGGCATTTTTTCACCTGCGTTCTATAGGCTTTTTTTATGTCGTCTTGCGTGGCGTTTTTGTCAACGCCTAAAATTTTATAGTAATCTTTTGCCATAATAAAAGTTTAACCTTTATTTATTCTAGTTTTATTTACGCTAAAGGCATTTAGTACTTTTATACCAAATGCCTTTGGCTAATTTAATTATTATTGATGGAATTCAGTATCCGAACCGTTAGCGCCTGCATTTGGGTCTTGACTTTGTTCTGCTTGCGCTTGTTGGTAGATTTTAGCGAAAATCGGTTGTGACGCTTCTGAAAGTTTTTCAGTTGCTTTTACTATTCTATCGTTGTCGTTAGATTCTAGTTCAACCTTTGCTAGTTTAATTTCTTCTTCAAGTTTAGCCTTGTCTTCTTCGCTTACCTTGTCGCCAAGTTCTTTTAGAGATTTTTCAATAGAGAAGATTAAGCCGTCTAGTTTGTTTCTATTGTCTACTACTTCCTTACGCTTTTTGTCTTCTTCTTCAAATTGTTTTGCTTCGTTAACAGCCTTGTCGATTTCAGCATCTGATAGGTTGGTTGAAGAAGTGATAGTAATGTTTTGGGATTTTCCAGTTCCTAAATCTTTAGCCGAAACGTTTACTATACCGTTAGCGTCGATATCGAAGGTGACTTCGATTTGTGGAATTCCACGTGGAGCAGGAGCAATACCTGAAAGTTGGAAATTACCTAAAGTCTTGTTGTCTTTAGCAAATTCTCTTTCGCCTTGTAAAATGTGAATATCAACTTGTGTTTGGTTATCAGCAGCCGTTGAGAACACTTGTGATTTCTTAACTGGGATAGTAGTATTTCTTTCGATAAGTTTGGTGCAAATTCCACCAAGCGTTTCAATACCTAGTGAAAGTGGGGTTACGTCAAGAAGTAATACGTCTTTAACTTCGCCTGATAGTACGCCACCTTGAATTGCTGCGCCTACTGCAACGCATTCGTCTGGGTTAATGCCCTTGAACGGTTCTTTTCCGGTCACTTTTCTAACTTCGTCGATAACGGCTGGTATTCTGGTTGAACCACCTACTAAAATAACCTTATCTATTTCACTATACGATAGTTTAGCGTCTTCCATTGCCTTTTGCATTGGAGAAATAGTTGCTTCAACTAAATCTTTAGTTAATGCGTCGAATTTTTGTTTGGTCAAATCAACGTCAAGGTGTTTTGGTCCGGTAGCGTCAGCAGTAATGAACGGAAGGTTGATGTTGGTTGAACTCATACCCGAAAGTTCAATTTTTGCTTTTTCTGCGGCTTCCTTTAGTCTTTGCATAGCAAGTTTATCGTTTTTAAGGTCAATACCTTCTTTAGCCTTGAATTGTTCTACTAGGTAGTCCATAATTCTATTATCGAAGTCGTCGCCACCAAGTTTGTTGTTGCCGTGTGTTGCTAAAACTTCAAATACGCCGTCACCGATTTCCATTATTGAAACGTCGAACGTGCCACCACCAAGGTCGTAGATTATAACTTTTTGAGTTTTGCCTTCTTTATCTAAGCCGTAAGAAAGAGCAGCGGCAGTAGGTTCGTTGATAATACGAAGAACGTTAAGTCCTGCTATTTTACCAGCGTCCTTGGTCGCTTGTCTTTGGCTGTCAGAAAAGTATGCAGGACAAGTGATAACTGCGTCGGTGACAGGTCCACCAAGATATGCTTCAGCATCTTTTTTAAGTTTAGAAAGTATCATTGCTGAAATTTCTTGCGGGGTGTAATCTTTGCCGTCAATACTTACTTTATAGTTTTCGCCCATATGTCTTTTAATAGATGCAACCGTTCTATCAGCGTTTGAAACTGCTTGACGTTTTGCAACTTGACCTACTAGTCTTGAGCCGTCTTTTTGGAAAGCCACTACCGACGGGGTAGTTCTTGAGCCTTCAGCGTTTGCTATAACAACTGGTTCACCATTTTCCATAACGGCTACGCACGAGTTTGTTGTTCCTAAGTCAATACCTATTGTTTTCATTTTTTATATATCTCCTTTTGTCTTGTATATGATTTTTTATTTTGCTTTGATTGGCTTTTATTTTATTACGCTTACTTTAGCGTATCTTATTATTTTATCTTTGATTTTATAGCCCTTTTGTAGCACCATTTTTACCGTATCGCTTTCTTCGCCGTCTTCTTTTTCGGCTTGCATAACGGCTTCAGCAACGTTGGGGTCGAAAGGCTGACCTATCGGGTTAATTTCTTCAACGCCCATAGCACTAAGCGTTTCGTCGAATTTCTTTTTAATGTTTTTCACGCCTTCCATAGTCTTTGCGTCAAGTTCCATTGAAAGAGCATATTCTAAATTGTCGCCAACGGGAAGAATTTTAAGAATAACGCTGTTTGCACCGTCTATAAAAGCATCTTGCCAAATTTTAGCGTTGCGCTTTTTGTAGTTGTCGAATTCGGCAACGCTTCTCATCCATTTGTCCTTGTATTCTTCTGCTTGCTTTTTTAGTTCTTCGTTTTCAAGCACTAACGGATTAGGAATTTCTGGTGGTTTTTTATCTTCTTGCTTTTCAGGTTTAATTTTTACTTTCTTTTCGTCCATTTTTCTATCCTTTAATTTTTGTCTTTTAACATATCTTCTAAAATCTTACCAACGCCTTCTAAAACGGAAATAACCTTTTGATAATCCATTCTAAGCGG
>JAZQWW010000155.1:0-4867 GCA_045632585.1 Christensenellaceae bacterium
GTTGGCTCTGTAGGTGCGAAGGCTTACGCAAAGGCGTTCAAGGCGTTAGTTGATAAAATAGGAAAACCTGACGTAATTCACTCAAATATGAACGCCGTTGGCGGAATAATCTGTAAAGTTGCAAAAAAGTGTGGAATTAAAAATAGAATAGTACATTGTCACGCAGATATTAAATACAAAGGCTCAAAATTAAGCGTGCTTAAAAGCGAACTTGGACTTTGGCTTATGAAAAAGTACGTCAACAAATATGCAAATCACTATTGGGCTTGCTCGGAAGCGGCGGCGAATAGGCTTTTTTATAAGGGTAAAAAAACGACCGTTATTCCTAACGTGATAGACGTTAGAAAATATTTATTTAACGAGCAAGAGCGCACAAAACAGCGCAAGTTATTAGGGGTTGACGATAACGTTTTGGCTGTAGGTGCTGTTGGAAGAATTGCGCCCATAAAAAACTACGAGACGATTATTAACGCAATCTCATTAGTGAAAGACAACCCAAAGAACTTGAATTTTTATTGCTACGGTGGAATTGTAGACCAAGTATATTATAACGCTCTAACAAATCTTGCTAGCGAAAAAGGTGTTAAAGATAGAGTACACTTTTTAGGTGTTAGCGATAAAATAAATGAAAAGTTAACTGCATTTGACGTGTTCGTTATGCCGTCGTTCACGGAAGGGTTAGGGATTTCTGCGCTTGAAGCCCAAGCAACGGGTTTGCCAACTATTATATCTACGGGTGTGCCTATGGAAACGGATATGGGTATCGGTATAGTAGAGAGGGTAAATCCAACCGACGTTAACGGGTGGGCAGAAAAAATTATACAAAGCGCAAAAAAAGAAACAGATTTTGAAAAAATATTAGACGCTTTTATTCAAAAAGGATACGATTCAAAATCTACGTGTAAAAATATATACCAAAAATACATTGATATGGTAAAGGGTAATGAAATTAATTAACAAAATTAAAAAAAGCAAATTTGGTAAAGTTGCAGTTAGCAGATATCATTGTGTCACTTCGTGGTTATATCCTAAATTGGTGTCAGATAAAAAAGCCGTTTTAAGATATTACCGAAAAAAATCCGGTGGACAAACCGTAGATTTGATAGCGCCAAAAAAGTTTAGCGAAAAATTGCAATGGTATAAACTTAATGCAAAAAATCCGCTTATGCAAACGTGTGCCGACAAAGTTGCGGTAAGGGAATATCTTAAACAAATAGGCTATGGATACTTACTAAACGATATTTACGGGGTTTACGATAGAGTTAAAGATATAAATTTTTCGGAACTACCCGAGCAATACGTTATTAAAGCGGCGCATGGCAGTGGACAAAATATTATAGTTGAAGACAAGGAAAAACTTGACGTTAAATATTCAAAAAAACTTCTTAACGCATGGCTTCATCAAGATATTTCGTGGAGCGGACGTGAGTGGGTGTATAAAGGGATGCCACGCCGTATAATTATAGAAAAATTCCTAAAAGACGAAACGGGTGAACTTAGAGATTATAAATTCTTTTGCTTTAACGGGAAGCCTACGTTTATGCAATTAGAAGTAGGAAGATATGCGGGCAAAAACACTAGAAACTTTTACGATATGGAATGGAATTTAATGCCGTTTGGTAAAGAAATCCCGCACGACCCTAATATCGTCGTAGAAAAACCTGCAATGTTTGATGAAATGAAAAAAATAGCAAGTGAACTTTGCAAACCTTTTCAATTCGTCAGAGTGGATTTGTATCAAGTAATGGGAAAGATTTACTTTGGTGAACTTACGTTTTTCCCCGCTGGTGGAGCGCCGGATTTCGTGCCTAGCAATTATGATGAAATCGTTGGCGGTTTTTGGGAATTAAAGGAGTAATATTGGAAACTGTAAAAATATCAATTCTAGGGGACGTTTGTCCTACTAACGATTATCGCGAAAAATGGGATAATGGTACTGCCTTTGACGTTATCGGTGAAAAAATAGGCGGTTCAGACTTAGCAATTGTAAATCTAGAATGTCCCGCAACTAAGTTTTGCAAACCTATAACTAAATGTGGGCCTTGTTTACGTGCCGAACCTAGTGACGTTGCACTATTAAAAAAAGCAGGATTTAATTTGATTTCGCTAGCGAACAATCATATCAAGGACTTTCAAGAGCAAGGTGTGCTTGATACTATCAATCAATGTAAAATAAACGACGTTAAATACGTCGGTGCTGGAGAAAATTCTGAAGAGGCAAGAAAAGCGCAATTTTTTGACGTAAAAGGAAAAAGAATAGGCATAATTTCATTTGCTGAAAAAGAATTTAACACGGCAACCGAAACTGAAGCAGGTGCAAACCTTTTTGACGTTTACGAATCCCCTGAATACGTTGTAGAGTGTAAAAAACAATGTGATTTTTTAATTGTTTTATACCACGGTGGAATTGAGCATTACGTTTATCCTTCAAGCCTTTTACAAAAGAAATGCAGATTGTTAGTTAGGTGTGGTGCGGACGTCGTATTGTGTCAACATAGTCATTGTATAGGCACGTTTGAAAATTACCAAGACGGCTATATTTTATACGGACAAGGAAACGGTGTTTACGGTTATAGGGCTAATGATAATAAATGGAACGAAGGCTTGTTAATTCAAATAGAGTTAAATGAAAAAATCAAAATTACTCCAGTACTTTTAAGCGCAACCCAAAACGGATTGGAAATTGCTGACGAAACTAGTAGTGAAAAACGTTTAAAAATTTTTAACGAACAGTCGCAAAAGTTGCAAGACAAGGAATTTCTAAAGTTTGAATGGCAAAAGTTTTGTGAGAAAAACGGTGCGCTAAATAGACCTTTGTTTTACGGTAAAAACCGAATATATATTAAACTTAATAGACTAACTAAAAACAAGTTGTTCGGTTTTAGTGCGAAAAAAAACAGAGAGATGACAACTATGAATCTTATTCGTTGCGATGCGTGGAGAGAAGTAATGGTCACGCTTTTGGAGAACGACGTTTATGGAAAATAAATTGATAACCGTAGTCGTGTCAGTTTATAATATGGGACATCTTTTGCCGAAGGCTATAACTGCTTTGACTAATCAAACTTATAAGAATTTTGAAATAATTATCGTAGACGACGGGTCTACCGACGACTCAGGCGTTGTTTGTGATAACTGTGCGAAATTAGACGCGCGTATTCGTGTTGTTCATAAAGAAAACGGGGGTATTTCTTCCGCTAGAAATTGTGGAATAAAAAACGCAAACGGGGAATTTATAATCTTTCCTGACCCAGACGATTGGGTTGAGCAAAACTATTTAGAAACGCTAATTAAATTACATAGCGAATATAATTCGGATTTAGAAATAAGTGGATATTGTATTGATGATGGAAACAAAAGTATCGCTTATAAAAAAAGCGTAGAAAAAAGTTTACTAGGCAAAGATTCGGCTTTAGTGATGCTTATGAAACCAAGTGAATTTTGTGGGTTTGCTTGGAACAAATTGTATCATTTAGATATAATTCGCAAAAACGACTTGCTTTTTGACACTGAACTTGGTATGGCGCAGGACCTACATTTTGCATTTAGATATTTGTGTTTTTGCGAAAAGATTGCATACGACACGACGCCTACTTACCATTATTTTCAGCATTTAGGTGGAGTGACAAATGCAAAATCACCATTAACTAAACGAAAGATAAGCGGATTAAAAACGTACGGAAAAATTGCAGAGCTTGCAGGGGACGAATATCCTAAAGTTCGAAATTCGGCTTTTTCTACAATCTTTAATATGAGTATGCATTTTCTCTATATTTACAGTTATTCAAAGATGAACGATAAAGCATTGTTAAAATTATTAAAAGCAAATCTAAGAAAGTATAAAAAATACTTTTTTGGCGACGATAGGTATTCAAAAACTCATAAATTACTCGCTCGAATTGCTCTTATTAGTCCAAGACTTTACTATTTTACGAAAAAATTATTAAAGGGGTAAGTATGGAAAAACCGTTAGTTTCGGTAATAATGGGGATATACAATACGGCAGATTCGTTGCCGAAATGCATACAATCGCTTTTAGACCAAACGTATTCTAATTGGGAACTTATAATGTGCGACGATTGTTCGACTGATAATACGCACGAAGTCGCAATTGAGTACGCAAATAAATACGAAAATATTAAGGTCATCCGTAATGAAACTAATATGCGTTTGGCGTATTCGCTTAATCAATGTTTAAAGCATGCGAAAGGGGAATATATAGCGCGAATGGATGCCGACGACGTTTGTTTGCCAAGTAGATTTGAAAAACAAGTAGAATTTTTAAATACGCATCAGGAGTACGCCGTTGTAGGCTCTGCTTTAATACCGTATGATGAAAACGGAGAAAGAGAAGTAAGAAAGATTAAAGAATATCCCGCTGTTCGTGATATGAAAAGAGGAGTGACTTTCTTTCATCCAACGATTATGATGCGAAAAGAAGTTTATGATGCGCTAGACGGTTATTACGTTTCAAAACGCACGAGAAAAGGACAAGACCTAGATTTATGGTTTAGATTTTATAGCCATGGATTTAAAGGATATAATATTCAAGAACCACTACTAAAATATCACGAATCGTTAGAAGATTACAAAAAGAAGCGCAATTTAAGTTATTCGTGGGGAATGACTAAAACTTCTTTGCACGGCTTTAAGATAAATAAGTTTCCGTTTTATTTGTATCCTTGGGCGTTTAAGGACGTTATTTCGGCGTTAATTCCCAGATGGTTAAGGTTTAAAAGAAACAAAAAAGTTAAGGAAGAAAGTAAATGATAAGATTTTTTTCAAAAGTAAAAGGCACGCTAAAGATTTTAACTTATAAAATCTGCTACGGAAAAAAATTAAAGTTAAACGGACTACCAAGTTTTTC
>JAZQWW010000156.1:0-8106 GCA_045632585.1 Christensenellaceae bacterium
TAATTATCGCCTTCTTCAACTAAAATCCAACCTTCGTCGTTTTCCGTTGCATCTACATTAGCGTTGTAATAAAGTAGGTAATTTTGCGTGTAATCGTATCCTTTAACTTCAAAAGGTTTAATTTTATATTTAACGCCTACGAAACCTGCACCTTTGTTTTCGTTTTGCGCTTCAGTCACTATGAACGATTCGTCGTCTTGAACGTTAAATCTAAACACGAAATGTTTGTATAGTTTATTAAAATCTATATCGTTTTCGTCGACATCAGAAACGGTAAAGAAATCGTCCTTTTTCATATCTTTTCCTTGTTCGTCCTTGAACACTACGTAGAAAAGATAATCGCCTGCTTCGTTGATATCTAAAGTCCAGCCCGTCGTTGAACCAACGTCGTTAGAAGGTGTTTTATAATATACCGTGTGAGTTAGTTTTGAATAAGTCGTGTGGTCGTCTTTTACTAAATCTTTCATTGAAGGAATAGTAATTTTATCACCTAGACGAACTTCGTCAACAAGTTTATCAAGTTTAATTCTAAACGCTTTATATTCGTTTGAATTTAAAACTGTGTCGTCAGTTTGGAAATATACCGGTGCTGTAGAGGTTATGTCGGTATTCACTACCTTAACGGTGTATTTTTCGTAAACCTTAACTTCTGTACTACCTGCATCTTTACTTGCTACGCCAAAAGTCATAGTATCGAATTCATCTGCAGAAAGTTTATTGAAACGAGCGTATTTTGGCTTATCTGAATTTTCTAAAGCAATAGTACCGTTTCCGTTGTTTTCGGCAGTTAAGAAAAGGTCGGAAGATTCAACTTTTTTAAATACCGAATACGCATTTAAGGTGAAACTATATTTGTTTGCATCAATAACTTGAATACCCGTCGCAGTATTAAACACGTCGTCGTTTAGACTAACAACAGGGTAAGCGTAAGCACTAATATTGCTATCAGCGTCTAAAACGAAAGTTTGTCTGTAGTTGTGTTCAGCGTTTTGTTTTGCTTGGTCGATATATACGATATCAAAGTTTTTATTATCGGTAGCATCTTCTACAAGTTTGAATTCCAAAGTAATAGTTGCTACGTTTTTGTCTTTTCCTGCAATTTTATAGTAATCGTCAACGTTTGCAACAGTTTTGTCTTCAACAATTGCCGTGATTACGCTATCTAAAGTAGAAAAGCCGAAAGTTAAATTACCGTCTTTACTTGCAGTTTCAGTTCTGCCGTTAAAATCTAATGAATAATCGTCTTCATTAACGGTAATTTTTAGAACGCTTTTAATAGTATCGTCTAAAACCACTTCACTTGCCGTGTAGTCTTTTGAAATTCCGTTTTCATAATAAGAATCATATTCTAAAGTAATTGCGATTTCGCTAACGTTTGCACCAACTACTGCTTCCATTTCAAAATCGTTTATAGCAAGCATATTTTTAATCTTAATTTTCGCACTATCCGTTAAGTCTGCTTTTAAATATCCACCGTCGTAGTTAAGCGTTGCGTTAGTTGAACTAAAAGCGTCACTAGGTTTTGCTTCAGCAAAAGCCTTATCTTTAACCGATAGTAATTGTAGCGAAGATAGGCTTACCACAAGCAAGGAAATTATAAATAAAAATATTTTACAGGATTTAGCAAATTTCATTTTGGCAAAAAACTCCTTAGTTTCTACTATATCTATCTTATTTTACACAAATATATAATATTTGTCAATCCACTTTTAACTTTTTTTAGGCTTTTATCGTCATTTTTTAAGGTATTTTTTCTCTAAAATTATCGATTTAACATTTAGATAACTTTTTTAATATAATAAACTAAATACTCTTTAGGTTTTTACAAATGAATTTATTCGTTATTTTTACAATTTTATCAGTTAGCATAGATTCTATGGTTTGCGGGTTTTCGCTAGCGTTTAAAAAAGGAAATAAAATCTTTATTCCCTTAATCGTTGCCCTTACCGTTTTTACAATGTGCTTAACGACCAACTACACGACGCTACTTTTTAGCAACTTTTTAAGCGAAAAAACGGCAAGTTTAAGCGGTATCATTTTAGTACTAATCGGACTATTCAATTTACTAAAAAAAGATACGGATTTAAAAGAAAATTCGTCACCTTTAATTAAGCAATCTTTTATCACGGCGTTTGCCGTAGGAATTGACGGAGCCGTTGCGAATTTTTCACTAGCAATTTTAGGTTATAACGGCTTTATAATCCCACTTTCAATCGGTATAACGCACGCCGTTATGGTGACTTTAGGAATACTTCTTGCAAGAACCAAACTTATGCAAAAATTCGGAGCGTTTGAGTTTTTACCGCCCTTAGTTTTGATAATGCTAGGGCTTTACAAACTGCTCGGATTTTTTATATAAAAAAGCCCTATTTCTAGGGCTTTTTAGTTTTAAAATATCTTTTGTGCTAGGCTTTTAATCTTGTTATAACTTTCGTAAAGTTCGCTTTCATATTCAAAATCGCTTGGGTACGCTTCAATTATTAGCGCACCGTCGAAATTAACCTTTTTTAGGGCTATAAATAGTTTTTCAAAGTCTATCGTCCCACATTCACTTAACGGTAAACACATTTTCCCGTTTTCGTCTACGTCGGATAAATGCACGGTCACTATATCGCCTTTCATTTCTTCAATCAAATCAAAGTGATTTATCCCACTAAGTCTTGCTTGTTTTACGTCTAAAGTGCCTTTAAGATTTGGAACTAAACTTTTAAGTTTACTAAAAAATCCTAACTGATTATAATTACACCAATGCACGTTTTCATAGGCTAGTTTAACGCCGTATTTTTCCGTAATTTCTATTATTTTGTTAGTGTTTTCCGCGTGCCTATTATAGTCAAAAACGTACGGAAGTTTCTTAAATAACGCCGAGCCGTGAAAAGTGTAATATTTTGCGCCCATTGCTTTAGCGCACTGCATAGTCCTTTCTAATAAAATAAAACTATCTTCTTGCGCAACTTTGTTTACGCTAAATAGTTGCGGTTCAAACTGCGTGGTCAAAGTATGTACGGAGTGAATATCCACTTCCTTTTTTGCTTTATTTATACTTTTACCATACTTTTTATTGTATCTACTAAAAGATTCCAAAAAAACTTCGGCACAGTCAACACCCGTTTCACTAAAGCGTTTTACAGCGCTTAAGGTATCGTATCTTCTGAATAACGACGCCGTAGATATTCCCGTTTGCACTTTTTTCTCCAGTTAATTTTTTCTATTTCTTTTCTTAAACGTTAAAAATTAGACTTTCGCCGTCAAAATCTATAGTGACGGTTTTTCCTTCCATAAGTTCGTTTCTTAAAATCTTTTCTGAAAGTTTATCTTCAACGTACCTTTGAATAACCCTTTTAAGCGGTCTTGCGCCGTAATGGTCGTCATAGCCTTTGTCGGTTAAAAAGTCCATCGCACTTGGCGTGATTTCTAAACTTACACCCATTATTGCTAGACGTTTTTTAAGGTTTGAAAGTAGAATATTTGCAATCTTTGCCGTTTCGTCTTTAGATAGTTTATGGAACACGATAATATTGTCTATTCTGTTTAGAAATTCTGGTGGGAATTTTTCTTTTAGCGCATTATTATATCTATCGCACATATCGTCATACTGCGCCGTAGCGCTACCCGTAAAGCCAAGCGTGTTTCTCTTTTGGATTTCGGTTGCGCCAACGTTAGAAGTCATGATTATAATAGCGTTCTTAAAACTTACTACTCTACCTTTACTGTCGGTAAGTCTACCGTCGTCAAGAATTTGTAGCATAATATTAAATACGTCTTTGTGCGCTTTTTCTATTTCGTCGAAAAGTATTACCGAATAAGGCTTTCTTCTTACCTTTTCAGTAAGTTGTCCGGCTTCGTCAAAGCCCACGTATCCCGGAGGCGCACCAACAAGTTTTGATACCGAGTGCTTTTCCATAAACTCACTCATATCTACCCTAATGATGTTTTCTTCGTTGCCGAAAACCGCTTCGGCAAGCGCCTTTGAAAGTTCGGTCTTACCTACACCCGTAGGACCTACGAATATAAAAGAACCAACAGGACGGTTAGGGTCTTTAAGTCCTGCCCTTGCCCTTCTAATAGCATCGCTAACCGCTTTTACGGCGTCACTTTGTCCGATAACTCTTTGGTGCAATACTTCTTCAAGATTTAGTAGTTTTTGCGCTTCGGTTTCGTTGAGTTTTACAACGGGTACGCCAGTCCAGTTGCTAACTACTTTAGCAACGTCTTCGGTTGTAAGTTTTAATTTTTCACGATTTACGCTGTTTTTGCTAGCGTTTGCCCTAATTTCGTCAAGTTCTTTATTAACCCTTTCGATTTCTTTATTAAGTTTTATTGCTTTATCAAACTCTTCACGTTCTTTTGCATCGTTCTTTTGCGCAATTAGTGCGTTTAATTCTTTTTCTTTTTGCTTTGCTTCAACGGGAGAATTATAACTATCTAGCCTTACTCTTGACGACGCTTCGTCGATTAAGTCTATGGCTTTATCAGGTAAAAATCTATCGGTAATATATCTATCTGATAGTCTTACTGCCGAAATTATTGCTTCGTCTGAAATTATTACGCCGTGGTGCGATTCGTATTTATCCCTTAAACCTTTCAAAATTTCTACCGTTTCTTCGGCGCTTGGCGCATCTACCAACACGTCTTGAAAACGACGCTCTAACGCAGCGTCTTTTTCTATATATTTACGGTATTCATCAATGGTTGTTGCGCCTATCGTTTGAAGTTCCCCACGTGATAGCATAGGCTTTAATATATTCGCTGCGTCCATATTACCTTCGCCCGTGCTACCTGCACCTACGATATTGTGAATTTCGTCGATAAATAGAATAATATTGCCGTTTTTCTTTACGTTTTCTATAGTGGTTTTAAGTCTTTCTTCAAAATCACCCCTATACCTTGCGCCTGCAAGCATACTTGCAATATCAAGTGAAAATACGATTTTATCGGCTAAAAGTTCGGGGACGCTTCCCTTTACTATTGCTTGAGCAAGCCCTTCAACGACTGCGCTTTTTCCTACACCCGGTTCGCCTATTAGTATAGGATTATTCTTGGTTCTTCTAGATAAAATTTGTATAACTCTATCGATTTCTTTTTTTCTACCGATTACGGGGTCTAGTTTCCCCGATAGCGCACGTTCGTTTAGGTTTACGCCGTATTTAGAAAGTTCTTCAAGCCCCGCTTGATTTTGAGCGTCTTTTATATCATTTGAGCCTAAGCCCTTCCCCTTAAATGCATTTGCAAAAGTAGAGTCTTCTGGTTCTTGTACGTAATCTTTTTCAAAAGAAAGCGATTGCCTTAAATATTCCATAATACCGTCAACGTCAACTTTCATTAATTTTAGAATCGACACGGCAACGCTGTCGCCATCTAACAGTATAGCGTAAAGTAAATGTTCAGTCCCAACGTAGCCACTATGCGCTTTTAAGGAAATATCCACTGCCGTTTCAAAAGTTCTTTTGGTTCTTGGCGTAAACATATTCCCTGGAACTATAATATTTTTATCAATAGATTTTTGAAAATAAAATAGGTATCTATCGTTATCTACTTCGGCTTCTCTAAGTATTGACGCTGCTCTTCCGTCGCTTACGTTTATTAAACCGAACATAATATGCTCTGTACCTAAATACCTACAACCGAACTTTTTAGCAAGTTTGGTCGCTAAATCTATTACTTGATTTACGTTGTTTGAAAATGCTTCGTAGTACATATTCTTTCCCCGTTTATAAAGTTATTTTTTTGAGTTTTTTATTTATGATTTCAGCCCTGAATAAATCTCTATCCATTTCTGAAAGCATTCTTCCGTATTGTTTAATTATTAAGGCTGGGCTTATTGATACTATTAACTCGTCAAGCCCTTCGATATCGCTAATATTTAGCATACCCACCATAGCGCCAAGTTTTACGTTGCTTATATGATTTAACGCTTCGGTGTAGGAAAGCATAATGGCGTTTGTTAGTATTCCGTATGATTTTTTGGCTTCGTTCATTATATAAATTTCACGCTTAGATAGAAGTTTAGATAGTTGTTTTCTTTCTTCTTCACACACCGATAGTACTGCGTCTTCAACGACCGACAAAACTTTTTGTTCGTTTACGCCAAGCGTTAGTTGGTTGCTAATTTGATAAACGTATCCTTCGCCGTCGCTACCTTCTCCGTATGCGCCCCTAATTGTTAAGCCTAATTGTTCTAGTCTTTCGCCTAGTTCGTTGATTTTTTTGCTTATTGTCAATGCTGGCAAAAACACCATTACCGACGCACGAAGTCCCGTTCCAACGTTAGTGGGACACGCCGTTAAATATCCTAAATCGCCGTCGAAAGCAAAGTCTAAATTCTTTCCTAGTTCGTCGTCGATTGCGTCTAGCCTTTTGTACGCTTCAAAAAGTCTTAAACCTTTCATAAAGCATTGCTCTCTTATAACGTCTTCTTCGTGAACCATTACCGAAAGGCTTTCGTCTTCGCTTACAAGCGCAACGCCAAATTGAGCGTTGTCTATCAAAGACTGACTGATTAAGTGCTTTGCCTTCATTGCTTCAAGTTCGATTTGGTTTAGGTTTCGCATACAGTAAAGGTTAAAAGTCCCACATTTTATAAGCGCCCTATTTACCTTTTTAACTATTTCGTTTGCAGTCTTAGGCTCTACCACCTTAAACGGATAGTTCCAAAGATTTCTTGCAATACGAATTCTAGTTGTTATTATATTGCCTTCGTAATTTTCGGGACTTACCGCTTTCATTAGATTAGCCCCCTTCTTTTAAGTTCTTCAAGTAGTTCGTAGGCGTTTCTCGATATTTTAGCCATATCGTCGAACCTACCTTCAATTCCAGCACGTTCTTTTTCTGCAAGAAGTTTTTTATACTCTTCCATAAGTTCTCTATCAACTCCAGAATATTTGGGCTTTTTTCCTACGTGAATTTCTGCGCCTTGAACTTTTTCCACAGTTTTAAGAACTTCTGCGCCGAAAGCATAATAACAGTCGGGACAACCTAGTAGCCCCGTTTGATAAAATTTAGATAAAGTTGTTCCGCAAGTCGTACATTGCTTGTCGTAAATTCTCATTATTTAAGTTCTTCTGCTAAATTTAATATATATTCTCTTACGTCTTCGCCTATTTCTTTACTCTTAAGCGCAATTTCCACGTTGGCTTTTACGTATCCGAACTTGTCGCCAACGTCGTAGCGTTTGCCTTCAAAAGTAGTTGCTAGCATATTTCCATCCTTTGCTAGCGCAATAAAAGCGTCCGTTAGGTAAATTTCATTGCCAGTTGGCTTTAAGGTTTTAAGTAGTGGTATTACTTCTCCACCCAAAACGTATCTTCCTATGATAGCGTTGTTTGAAAGCGCTTGGTTTACGGACGGTTTTTCCACTACCGTTTCTACTTCAATTATATCACCAGTTTCTTTTCTTATACCGATATTGCCGTACTTTGAAACGTCGTCACCGAAAACTTCCATAGTTGCCATAACGCTTTTGCCGGTACTTTCGTATACGTCTACCAGTTTTTTAATACACGCCGTTTGTCCTTCTTCAGCGCAAAGAAGTTCGTCGCCAAGAAGTAATGCAAAAGGCTCGCCGTCTATAAATTCTTCAGCACAAAGTATAGCGCCTGCTAAACCGTTAGCAGTTTCTTGTACTGCGTAAGACACGTTAAACCTTTGCGTTTGCTTTAATATTTCGTAAAGCGCCGTTTTATTGTCGGCTAGTAGTCTTTTTTCAAGTTCTTCAGCCCGTCCGAAATGGTTTTTGATTATATCGCTACCCGGTGAAACCACTATCATTATGTCTTCAATTCCCGCGGAAATAAGTTCTTCGGCTATGTACTGAATAGTCGGCTTATCTAATACCGATAACATCGGCTTTGGAATAGCCTTAGTAATAGGCAAAAATCTAGTGCCTAATCCCGCTGCGGGTATTACCGCTTTTCTTACCTTAATCATATATTATCCCCTTTATTTTACTTGAAGTTTTCTTCTTCAAGCGCTTTAATTTTATTTACTCTATTTTCGTGTCTTTCTTCGCCACTAAATTCGGTGAATAAAAATGCGTCGACAATCATAAGCATTAGGCCTGCGCCTACTACTCTTTCGCCAAACGCTAAAACGTTAGCGTCGTTATGA
>JAZQWW010000157.1:0-37806 GCA_045632585.1 Christensenellaceae bacterium
TTGGCAAAATCTATCAATAAGTTTTTCTTCAACGCCTTCGTTATCAATACCGATAAGCGCAATAGTTTGCTCATCTTTTTTAATAACTGCAACGGTAATTTTAATATCAGTCAAAAACCCTTTTGCAAAACGTGGAACGTAATACCCTGAAATACCAATACCAAGTGGTGGATTTGCAACCACTTCGCCATAACCAACTAATAAATTAGACATAATATTTCCCTTTTGTTTTTTTATTATTATAACATTTACGCTTTCAAAAATCAACAATAAAAATAAGCAAAAAAGAGAAAACCAAAACAGTTTTCTCTTTTTATTTCAAAATTAAATTTAACCGAAATATCTCTTAAACTAAATTACGCTTCCCTTTACACTTTTTCAAGAGCATATAAACAAAAATACGGCGTTGCACCGACAAAACATAAGAAAACCTGAAAGAAAATCTTTCAGGTTTTATCTTTTATTTACCCCAAGTATTCCATTGTCTTGGGTCTAGAACGAAATCATCAACGTCTTTGAACAACTCGTCTGCTTCTATAATAGCATCTTCAGGAATAATTATTTTTTGATATTCTAATTGTTCTTTTAATTGATTTAGATTATCAACGCCGAATACGATATAATCAACACCTTTCTTTTGTTTCATATACCCGATAGCCATTTCTAAAGGCGAAATACCGTATCTTGCACAAAAATCTTGATAGGTTTTAACAACTGCACCACTAGTTTTTACTCTTTCTTCGGCTTTTTCGGGGTCGATTAAGAATAAGCCTTGAAGTAGCATACTTCTACAGAAAATAGTTTTATTATATTTTATCGCCTTTTCAAAAAATCCGTATTTATCAAATCTTTTATCAATGATGTTATAAGGAATTTGAATACAATCAATATACGGGCTTTCTAACGCAAGCATTGCTTCTTCTGGCGAATAAACCGATGCACCTGCAGTCTTGATATACCCTTTTTGTTTTATGTATTCAAGTCCAGCCATAGTGTCGGGATAATTCACGGAATCTGCTTTATGTAGAAGATAATAATCTAAATAGTCAAGCCCTAAATTTTCTAAACTTGATTCAACTTCTTCAACGAATTCGTCTTTAGTTGCAGTCACTTTTTCAAACTTGGTCGCAATCTTAAAATCAGAACGCTTTTTATCCTTAAAATATTCGCATAAAATCTTTTCACTTTCACCATATGCTTTAGCAGTATCGAAAGTATCAATACCGTTTGCCATAGCACAGTCTAAAATCTTAAAGCATTCTTCTTTTTCCGGTCTGTCATTTTTTGCAATACCGTATCTAAGACCAAATTGAACGGTTCCTAAACATAATTTCATAATAAACCCACCTATTTTGCTAGATATCCACCGTCGATAACGAGTTCTGTACCAGTCACGTATAGTGACGCATCAGATGAAAGATAAACGATTGCGCCCATAATATCGGTATCGTTAGCCATACGGCCAAGGAAAGTATTGTCGCTATATTGTTTAACAAATCTTTCTTCTTGAGCGTTATATAATCCACCAAGTTGAATAATATTAAATCTAACGTTTTTATCGCCGTAGAACGACGCACAATATCTAGTTAAATTAGTTAAACCACCTTTATGGAAGAAATAGTCTGGCGAACTAAATCCGTGGAACGAACAACCCGTATAGTTAGTCTTGTCTGGACCAACGCAACCCATATAAGAACCAACGTTTACAACGCTACCACCACCGTTTTCAGCTATAATATCAGCAAATAATTTGCTCATTACGTAGTTTCCAGTAGCATTGATAGTCATACTTCTATCAAAGTTTTCAAAATCATATAAACCTTTGATAATTCTAGCAACAGAGTTATTGATTAAAACTCTTAAATTAGGATATTTTTCCTTAACCGTTTCAGCAAGTTTTTTAATGCTTTCAACGCTTTCCATATCAACTTGCTCACAAACAACGTCATAACCTTTAGCAACAAGTTCATCAGCATACGCCTGATTTTTTTCTATGTTTCTAGACGCAATAATAACCTTTGCACCTGCTTGAGCAAGCGCAAGAACAATTTGTTTACCATAAAGGCCACTACCACCAGAAACAAGCGCAGTTTTGCCCTTTAAGGACATCATTTCCATTACATTCATAATTCACCTCTTATAATTTAATTTTAATAATTGCTTTTTTAAGTTTTTTACTTTTAGTAATAGCAAGACCTGGGGCGTGTAAAACGTGTATAGGAAGAACTAACGCTTCGCCTTCATTATACTCAACAGCATAATATTTATCGCCCTTAAAGAGTTGATAATCGCCATCCTTATTGAATTCAGTAGTCGGCTCCATATCTTCTCTTAAACCACAAAGAATTTTTTCTTCGCCCGACAAAATACATTGAATATCATAATAAAATTCGTGAACTTCAAAAACGCCGTTAAATTCTTCTTTTGTAGTAGGTTCGATAACGTTTACAAACCCTTCTTCACCAAAATCATATTTTCCACAAGGCGTTTCTGCTGTGATTTTAGACATAAACTCTAAAATTTGTGGTCTATCTGCAATAACTTTGCCTAAATCAGAAAATTTTTCTAATAAAACTATTCCGTTATCAGCAAAAAATTTCTCTTTATTTAAATTTGTACTCATAAGATTTTCGTCTCCTATTTTATAATAACATTATAAACCCAAAAATGTATAATTACAAGTAATTTTCAATATTTTTTTAAATTATTGTTTGCTTGGCAAACACTCTATAAGCACGGCATTAGTGCTACTTGAAACGCTAAATTTACCTTCTGCAACATAAGGCAAATAGAAGTAATCTCCACGCTTAATTTTCTTTTCGTAATTTTCGCCCGTGATTACGGCATCACCTTCTAAACAAATGAAAACTGACGGCGCAAAGTCCATAACGAAACTACCACCGTTAGAAATAGTATGCCTAACTTCGCCAAAACAAGGCGTATCTTCGTAAGAAATCATAATTTCTTTTTTATAAGTCGGCGTATCAATCGCTACGGTTGGATTAACTTTAGCGTAAGCCTTAGCATCTTCGCCGTAAATATCGTAATTAATACAATCTAACGCATCTTGCTTGTCGAGACCAATATATTCTTCATTATAACTAATATGGTAATCACCACACCAACGCTCAGGTTGAATAGTAAAGTCGGTTGGTTCTTGAACTTCAATGATAGTGCACCCAGCACCGATTGCGTGTATTAAACCTGCCTTAATTAGCCAAATATCGCCAACCTTAGCATCAACACCGGCAAGTAATCCACCCATAATATCCTTTTCAACTTCACTTTTTTCTTCAAGTTCAGAAAGTAGTTCTTTAGTCATTTTATCCTTAAAACCGAAGTAAAGTTTAGCGCCCGGACGAGTAGCAACAACAAGCCACGCTTCGGTTTTTCCGTATTCCGAATTAAAATATTTTCTAGAAAATTCTTTGTTTGGGTGAACTTGGAAAGGAAGCCTAACGGCGCTGTCTAAAAATTTAACTAAACAGTCGTATTTTCTATTTCCTAAAAGTTCTTCACTATAGTCTTTAAGTAAGTCGTCAAAGAAAATATCCGTTCCCTTAATAACCGAAACACCATCGCGAACACCGAAATACTTGGGGTTTATTGCCTTTACTTTACTTGCAACCCATTCTTCTGGAAACATATTATCAGTTCCATCGTCGTATCCGTTAGGGTCGTTAAACAACTCTTTATAAGGCATACCACCCTTGTAAATACGATACACCCTGTTTCTTTCAAAAAATATTGGTTCTTTTACTAATTTTTTAACGTCTGCCATCTTAAATTTCCTCTATTTTAATTTTAATTCCCATTTCCACGCTTTCATTTGGTGAAAGGTTTTTAAGTTCAAATTCATCGTCAAGCGTTGCAGTTGCAGGCTCAATTCCTAGTGCGTACGCACCTGACATCATAGATTTCCACTCGATAAAATACGGAAGTTTTTGATTATCATAGGAAACTAAAACTTGTTTATTTAGTTTTTCGTTAACTACTTTAACTTCGCCCTTTTCTACTTTGTGGAAATACACGTATTCTTCTTTTCCATTTTCAGCATCTTCAATTTGCAAACAACTGTCTTGATATTTTTTGCAATATTCGTTTCTTGAAACGGTTTCGGTTATCGGTGCAATAATTTTAACACCTTCATCAAGCATAGGATAGCCGATATTAGTGTGATATAGTACGCAATATTTAGCGTCAGTATAGCCTAAATTGATAATTTTATCACTAATTTCAACTTCATTTGAATTGATTTTAGTCTTAATAGTCCTTTCAACCTTAAGTTTGTCGCCAAAAAGCGAAGTTTGATATATTTCGCCTACAATTATAACGCCGTTTTCATCACACTTACAAGTCGTTATTTCAGCGGGGATATTATGGAATTTTCCGTGAATTGGCATAGCCCTACCGCCAAAAGTATCAAGCCCACAAGTGTAAAGCATTCCAACGTTAAAAACGTCGTCAAACTCACCGTTAAAAGAACAAAGTCCGTTTGCACTAGAACAAGATACGTTCGTTCCCTTGTGATATAATTGACCTAAATCTAATCCCTTATCAACTAAAACTTCAAACTGCAAAACACCGTTGTTTACAAGGTAAACTTCAAGCCCTTTTGCTTTTCCCGATGAGTAAGTTAATTTTTTTACGCTACAAATTTGCGATAAATGATTTATTTTTCCGTTCAAAACACTATCTCCCTAGTCAATTTTTACAGCGCCCTTAAATTGTGTCGCTTCAGCACCCTTTTTATTTGCAAGCACAAGTGCATTTTCTATATTTTCTTTTGTAAGTTCTTTTCCGTCAACATTTGCAAGGAAACAACCAAAGAAAGCGTCGCCAGCACCAGTAGTATCTACAGGCTTAACTTTTTCAGTTCCAACCGTGCCACTAATGTCGTTATAATAATATGAACTACCTTTTGAGCCAAGCGTGATAAGCAAAAGTTTGTTAGGCTTTTGAATTTCTTTAACTGCATCTTCAATCGTAGATTTTCCCGTAAAATCTAAAATCTCGTCGTCTGAAAATTTAAGAATATCAGCTTCAGCAATAAAAGGCTTATAAGCCTTAACGGCATCAGCAAAATCTTTATAAAGGTCTTTTCTAAAATTAACGTCAAAACTTAAAATTTTACCTGCCTTTCTTACCTTTTTAACTACCTTTTTAGCAAAATCTACGCCTTCTTTTTCGGATAGCATAAGCGAGCCTAAATGCACTATATCGTAGTTAGAAAAGTCTATACCTTCAATCGATAGATTATAGTCGGCTGTCTTATGACGGAAAAAAGCAAAATCACGTTCTCCATCTGTTAAGGTGACGAAAGCAATGGTTGTATTTCTAACTTCGTCGATTTGTAAATTTAGATAATCAAAACCTACCTTATTTGAAAATCCCGTTAAAAATTTACCGAGCGGGTCAGAGCCAATTCTACCAACAAAACCGACTTTAGCACCCGATTGTTTAGCGTTTACGGCAACGTTAAAAGGCGCACCACCACCGAAAGCCTTAAAATTTGGCGTTCCGTCAACAGTTTCGCCTATCATATCAACCAAAAGTTCGCCTATAGATAAAATCATAATATTCTCCTAATTTATTTATGTTTATAGTATAGTTTACAATGACAAAATCCTTCAAAGTTCGGGTCTTCAACTTGCTCTCTAAACTCTTTACACATACATTTATTTTCTTCGGTTTTTAAAAGTTTACAAGGACAATATCCGTTTTTTGCCTTCAAACCTTCTTTAATTGCTTTAACGATTTCTTCATTTGGGTTTAAGGTAATTTTCATAAATAAACTCCTAGCAAATCTTATTAAATTTATTATAATTCAAGCCCCCAAAAAAGTCAATAGCACATTAAAATTTAAGAGTATTCAAATTTAAAAATTTTTATTGAAATTTATAACAAAATATGATAAAATAAAAAAGATGGAGGAAACCACGTATGAAATATGATGTATCAATAATCGGTGCAGGTCCGGGTGGCGTTTTTGCTGCTTACGAACTAGTTAAACAAAACGCTAATCTTAAGGTAGCCGTTTTTGAAACGGGACACCCACTTCAAGAACGCAAATGCCCTATAGACGGAGTTAAGGTAAAAAGTTGCATAAACTGTAAAACTTGCTCAATAATGTCAGGCTTTGGTGGCGCTGGCGCATTTTCTGACGGAAAATATAATATTACAAACGATTTTGGTGGCACACTTTACGAATACATAGGTAAAAACCAAGCCATTGAATTAATGAAGTACGTTGATGAAATCAATATGAAACACGGTGGTGAAGGCACTAAACTATATTCCACGGCAGGAACTTCGCTTAAAAAAGTATGTTTACAAAACAAACTAAACCTACTTGACGCACAAGTTAGACATTTAGGAACGGATAAAAACTACGTTGTTTTAGAAAATATTTATAACGAATTAAAAGATAAGGTTGATTTCTATTTTCACACGCCTGTTAAAGACGTAAAGAAAAATGACGACGGCTATAGCGTAATCACTGAAAATAAAGAATTTTCATGTACTTACTGTATTATTTCAGTTGGTAGAAGTGGTAGCAAATGGCTAGAAACTATGTGCAAACGCCTAAAAATACAAACCAAGTCTAACCGTGTAGATATCGGCGTAAGAGTGGAACTTCCCGCAGTAATTTTTTCACAACTAACAGACGAACTTTATGAAAGTAAAATCGTGTATAGAACCGAAAAATTTGAAGACGCTGTTAGAACTTTTTGTATGAATCCAAACGGAATAGTAGTTAATGAAAACACCAACGGCATTGTGACCGTTAACGGACATAGTTATGAAGACCCCAAACTAAAAACCAATAACACAAACTTTGCTCTGCTTGTTTCAAAGCACTTTTCAGAACCGTTTAAGGATAGCAACGGATACGCTGAAAGCATTGCAAGGCTATCAAATATGCTTGGCGGTGGCGTAATTGTTCAACGTTTCGGTGACCTTATTCGTGGCAGAAGAAGTACCGAAAAACGTATCCAAGAATGCTCTACCCCTGCTACTCTTTCGGCAACACCGGGCGATCTTAGTTTAGTTCTTCCAAAGCGTATTTTAGACGGAATTATCGAAATGATTTACGCTTTAGATAAAGTTGCACCAGGAACGGCAAACGACGATACCCTTCTCTACGGCGTTGAAGTGAAATTTTATAATATGGAAGTTGCACTTGATGAGAACCTTGAAACAAAATACCGCAATCTTTACGTCATTGGCGACGGTAGCGGTGTGACACACTCCCTATCACACGCATCTGCTAGCGGTATATACGTTGCAAGAAAAATACTCGAAAAACAATAATTGCATTAATAAAAAAATAAAACAAAAAACCCACCGAATTCGGTGGGTTTAATTATTATTTATTTACTAAAACTTTTTTTAGTTTTGCAAATCTTGGAAGACCGTCTTCTTTTATCATATCCGTTTCGCCTTGAATTAACGGAAGCGCATATTTAACGAATTCGTCAGAAATGCCTGTTCCATTATTGGTTATCCATTCAAGTGGTACGGTTTTTTCGGTGTTTGCAGCAAGTTCAAGTGGAAGTAGTTTATATTCGCATTCATACTTATCCCCTTCCTTTCTAGCATAACAAACCATTTTATCAGTTTCGCCGTTTACTGCAGCGCGAACAGCTTGTTTGCCTGCTTCAAAAGTTTCTTCAATATCGGTTTTACTTGCACAGTGCGCTGCACATCTTTGCATTAAAGATAATTCAACTGCTCTAGTCTTAAAGCCCGTTTCTGCCTTTAAGATATTGCAAAGAGTTGCGGCAACGCCACCTAGTTGTGCGTGACCAAAACTATCTCTTGCGCCCGCTTGACCTAATGCTTCACAAACTAGAACGCCGTCTGCATTTTTAATACCTTCCGAAACGACAGCAATACACTTGTTATTGTTTTTAGCACAAACGTCTTTAACGTCCGCAATGAACTTTTTGATATCAAAAGTAATTTCAGGTAAATAAATTAGGTCTGCGCCTAAGCCTTTAGCACCTGCAAGAGCAGCAGCGGCGGTAAGCCAACCAGCGTTTCTTCCCATAACTTCGATTACGCAAAGCATTGGCGTATCGTAAACTTTAGCGTCAAGATTAATTTCCATAATAGAAGTTGCGATATATTTAGCGGCACTTGCAAAACCAGGGCAATGGTCGGTTCCGTAAAGGTCGTTATCAATCGTCTTTGGAACGCCTATTACGTTCATTTCATAGCCCGACTTCGCCATATATTTACTGATTTTATTGCAAGTATCCATACTATCGTTTCCACCGTTGTAGAAGAAATAGCGAACGTCGTATTTCTTAAATACTTCAAGTAGTCTTTTGTAATCAGTATCATCAACCGATGCGTCTTTAAGTTTATATCTAACTGAACCTAATGCTGAAGACGGGGTGTATTTTAGAAGTTCTAATTCTTTGATATCTTCTTTAGAAATATCATAGAATTCTTCGTTAAGAATACCCCTAATTCCGTGAGCAGCACCGTAAACGCCGGTAATCATTTCTGAATTCAAGCCTTCGATAAATACGCCCGCTGCAGATGCGTTAATAACTGAAGTGGGACCACCAGATTGTGCAAACATTAATGCGCCTTTTAAGTTTTTCATAATGTATCTCCTATAATTTATATACTTAATATTTTTAATGCGTTGTAAAGTTCTTCGTTTACTTCTTTTTTGCAAGAAAGCGCTTTGTCAAAATTGAAAGTCTTAATTTTATTATCTTTAATACCGATTGCGCAAGAAACTGCGTTCGGTTTCATAATTTCTTCAACAGCCCTAATAGCAAATCTAGTTGCTAAGATACGGTCAGCCATAGATGGCGAACCACCCCTTTGAACGTGTCCTAAGTGGGTTTTCTTAATATCAACGCCTGCTTTTTCGTTAAGATATGCAATAATTTCATCACGGCTACCAGCACCTTCGGCAAGTATTATCATATTTGAAGTCTTTCCACGAAGTTTACTCTTGATAAGTGATTTTGCAATTTCATCAAGGTCGTAAGGCTTCTCTGGAATTAAAACATATTCGGCACCACCTGCAATACTTGCGTAAAGCGCAATATCGCCACAATGCCTACCCATAACTTCTACTAAACTTACACGGTCGTGTGACTGCATAGTGTCACGAAGACTGTTTATTGCTGAAATTACGGTATTAACAGCCGTATCAAAACCTATAGTGTAATCTGTATACGCCAAATCATTATCAATGGTCGCAGGGATACCCATACATTTAATGCCAAAATTATTCGATAAATCTCTTGCGCCCCTAAACGTACCGTCGCCACCTATAGCGATTACGCCTTTTATTCCGTACGCTTCTAAAGTGTCTGCAACTTTCTTTTGACCTTCAATAGTTATAAACTCAGGACATCTTGCAGTCTTTAAAAACGTTCCGCCACGATGAATCATATCCGAAACCGAACGAGTGCCAAGTTCTTGAATATTGCCCTTAATTAGACCTTCCCAGCCCCTTTCTACGCCGTAAACGTGAAGACCATAATTTTTCGCCACTCTAACAACTGCCCTTACGGCAGCGTTCATACCAGGTGCGTCACCACCACTGGTTAATACAGCAATTTTATTCATGTTTTTCTCCTAAATAGGTTTACCAATTTATTTTAACATATATTCTATAAAATATCTATTTATTTTCAGCCTTTTTTCTTAAAAAATACTATTGATTCTTCAGGAAGATACTCTTTTAATTCAGAAACTAAATTTTCACTGCGTCTAACTGAGAAATTGGCGTTATATTTCTTCATTCCTTTAACCATATAAACTGGAACGTCGCCCGGATAATATGATATGACGTCTAAAATTTTATCTGTTAAATCATCGTCTTCTTCCAAAATTAAACATAAAAATTCTTGAGCAGATTTTTGCGGTTGCATTTCTTCAGACACTTCAAGTTTTTCTATGCTTTCACAAATTATTTGTGGAACGTGTTCTTTTATTTGAAGTTTACCTTTTATTTTAACTATTTCTTCGGGCTTAAGAACTTCTCTCGCCTTATCAAAAACTTTTGGAAAAACTATAACTTCAATTACACCATAAACGTCTTCAACGTTTACAAACGCCATAGAAGAACCATTTTTAGTGGATAAACGCTTAAAATCGCTAATAATACCACCCATAGTCACAGGCATATTATCCGTCACTTCCGTAAACGTTTTATTACCTTCTTCATCTTCTTCAAAGTAGTTAAGTAGTTCGGTCGTAAACGAGAATTTATCTAATTGTTCTTTATAGTCTTGAAGTGGGTGGCCTGATAAATAAATACCTACGACAGCTTTTTCATTTATCAGTTTTTCTTTCGAACTATACTCCGGCATATTTGGATATTCAATTTTTAAGCCTTCGTCTTCAGGTAAAAGCGTTCCAAAAATACTAATTTGAAGATTGCTCTTCTTTTTGTTATTTTCAGAAACTCTATCCATATAATCGGCGTATACCGCCATAAGTGTTCTACGGTTAATACCGAATTCGTCAAAAGAACCTGACAATATCAAACTTTCAACGAAACGCTTATTTATACCAAAAGAAATACACCTATTTATAAAATCTTCAAAAGATTTGTATTGTCCGTTAGTTTTTCTCTCTTCAACAATTTGATTAACGACACCAAGCCCTATATTTTTTAAGCCGTGTAGTCCAACTCTAATTCCGTCTTTTTCAGTACTAAAGTAAGCACCACTATTGTTAATGCTAGGAAGATATACGTTCATTCCTTTACTGCGAACGTACGTTAAATACTTTGATATTTCTTCAATTTTATCTATTCTATTATTTAAAATCGAAGTAAAGAATTGTACGGGATAATAGTTTTTAAGGAAAGCCGTTTGATAAGCAAGTACCGAGTACGCAGCGGCGTGCGACTTGTTAAACGCATATTTTGCAAAGCCTGCCATTTCATCAAAAATTTGCGTAGCAATCTCTTCTGAAACGCCGTTTTTTACAGCGCCACAAATTTCATCACCCTTTTCACTAATACCACCTTCAATGAATATCTTTTTTTGTCTATTCATTTCGTCAATATTCTTCTTACCCATTGCTCTACGAACGATATCAGATTGGCCAAGCGAAAAGCCACCTATTTTTTGGCAAATTTGCATAACCTGTTCTTGATAAATAAGTACGCCGTAGGTTGCTTTTAAGATAGGTTCTAAAAGCGACGTTTTATATCTAATAGTTTCGGGATTATGTTTATATTTAACGTACGTAGGTATAGAATCCATAGGACCAGGTCTATACATAGAAACGCCTGCAATAATATCTTCAAAAGTTGACGGCTTAAGGTCTTTCATAAACCTTTTCATACCCGGACTTTCTAGTTGGAACACGGCATCCGTCTCACCTTCGCCTATCATTTTATAAACGGCTTCGTCTTCATAACCAAGTTTTCTAAAGTCGATATCTACGCCGAAATCTTCTTTTATATATAAAAGCGCCTTTGATATATCGGTTAGCGTTCTTAAACCTAAAAAGTCCATTTTAAGCATACCTAACTGCTCAACTTCTTTCATATAAAATTGAGTAGTCACGTCTTCGCCACTTTTTTGTAGCGGAACGTTATCGGCAATAGGTTTAGCGCATATAACAACGCCTGCAGCGTGCATACCCGTTTGACGTGGCATATCTTCTATACGCCTTGCCATATCAACGACTTTGCGAATAGTTTCGTCCGATTCGTATATTTCTCTTAACTCTTTGATACTAACGTCCTTGCCGTCTTTATTAAGTTCAAAACCAAAGTTTTCGGCTATAGAAAGCGTAGAGTCCATTAGTTTTGTGACTTTATCAGTTTCTGAATACGGAACTCTATAAACTCTACCAACGTCCTTTATTGCAAGTTTACTCGCAAGAGTACCGAAAGTGACGATTTGCGCAACCTTATCAGCACCGTACTTGTTTCTAACGTATTCAACTACTTCTCCACGCCTATCATCTTGAAAGTCTATATCAAAGTCAGGCATACTAACACGTTCTTTATTTAAAAATCTTTCAAATACTAGGTCGTATTTAAGCGGGTCAACGTCGGTTATACCAACCGAATACGCAATAATAGACGAAACCCCACTTCCACGCCCAGCGCCAACCATAATTCCCACACTTTTTGCGTAGTTAATAAAATCCCAAACGATAAGGTAATATTCTATAAATCCCATAGAATTTATAGTTTCAAGTTCATAGTTAAACCTATCCATAATTTCGCCCGTAATTACGGGATATCTTTCTTTTAAGCCTTTTTCGGCAAGTTCTTTTAGAAAATCATAAGGTTTTTGTCCGTTTTCAGGAACGTATCCTGGAATTAAAGACGCATCTCTTATCGGCTCACATTTATTATCTAAATCAAAAACAGGCTCTTCAGCACACTTGTTTGCTATAACAACCGTATTTGATATTGCTTCAGGAATATACGAAAAAAGTTCAGCCATTTCTTCTGGCGATTTTAAGTAGGCTTCACTGCCTTCCATCTTAAACCTTGTTGGGTCGTCAATGGTAGATTTAGTAGAAATACACGCAATTACGTCTTGCATTTCACTATCATTTCTTTCAATGTAGTGAACGTCGTTCGTCGCAACCAAACCTATCCCTTGCTCTTTAGAAAGTTTAATAAGTAAAGGTAAAATCTTCTTTTGCTCTGGTAAATAGTGGTCTTGAACTTCAATGTAAAAATCGTCCCCAAAAGTTTCTTTAAGCATTTTAGCAGTTTCAGTTGCGCCTTCGTAATCGCCTGCTAAAAGTTGTTTTGGAATTCTACCTTGCAAACAACCCGAAAGGCATACTAACCCTTCACTGTGTTCTCTTAAGAGTTTATAGTCAATTCTTGGTTTATAATAGAACCCTTCAACGTAAGCAATCGAGTCAAGTTTAATAAGGTTTTTATATCCCTTTTTATTTTTGCAAAGTAGCACTAAATGGTCGTAATCTCTACTTGGCTTTGTGTAATCGTCACAAACGTAAAGTTCACAACCTATAATTGCCTGCATTTTTGCTTCTTCTTCAGTTTTTCCGTCCTTAAGTGCAGACATATACGTCTTTTTTGCTTTTTCGGCAAACTTTAGACTACCGAATAAATTTCCGTGGTCGGTAATGGCTAAAGCGTGCATACCTTTTTTACGACAAGCCTTAAAAACTTCGTCTATTCTAGTTGCGCCGTCAAGAAGGCTATATTCCGTATGGACGTGTAAATGTACGAAATCGGGCATATTTAATCCTCTAACTCTTTTGCAATATTAATTAATTTTCTAAATCTATGGTTTATACAACTTTTTGTTATGCTTAGTTTCTCGGCAAGTTCTATTAGCGAATCGCCATCATACTTAAGCCTAAACTCAGCCGTTTCCTTTAAATCCTTTGATAATCCGTCAAAGCCTATTTTATTTTTTATTTTATTTATGGCTTCAATTTGCTTAAAGGTAGCGTCAAGTTGTCTACTAACGTTTCCAAGGTCACAATTTTTACGCCTATTAACGTCGTTGACAAACTCTCTATTTATAATCAAATCGGTTATTTTAAGCGCAGTCTTAGGCGCAGAAACGTAAGCGATAAAATCTTTAATTTCTTCGGCGCTTTTAACGTATAAAACAAATTTTTCTCTTCTTCTAGTCACTTTAGAATTTATTCCCTTTTTAAGCAAAAATCCATTTATTAAACTTGCCATTTCGGGACTAGAGAAAACCATTTGTAAATGATATCCCGTCTTTCTATCGTCAGCCGACGAAGGAACGGTTAAACTACCGCAACAAAGGAATAATCCTTTTATAAAGGCTTTTCCACAACACTCATTTTTATAGATAAAATCAGGTAAAGAAGTTAAAACTTCAATTTTGTCACCGTTAAAAAATGCAACGCCTAAATCATTTAAAACGTTTATGGCAACTTCCCCTAAAATGGACATTGTGAACTTGTCCACTTTATTGAGTTTGTCTTCGGCAACGGAAATTTCACGAAATTCATAGTCGTAAGCACTGCTAAAACAGTTGGCGATAAATATTGACGCATCTTCGCCCGAAACGCTAAATTCAAGACCTATTTCACCGTCTACTTGATAAATAATTCCACAACCCCTAATTACGCCTGATATAAAGGCTTTTTGACAGTGAATTTCCTTATATTTTTTTTCAACTATTTCATTTTTAAGTAATTTTCCTAAATTCATCTTCCTGCTCCTTTTTTAAAAGTAGCAAATCTAAACTTAGGCAATCTTCCATCAATATTAGCAATTTTATTAAAATCTACGTCTACCCTTTTTAAGGTATTTTCAACTAGTGAAATTTCGCCAACTCTTTCTGAAGTATGTGCGTCTGAGTTTATAACGAATTCTACCCCGGTTTTAGAAATTAAATAAATTTCTTCGTCAGTTAAGTGTGTTTTTTTGGCATTAAGTTCTATATAAGTGCCGTAATCTCTAGCGACTTTAGCCACTTCAACACCGTCCGAAAAAGAACAAAAATTTAAATGAGATATTATATCGACAGGGTTATTTTTAATAACGTTTATTAGCGTTTTAGTATTTTCTTTTTTTAGCCTATTAGAAACGGGAAAACGTTTAAAATAGGTATGGAATAAATTTGGCGTTGCTAGTGAAAATATTGCACCAAATTTATACAATACAAATTTATGAAATCCTGCTACATACAAATCAAAATCGTCGTATTTTTTTTCATTAAGGTCAGTTTTACCATCCGTACCTATTATGTTTGACTCTATGCCAAGTAAAACCTTTACACCGGTTTCTTTAGTGGCAAAATCACACTGCATACGCATTTTAGGAAGTTTTCTATTTCTAAGTCCAAAGGCTGGGTGAGCAAAACCGTGGTCGGTTATACCAAGTTCAATTAGCCCCTTGTTTTTTGCTTCAATCGCATTTTCCAATATCGTGCCTTTCCCGTGTGAAAAAGGCGTATGTGTATGGTAATCTGCAGTTAAAAACATTAAAAATCTCCTAAAAATCGTACTTCTTCAAGTAAATCAACGTTAAATTTATCTTTAACCGAATTTTTTACGTAATTGATTAAATTATAAACGTCCATTGATTTTGCATTTATATTAGTTAAAATAAAATTTGCGTGTTCTTTTGAAACGGTTGCCCCACCAATAGAATATCCTTTTAGTCCTGCCCTTTCAATCAATTCACCAGCGTATGCGTTCAAAGGATTTCTAAAAACGCAACCACAGTTATTCCTTGTAGGCATATTTATGCGATTCCTTTTGCTTTCTTTTAGTTTATTAAAGCATTCATCGTAATCTCGTTTTTCTAAAGCAAAATCAACCGATAAAATTATTTCTCCGTTTTTTTGAAAAATACTATTACGGTAAGAAAATTCGCATTCGTTTTGACGATATTTTTTAAGCCGTCCGTCCTTAAGGGTTTGAACTGATATTATTTTATCGGATATTTCCCCACCGTTAGCGCCTGCATTCATAAAAACTGCGCCCCCAACGGTTGCAGGAATTCCAGCCAAATTTTCAAGTCCCGAAAGACAGTTATCTTTTAAGACTGACAGTAAATTTGAAAGAACCACACCAGCACAGCAGCGTATTTTATCGTTCTCAATATTAATACCATCTAAAAATTTGGTGCATATACAAACGCCGTCAAAACCACTATCCGATGCTAAAACGTTGCTTCCATTTCCTATTATAAAATATTTTAGCCCCCAATTTTGGGCTATAAATATTAATTCACTTAAATCCTTAAACGTTTTTGGATATGCAAAAATTCTAGCATTTCCACCTAGTTTATAATAAGTATGTTTTGATAACGGTTCATCAAAAAGTATATTCGTATTATAAAGCGTGTCAAGTTCGGATTTAACGCCCATAAATCTCCTTATATATTTTACATTAATTTAATTTATTTTTCAAGAACTAACGATAATATTTTTAAGTTTATTTTGTGCTGTTTCGTCCCCAAAACGTGCAAGATATGAATTACTTTTTATTTGATGATAAATTTCAGGCAAATTAAAAAGCGACAAAGTCTGATATTGAACCGCAATATTACCTTGGCTTAATTTTTCGCTTTGAAATGGTACGATAAACTCGTTAGAATAGCAAGATATTTTATTTAGCCCGTTTTGAACGTCGTTTGATACCAATAGTTCTATAAAACGCTTTGCATAAATTTGTTTTTTAGCGTCAGAAGAAGTGACTAAAACAAACTGAAGTCTATCATTAAAATTTACTAAAGACTTTGAATAAAAATTTTCGCCTAGATTTTCAAGTTTTGTTATTTCAGTTTCAGTACAAAGCATAGTAATATTTTTTTGTTTTAAAAATTGCTTTATAGCGTCACTAGAATTATATTCACTTATTTTTGTTGTTTTAACGCTTTCGTTAAGTGCTAGTAATGGCGACGTGCTTTCACCACTACAAACGATTAAATCTTGATAATTTTCTTTAGATAAATCTTCGATATTTTTAGAAACCAAAAAATAGCATCCTTTACACCAAATAGAAGCAAACGTTTTATCGCCTATTTTACCTGCGCCACCAAACTCTTTATTATCTAGTTCTACCGTTGGATTAACGCTTAATCCGTAGCCTGTTGAAATCAAATCGGGAACTATCCCACTTTCTAGGCGATTTTTTGCTGTTTGTAAATCGTAAACACTTAAACAAATCAAGACGTTTTGATTAGAATTTTCAAAACGTCTAATAACGCTCTGCAAAAAACTTTTCTTTGAATAAAATCCTATATTATAACTTTCAACGTGCCAAAAGTTTAGAATTTGTTTTTCTTCTTCTACCTTTTGATAGGGATAAACTTCCTTGATTTTATTAGCACCAAACGTAATGGTAAAAAACAAACAAAAGGCAAGAATTAGCGTACAAAACACCCGTAAAATTTTCATATATAAAATATATTCAATAAATATTAAAAAAAGGACGTTTCAAAAAAAAGAAACGTCCATATTTTTATTTTTTTATATTAATATAGGATTTTTCGTCGTACCGACTATTGCCGTTGAATAATTTTTAAGCAATAGCATTTCGCCAATAATTTGATTTACATTTTCTATACTTATTTCGTTTATTTTTTCTATCCGTTTTTCAAAATCAAATTCTTCATCCATAAAAAGTAAATACTTACCAGCCACCAACATTTGAGATGAAGTGCTTTCTTGCCCTAAAATAAACGAAGATTTAACTTGCTCCTTTCCCCTTAAGAATTCTTTTTCAGTCACGCCGTCGTTCTTTAGTTTGTTAAGTTCTTTTATAATAGCATCAAACGCTTTCTTCTCGTTGCCGTTTCCAACGCCAGCGTAAATCTCAAGTGAGCCGTGATTTTTGTACTGCGAAATATAAGAATAAACACTATACGCTAATCCCATTTCTTCTCTAATTTTTTGGAAAAGCCTACTACTCATTCCACCGCCTAAAATTATATTTAGAATAGATGCTGGAATACTTTTCTCGTCACGCATTGAAAAGGCAGGCGTAGAAAAACAAAGGTGAGTTTGTTCGGTCTTTTTGAACTTAGATAACTTATCAAACTTAAATTCTTTTTGAATTTTTTGATTATCTGATTTCGTTTGCGAAAAGTTTTTAGCAAAATAACTATCAATTAGTTTTTCAGTTTTTTCAATATCTACGTTTCCCGCAATCGAAATACAAACGTTATCTGCCGTATAATATTTATTCATATAGGATAATACGTCGTCTTTTGTAAAAGAACTAACGTTTTTTGCGCTACCTAAAATGGTCCTACCATATCCCGTATTGCCACAATATGCTTTTGCCAAAAGGTCAAAACAAATTTCTTCGGGAGAGTCTGCCACCATATTTATTTCTTCTAATATAACTTGTTTTTCCTTTTCCATTTCCTTTTCATCGAAAATAGAGTTGAAAAAAATATCAGAAAGCACTTCTAACGTTTTCTCTAAATGTTCGCTAGTAGATTTAGTATAATAGCAAGTAAGTTCTTTGGAAGTAAAAGCGTTGATTTGAGCACCAATACTATCAATATCGTCAGAAATATTAAATGCTGAACGAGTTTTAGTGCCTTTAAATAAATTATGTTCGATAAAATGTGAAACACCGTTATTTTTTTCCGTTTCATTTGCGCTACCCGTCTTAACAAGCACCCCGCAAGAAACGGACAAAAGCCCGTCGATTTTATTTATTATTAGTTTTAACCCATTTGGATAAATTTTAGAAAATCTCATAAATTTGCCTTTTATACTTTAATATTTTCTCCAACACAGACGATTTCAAACCCTGAATGCAAGTAAAAATCAATAATTTGTTCTAAAGCATCAACCGTATGATTTTTAGGATGCATTAAAATTAAATCGCCGTTTTCGGGATTTTTAGTCGCCCTATTAACTATTAAATTAACGTCCTTATCACGCCAATCTATAGTGTCTTTAGACCACATTATCGTTTTGTAATCTAGTGTTTCAGCAACCTCTAACGTAGTTTTAGAAAAACTTCCCGAAGGTGGCGCAAAAAGCGTGGTTTTACTGCCACATAACGCCTCAACTATTATTTGAGTATTATAAATTTCTTCTTTATTCTTTTCATAATTTAGCAGTGCGTGGTCTTTATGAAAATAACCGTGATTTCCAATTTCACACCCACTATCAATTATTCTTTTTAAGGTTTCTTCATTATCGTCAGCCCAACAGCCACCAACGAAAAACGTAGCCTTTACGTTTTTATTAGCAAGTATATCTAATATTTTGTTTACGTTTTGAGTATTTTCATAAACGTTAAACATAAGGGACACACGCTTATAGTTAGTATTACCCTTATAAATAGCGTTATAGCCTTCATTTTCATAAATTGAAATGGGAACAATACGCTCGGTAAAAAAACTCACGCTAAAAACGATTATAAATACAAAAAGTAGTATTAAATTAGATAAAAACTTTGTTTTTTTTGTAATTACTGACATAAACTTTCCTCAGCATATTCTATGCTTTGGAAAGCCTTTTATATAACTAAAAAAATATGCAAGACGTTTTGCCTTGCATATTTAAGTTTTTTAGCCTTCGATTTTTTCAAGAAGTTTAAGGTCTATACCCTTTTCGCCAATCTTGATAATTTCTACTTTTACTTTATCACCGATATGCAAAACTTCTTCAACTGATTGAATTCTCTTTTCGCTCATTTTTGAAATGTGAATTAGTCCGTCTTTTCCAGGTGCAAGTTCACAAAAAGCACCAACTTTAGGAAGAATTCTAACTACTTCAGTAATGAACATATCACCGATTTCGGGTTCTTTAACTATTGACATAATGATTGCTTTTGCTCTTTCAGCATTTGCACCGTCACCAACGCAAGCAATATTAACAGTTCCGTTATCGTCGATATCAATCTTAACACCAGTTTCTTCAATAATCTTATTGATAACCTTACCTTGTTTACCAACAACGTCACCGATTTTTTCTGGGTCAATACTAAACGAAATAATCTTTGGAGCGTAAACTGAAAGTTCTGCTCTTGGTTTATCAATAACTTCAAGCATTTTACCTAAAATGTGTTTTCTACCAACGTTTGCTTGAGCAATTGCTTTTCTTAAAATTTCTTCGTCAATACCTTTAATCTTAATATCCATTTGGATAGCGGTAATTCCGTTTTCCGTACCAGCAACCTTAAAGTCCATATCGCCAAGGAAGTCTTCTAAACCTTGAATATCGGTTAAAATTGAAACTTTTCCGCTTTCGGTGTCTTTAATAAGACCCATAGCAATACCAGCAACCGGTGCTTTAATAGGAACGCCAGCGTCCATAAGCGCCAAAGTAGAACCACAAACGCTACCTTGTGACGTAGAACCGTTAGATGATAATACTTCAGATACAATTCTTATAGCGTATGGGAAATCGGTTTCAGAAGGAATTACAGGTTCTAACGCACGTTCTGCTAAAGCGCCGTGACCAATTTCACGACGGCCTGGACTCTTAAGTGGTCTAGCTTCGCCAGATGCATAGCCCGGCATATTGTATTGATGCATATATCTCTTTGAAGATTCACCGTCAAGACCTTCTAATTTTTGTGCTTCAGAAAGCATTCCTAAAGTACAGGTAGAAAGAACTTGAGTTTGTCCTCTAGTGAAAACGCCTGAGCCGTGTACTCTTGGAAGAACACCTGCTTCGCACCAAATATTTCTAACTTCGGTAAGTTGTCTACCATCTGGTCTAATACCGGTGTTGGTAATTTTTGCTCTAACCTTTTCTTTAGTTAAATAATAAAGTGAATCTTTGATTTCTCTAACCTTGTCAGGGAAAATTTCAGCAAAATGTTCTAAAGTTTCTTTTTCAACTTGGTCTTGTCCTGCTTGACGAACTTGTCTATCAAAGGTATCTAAAGCCTTATCAAGTTTTTCGCTAGCAAATTCTCTAACTGCGTTATCGATTTCTTCAGGAATATGGTAAAGTTCCATTTCTTTTTTAGGTTTGCCGATTTCTTTAACGATTTCTTCTTGAAAAGCGCAAAGTTTTTTGATTTCTTCGTGACCGAATAAAATTGCGCCAACCATTTCGTCGTCAGAAATTTCTTTAGCACCAGCTTCAACCATCATTATAGCGTCTTTAGTACCCGCAAGGTTAAGTGTTAATACGCTCTTTTCTCTTTGAGCGCAGTCAGGATTGATAACGTATTCACCGTCAACAATACCAACTACAACGCTACCGGTTGGACCTGCAAACGGAATATCTGAAATAGAAAGTGCTACAGAACTACCTATCATTGCAAGTGGTTCAGGTTGAATATCAGGTTCAACTGAAAGTGCGGTTGCGATAACTACTACGTCGTTAAAAAGTCCTTTTGGGAACAACGGACGAATAGGTCTATCGATTAAACGGCTGGTAAGAATTGCCTTATCAGATGCTCTACCTTCCCTTTTCTTAAAGCCACCTGGGATTGAACCGATAGAATACATTTTTTCTTCAAAATCAACGCCTAGTGGAAAATAGTCCATACCATCACGTGGTTTTTCAGCCATAGTCACGTTAACCATAACCGCCGTGTCGCCACAACGAACAACGCATGAACCATTAGTTTGTTCAGCGTATTTACCAGTTTCGATAACTAGTTCTCTTCCGCCGAGCATAGTTTTAAATTCTCTGTAAGTTTTTGTCATTTTTTTCTCCTTTCAACTCTATATTTTTTGAAACGATTTTATCCTAAAAATCGCACAATTTACTGCTCAAAATGAAAAAAGCGACAATAAAAGTAATGCCGCCCTTTTTTTAATTATTTTCTTAAATCTAAATCAGCAATAAGTTTTCTGTATCTTTCAATATCAACGTTTTGTAAGTACTTTAAAAGTGAACGGCGTTCGCCAACCATTTTTAAAAGACCACGACGTGAATGATTGTCGTGAATGTTCTTTTGAAGGTGTGCGTTTAAGTGATTAATTCTTTCAGTTAAAAGCGCAACTTGAACTTCAGTTGAACCGGTATCGCCTTCGTGTTTACCAAACTTTGCTATGATTTCATTTTTTCTTGCTTTTTCCATTATCTTTTTACCTCCTACTATGGAATAATTCACTATTAACTTAGTAAAAGGAGGAGAACCCTAAAACCAAGTTAAAGCATAAGCATTGTTATTATAACAAAAAATATATCTTTTGTAAACTATTTTTTCTTTATATTGCATTATTTATTCAAACAATTTACTTTTTTCTTCTAAAATTTGTGGCATTTTCTCTAAATAGGTCTTTATATCCTTTGGCGAAGCCACTCTTTCGATACGTTCTAAGTCGTTAAAGTATCGTTTACTGATTGCGTTAGCGCCACACGCTATCGTCGACGCTATCTCTTCCATAGTGTCTATATTGTATAAACACTCTTTACCTTTTTTACTATATCCCGTGTTTTCAAGATTTCCAGCCATATATTTTTGCCTATACAAGTAGTAAGGCGAATATCCAGCATCTTTCAACGCAAATCTAGCGTAGTTTACCATATCTTCAACTTGTTCACCAGAAAGCCTTTTATCCGTTTCGGCAAGCGTAGCACCACGCTTAATGCAAAGGGTATGCACGGTAATATTATCAGGATTTAGTGCTATTGCTTTGTCAATACCCGCCTTAAACGATGAAAAAGTTTCACCTTCAAGTCCAGCGATAAAATCCATATTGACTATAAAATCGTCTTTGACCATATTAAACTTTTCAACAACGTCGTTTGCCGTATGATTACGCCCTATTGCCTTTAGCGTTTCATCCGAAAAGGTTTGTGGATTAATACAAATTCTATTTACACCGTGTTCTTTTAGTATTTTAAGGTTTGATTTTGTAATGCAGTCAGGTCTTCCCGCCTCGACAGTATATTCAACGCCTGTGTTTATTTTATCAACGGCTGAAAGCAATCTATCAAGGTTATAATCGGAAAGCGCAACGGGAGTTCCACCACCCACGTAAACACTTCTTAAATTTTTTACTAGTTTTGCACTTTCTTCGATTTCTTTAATAAGCACGTCAACGTATTCGTTTTCATACTTTCCAAATTTGGTCATATCAGCACATATAAACGAACAGTATTTGCACCTAGTTGGACAAAACGGCACGAAAACGAAAAAATCGGTGTTATTACCATCAACTTGATAATAAGGTTTTTGCGAGTTAATAATTTCATTAACTAATTGGGTTTTTTCTTCGCTAACTTTTAAGGTGTTTATAAAATAATCCTCAAACTCACCCCTTTCTTTTATCACGTTATAAGCAAGTTTTGTTGGTCTTATTCCCGTTAACGAACCCCACGGAAAGGTTTTGCCCGTAAATGCCGAAAGCGCCTTATAAAGAGAAAGTTTGGCGTATCTTTTAATCAAACGCTCTTTTAAAATTTCATCAAGCGTAGCCTTTACTAAATTTCCATACGCAAAAACTTTGCCATTAACGACTATAGTGTTGACAAGTTTATTTTCGCCCTGAGTAAATTTATGCCTAATATTAAATTCTTCTTGCTCGCCAAAAAGATTAATTACTTCAATTAGTTCCTTTTCGGCTCTTTCTAGATTAGTTTTTATCATAAGTATTTTATAGGATTATAAACTCTTTCGTGAGAAAGTTTTGTAAAATCGTCGTGACCAGGATAAACCAAATATTCACCTTCAAAATCAAATAGACGATTGATGCTATTTTTTATATCGTTATCGCTACCTGTTGGAAAATCCGTTCTACCGTACGTTCCACAAAGCAAAGTATCGCCGGTAAACATCATATTATCTACCACAAAAACCGCCGAACCGTCGGTGTGTCCCGGCGTAATTAAGCATTTGATTTTAATTTCGCCAAAATCAAGCACGTCTCCGTCAGAAAAAAAACAGTCCGGCGTAAAAACGTCAAATTTCTTACCAAAACGCTCTGCTAAAGTTTCCCCTTCTAAAACTTTTACGGCGTCTTTTTTGCTAATATAGATTTTAGCGCCGTCAGATTGAAGTCTTCTAGCGCAACCACTATGGTCGAAATGAGCGTGTGTAAGCAAAACGGCTTTAATAGTAAAGCCGTATTTATTTGCTACGTTTTGTAGTTGATTATAAAATTCTCCACAGTCTATTACGACGGCGTCGTTTGTGTTCTCATCTACTAAAAAGTAGGAATTAACGCCTAATAGTCCCGTTCTTACGTGATATAGTTTCATTAGTTGAGTATCCTAAATACGTCTACGATTTTATTGTTTTGACTAAGTTTAGATATAAGTTTATCAAGTTCTTCTTTTGAGTTTAATCTAATATTAAAATCAACTATAGCGCGTCTTGATTTATTATCAATTCTACCGTTCGTCGATACGATATCAAGTTTAAGTTCTGAAACTAATGCCGAAACAATAGTCAACACTTCTGTTTGCGTGCTACCTATAACCTTAATTTCAGCGTTATATTGATTTTGAAGTTGATTAGTCCAGTTAACTTCAATTAACCTATCTTCTTCAACGTTCTTAAGGTTAGTACAGTCACTTCTATGCACGGTCACGCCGTGTCCACGTGAAATAAAACCGATAATTCTGTCGCCTGGAACAGGCGTACAACAACCTGCAAACCTAACTAAAATACCTTCGAGCCCTTTAACTGAAACGCCACACGATTGCGCCTTGGAAGAAATAAATCTTTTAGAATTTTCGCTCTTTGGTTGATTTCTTCTAAAATAATCTATAAGTTTAACTACGATTTGTCCGGTTGAAATAGCACCGTATCCAACCGATGCAAACATTTCGTCTTGAGAATTGAAAGAAAACTTGGAAGATAATACTAAAAATGATTCGTCCGTTAGTAAGTCGCCCAAATTATAGTCTTTACGCTTACATTCGGCTTCAAGCATAGCCTTACCCATCTTGACGTTTTCTTCCTTCATTTCACGCTTAAAGAACTGTCTAATTTTAACCCTTGAACTAGGGTTTTTAACTATTTTAAGCCAATCCCAAGAAGGTCCTTTGGAATTTTGCGAAGTTATAATTTCAACAACGTCGCCTGAGCGTAGCGTGGTGTTTAGCGGAACCATTTTTGAGTTTACTTTCGCCCCAACACACTTATTACCAACTGCCGAGTGAATACTATAAGCAAAGTCTAGTGGAGTTGCATCCTTACACAAACTTTTTACTTCGCCTTTAGGAGTAAACACTAAAACTTCGGAACTATATATATCGCCTATTAACGAAGTTAAAAATTCCTTACTATCTTTAAGCCCACCTTGCCATTCCATAACTTCTCTTATCCAGGAAAGTCTTGTATCAAGGTCGTCTTCTTGCGCCTTATTTTCTTTGTATTTCCAGTGCGCCGCTATACCGTATTCGGCAGCGTGGTTCATTTCGTACGTTCTAATTTGTATCTCGAAAACCCTACCGAAATTAGTCACGACGGTAGTATGCAAAGACCTATACATATTAGGTTTAGGTGTTGCTATATAGTCTTTAATTCTACCTGGAACAGGTTTCCATTTATAGTGAATTTTACCTAAAATTTCATAGCATTCGTCAATGGATTCAACGATTACTCTAATAGCAACAATATCGTAAATTTGCTCTATAGTTTTACCACGTTGTTTCATTTTTCGATAAATACTATAAATATGTTTTCTTCTTCCAAAAACTTCGCCGTGAATATTAGATTCTGAAAACATTTGCTTAACTTCGGCAATTACTTGGTCTACAAGTCCAACGCCTTCTTTTTCCATTAAGGTAGCGTGCGAAGAAATATATTCGTATGCTTCTGGTTCTAAATACTTTAAGCAAAGGTCTTCAAGTTCGCACTTGATTTGAGAAATACCTAATCTACCTGCGAGTGGAGCGTAAATTTCTAGCGTTTCTTTTGCCATACGTTGTTGCCTTTCAATAGATAGAAAGTTAAGCGAACGCATATTGTGAAGTCTATCGGCAAGTTTTATTATTATAACCCTAATATCCTTTGCCATTGCAACGAATAATTTTCTAAAGTTTTCGGCTTGCTCTTCTTCCTGTGAAGTAAATTCAATCTTGTCTAGTTTCGTGACGCCCGTGACAAGTTCTAACACTTCGTCGCCAAATTCTTTTTTTATGTCGCCTTCAGAAACAGGCGTATCTTCAATAACGTCATGCAAAAAAGATGCAGCAACGGTATGAGCGTCAAGTCCTAAATCCACTAAAATGCCCGCAACAGTACACGGGTGAATTATATATTCTTCACCCGAAGCACGCTTTTGATTTTTATGTGCTTCCCTAGCAAAATCAAAGGCTTTCTTTAGCAAGATTAAATCTTTGCCTTTATAGGTATTTTCAATTCTATCTATAACGTCAAACATATTATTTACCAAACGTAGAAATTGTATTATATATTTTAGAATTTGTCAACTGAGTGGTTTTCCTACCATCTACGAAAATACTGCCGTTTTGAACGTACAAAAGTCCAAGTTCTAAAAACGTTTCTAGAGCAACTGTAAAGGTCTTAAAATCAAAACTTTTATCAGTTAACGGGTATAAGTCGGTGGCTTGAGAATAAAAAGAACCTGAGAGACTTTTTATTTGATTAAAAATTACACCGAAAACGTTTCTATCAAGACTTACGCCATTATACACGTTATTTTCTATATAGTCTTGATTTATAAAAGTTTTAGAGTCCGAATTTAATTTATAAATTGGATTATCCAAATAAATTATCCTATCAAAACCACTAGGCAAGTAATCTGGACATATAAGTACACTATTTATAAAATTATTTTCGGGAAATTTATTTATGTATATATTTACGCCGTTTAGTTCAAAATGATTGATATTACTTATATCATTTAACACGTATAAAGTGCCAAAACCCTGTCTAATACTTACGTTAATAGTATCAATCTTGTCGTTAACTGCGTCGTAAATTTTTTCAGTATCTTTAAGTTTTTTAACTTCATTTTGGAACAAACTTTCTTCTAGTAAAGAAACGTTTGAAAAATCTAAAAGATAATTTTTCAATATTCCTTTAACGTATTCCCTACCTTTAAACAAAGAATAACTCAATTCAACAATTAAGGTTTTATTTAAGGGAAGTTCTAAGTCAAAAACGTCACTTTCTCCGTTAAAATGCAAAATGCTTAAGTTGTTTACGTTAAAAGTATAATGCACTGCATTATTTTTCATAGGTTGTAAGAAAAGTTTTTTAGCGTTAACGGTAAAGTATGGCCTTCTATTTCCAACACCAAAAGGTTCTAAACTAGCAAGTTCACGAGAAAAACCTAAATCAAAAGCGTCTGTTATATCCCAGTCTACGTAAAATTCTTTTTCATAAGAAATATCTTTGTATTTTTCCTTAATAAGACTACATAAAACTCGTTCAAGTTTTAGGAAATTATCTTTAGTTATCGTTAAACCTGCCGCTTGAGAATGACCACCAAAAGCAACGAAATAATCTTTCGCTTGTTCTAAAACTTCGTAAATATTAAAGTTTTCAACGCTTCTACAAGAACCCTTTAAATTACCATTATCTTCAGCAAAAACGATAACGGGACGAGCAAATTCTTCAACTAATCTTGCTGCAACAATGCCTATAACGCCAATTTGCCAGTCGGAATTTTTAACTAAAATTATTTCCTTTTTATATAGTTTATTTTGCGTAATTATTTCTTTTGCTTTTTTATATACCAAATCACATTGCGCTTGTCTTTCAAGGTTATACTGGTTAAGTTTTTCGGCAAGTAAAAAAATTTCATTTTCATTACTTGAAGTTAAAAGTCTTAATGCAGAAAGAGCGTCACCCATTCTACCGCCAGCGTTAATTCTCGGTGCTAAAGCATATATAAGTGTTTGAGCCGTGATAACTTTTCCGTTATCAGCAAGCAAACTTCTAAAACACGGCCTTATATTTTCGTTGAAAATTTTCAAACCTTCAATAGCTATGGCACGATTTTCGTCTATTAAATCCATACTATCAGCAAAGGTTGCAAGTGCAACAACGTCGAGATAATCGTTTGCTTTTTCACCAATAAGCGCAGCACCTAACTTAAAAGCAACGCCACATCCAGCAAGTCCACTAAAAGGATATTCTTGATTATCTAACTTTGGGTTTATCGTCGTACAATTAGGTAAAACGTCAGGGATTTCATGGTGGTCGGTCACAATTACATCGTAGCCTTTTTTAGTAAGTTCGTTAATTTTATCTCCATCAGAAATTCCACAGTCAACGGTAATTATCAAGTCTATTTTTTCTTTAATACTAAGTTTCTCGATTTTTTCAACATTTAAACCGTATCCTTCTTCTCTTTCAGGAACGACAAATCTTGCATTTATACCGAAATCTTTTAAGCAATAGTAAAGTACAGACGTTGCGCACACACCGTCGGCGTCGTAATCGCCGTAAACGAGTACGCTCTCCCCTTTTTCTTTTGCAATGGTAATTCTTTTAACAGCATCAGTCATTCCGGAAAGTAAATAAGGGTTATAAAATTGGTCTTTACCAGCATCTAAAAACTTTTTAACTTTTTCTATGGTATCAATATTACGGTAAAATAAAAGTCTTGCGGTTTCAAAAGCGATACCACATTCATTAGAAATTTCCGAAACAATTGCATTTTGTTCACGTGTCAAGTTTTTACCGTAAATAATTTTCATACTTATAAACCGAATAAGGCGGAAGAATTTCCGCCTTATTACTTAAAATAAATTTTTATTTTTTTAATACAAAAAGTAATAGCGGAGTTATTACAATCGCAGAATACGTTGCGCAAACGTTTACCGCTAGAATTTGAAGTGCTAAAAATAAACTATATCCAAGTCCAAAGCAAATTCCAACTGAAATAGCAAGTAATACTGCAGCAAAGGTTAAAATTGGAAGTAATTTTGCTTTTATAGATGCATCTGCAATTTCAGCGTTTGAAAGTTTATCATTTCCAGCAAGTTTTTGAATTTCAGCATAGCCATTAATAACTAATAAAGATAGTGCTACGCTTAAGATAAGCGATGCAAAACCGTTTATTGCGATAAAAGGACTAGCAGGCAATCTTGTTAAAGCAATTATTGAAATGAAAGAAATTGCCGAAACTATCGAAGATAGCACTACAGCTATGGCCGATTTTATCTTATATGAAATTGCCGATACGATAAATACTACGGCAATCAATGCTAGAGCAAGTGCCAAAATTTTAACTATATTAACGTTAACCTTATTGTCCGCTTTATATAATTTAACTTCAACACTACGTTCAACGTCGTTAATTTGTGCTTCAACGTACTCTTCTAGCCCTAAAATAGCTTCTGAAACGTCTCTATCAAACTTGAAAATAAATTTGGTATTAAGCCCCGTTTTTTGAACAGAATATGATGCGTAAGGTATTCCGTTTATATCAAAGAAATCTCTCGATGCTTTTTCGGTAATTTGAGCCGAAGATTTAACGTCTTGGTCAACGCTTATCGAGACTTCGTAGTAAGGTTTATCAGCAATAGCGTTATTAAAACCCAAAAAGCCTAAAACGGCAAGACCTGCCACAATCACCGATAAGGTTAAGGTTATCCATAATTTAAAGTTATTAACGATACTATGTTTCATAATTATTCACCAACCTTTGCGGTAGCATCCGCTTGTTTAAGGTTATAAAACGCGCCGTTATTCTTTGTAAACGGAAGTATTAGCGATATAAACATTTTACCAAATAATAATACGGAAATTATAGATATAACCACGCCAGCCCCGAAACAAACGGCAAAATTCTTAATAATACCAAAGCCTAAAACGTAAGAAAGTATAGATATAATAGCGCCGATAATTGCAAAGGTTAAAACAGGTCTAATCGTTCTCATATATCCGGTAGTCACAGCAAATTTAAGAGTCTTACCTTTTGCATATTCTTCTTCAATATTTTTGAACATAATCATAAAACCAAAGGCGGTAAGCGCAAGTGCAAATCCAAAGCCTATTAGTCCACCCATTGAAAGTCTTACGTTTGGAATTAAAACAAGCATCCACAATTCGATTACCGTGAAAAGAAGAATGGAAAGTAATGATACGATTGCAAATCCTTTATACTTGACAACAACGAAAGCAGTAAATAAAGCGATAACAGCAAATAAGGTAATAAGCGCAATTTTGAGCACGTTTTCACCATAAGGTGAAGTGATTTTTTCAGTTTCAACAATTTCATATTTATGAGCAAGCGCACCAGAACTCATTTGAAGAGCAAATTGTTTTGCTTGCGCTTCGCTACCTGTTGAAATAAATATAGTTCTATCGGTAAATAAAGATTCGGTAAGCGCTTCAGAGCCTGAAAGTAAAGTATTTTCGCCAAGGTTTATTTTTAAATAAAAAGTACCTTCAGCCATCTTTTCTTTAAGAACGTCAAACGCTTCTTCGCTAAATTTAATAGAAACTTGATAAATTGAGGTAGAACCATCAACGTAAGAGCCTGCGTATTCAGATTTTTCAACTATATTATCAACGTCTGCTAAAATTTCATCAGTAGGATTAGTTGTACTGCCACCAAAGAAAGTAAGGTCACCAAAAGCCGTCACAACTTGCATATCGTTTTGAAGAGCATTAGCATCAGGTTCACCATATTCGTTAAGCGGTGCTTTTAGTTCTACTCTAATATTATAGTCTTTAACGTCGTCGGTAGCATCTTTATATGCAACAACCTTGTACACGTCATAGCCTAATTTTTCTAATCTTGTACCGATTGTGTCGGTGACTTTCTTAACGTCTTTAACTTCACTAAGGTTATCTTTAGCAAGTTCTAGCGTAAAAGCCGTACCACCACTCAAATCGTAATCAGTATCTATTGCCCCTAGTACAGAGTTGTAATTTTTAACGCCGATTTCAAAACGTGCAAACGTAAAGAAAAACAATATTGCCATTACAACGCCTATAACCGACAATAAAGTTATCGACTTGTTCTTATTCATAATTGCCTCCAAAGAGACTTGACAAAGTCAAGTGTAAAATTTATAAACTTAATAAAAATTAATCTTCAAAATCGTTTAGTTCTTCAAGCATTTTATCAAGGTCAGCGCCGTGAACTTCCGCCGCTTCACCGACGGTCTCGCCGTGCGCTAAAGCACAGCCTAAACAATGCATACCGTGCGACATTAAAATCTCGCCCGCTTTTGGATTAATTTGAATTGCTTCGAAAATAGTAGTGTTTTCAGTGATTTTCTTTTCCATTTTGTTCTCCTATTTTTTTATAAATTAATATTATAATTATATATTTGTTTTCTTAATAAGTCAATATACTATTTATATTTTTAGCGCAATAAACACATAAAAAAACTAGTTTTTCGCCCTAAAATAATCCATAAAAAATCATACCAAGTAGAGCTGAAAAAATTATAAGTAAAATTGCAGACGCTTTCTTTTTAGTAATTTTCTTAAAAATAAAAGAAAAAGTGCAAATTATTAACAATATTATAGGCACTTTATAGTCGAATTTCACTTGACCGCCCAAGGTATTCGTTCCTATTAAAACGCTTAAAAAAAGCGTGATACTGGTTGAAAGTATTAAGCCGACTACAACGATTTTTACACCCGATAAAAACGCCTTGACACCTGCAAATTTAAGCAGGCCGTTAATAAGCGACGCTATTAAAAGAATTATAACAAACGCAGGTAGTACTACAGCAAACGTTGCAACCAGTGCGCCAAAAAAACCTGCTTGCGACGCACCTACGTAGGTCGCCATATTTATAGCAATAGGACCGGGCGTTGATTCGCAAACGGCGATAAAATTCATAATTTCTTGCTCTGAAAACCACAAAGAAACTTCGTCAATTACTAGTGGAATCATAGCGTATCCACCACCGAAGGAAACGGCACCGATTTTAAAAAATATTAAAAACAATTCTAACAAAATAGGCATTATTTATTCTCCTTTTCGTTAGATGTTTTCTTAATTTTTTTGCTAGCGATAATTATAGCGTATGAAATAACCCCGACAATTCCACCAACAAGTATATAATAAATTGAAGAAACGTTTTTACTAAATAGCCCAAGCCCAACCATAAGGACGACAACTAAAATGACTGCACCAACTGAAACTGGCGTTTTTTTCATTTTTATAAACATTTTTAGACCTGCGTTAAAAATTAAAAACACAACGCAAACCTGAATACCTTTAAAAGCGTACGCAACCCATTTAAGCGCTAAAAATTGTTCATAGAAAAGCGAAATAATAAAAATAATTACGAAAGACGGTATCACTACACCAAGCGTACAAAAAATCGAGCCAAGAACGCCACAACGCTTATAGCCAATAAACGTTGCAGTATTTATTGCAATAGGACCTGGCGTGGATTCTGCAATTGCAAGCATGTCTAAAAACTCGTCGTGAGAAAATAATTTCTTTTTTTCCACGAGTTCGCTTTCAATAATTGCAACCATAGCGTATCCACCACCAAAAGTGAACAGCCCAATTTTTAGCATTGTAAAAAATAGTGATAAAAGTTTTTTCATTATTTTTATAGTGAAGGTTTAATTATATTTACCGAAGAATCGGTATTAAACATATTCCAAGGAGTGATGTCCTTTGGTGGTTCTACCCTAAAAACCAACCTTTCTTTCGTCACGGGGTGAGTGAACGATAAATAATAAGCCCAAAGCGCTAAATGCCCTTTTTTAGCCTTTTCCCCACCATATCTCATATCGCCGTAAAGTGGACAGCCTATAGCGTTAAATTGCACTCTAATTTGGTGACTTCTACCCGTTCTTAATCTAACGTTTACTAAAGATAGTTCGCCGTTATTTTCAAGAACTTTGTAATCTAGTTCGGCATTTTTAGCACCTTCTACGGTTGGTGCTGAAACGTATACCATATTATTAACGGCGTTCTTTTTAAGATAATGTCTTAAAACGGCTTGTTCTTCCTTGGGAACACCTACGGTGACTGCCATATACTTTTTCTCAAAATCGCCTTCACGCATTTGTTCTGAAAGTCTTGATGCAGCCTTACTGCTTTTTGCAAAAACCATAACGCCACCGGTAGGTCTATCTAGTCTATGTACCAGCCCAACGTAAACGTTGCCTTGCTTATTATACTTAACCCTAATATATTCCTTAACTGCCGTAAGCATATCTTCGTCTTTACTTTCGTCCAGACAAGACGGCACGTTTTGTGGTTTCAAAACGACGATTATATGATTGTCTTCGTGAAGTATATTTAATTCTTCCATACTAATTATTTCTCCAAATTCCACTATTTCCACAAGGAAGAATTATACCTTCTTCTTCCGTGTTAAGCCCTACTTCGTAGGCTTCGGTTATTCCACCGTGCCTAACTCTAATAACGCTTTCTAAAATATTTTTCATTACTTGCGGTTGTAATCCCGTAGTATAACTGTTTATTAGGAAGAATAGCGGATTATCAGAAAGCACCTTTTCGCAAAGTTCAACTAGTGGATATAGCTCGGCTTCAAGTTTCCACATTTCGCCATTAGGCCCCCTACCATAACTCGGTGGGTCCATTATTATAGCGTCGTATTTCTTGCCCCTTTTTATCTCTCTTTGAACGAATTTTTTACAATCGTCAATGATGTATCTAACGTTTAACGGGTTAACACCCGATAAATTTACGTTTTCTTTGGCACGCTCTACCATTGCTTTTGCCGAGTCAACGTGGCAAACTGATGCGCCAGCGCTTGCACAAGCAACGGTTGCACCACCAGTATAAGCAAAAAGATTAAGCACGCTAATAGGTCTATTGGCATTTTTAATTAAGTCTGACATCATATCCCAGTTTACTGCTTGTTCTGGAAATAGTCCCGTATGCTTAAACCCCATAGGTTTAATCTTAAAACGCAAATTTTTGTATGATATAACCCATTCTTCAGGCATTTTTTTCTTAATTTGCCACTTACCACCACCAGAAGAACTTCTAAGATATTTTGCATGCATAGAATAAGCGTCTAAATCGGTACGGCTTTTCCAAATTACTTGCGGGTCGGGTCTTAATAAGACGATTTTACCCCATCTTTCAAGTTTATATCCGTCACTAGTCGCTATAACTGAATAATCTTTCCAATCGGCAACTTTCATTATTTAATTACCTTGCTAATGGTGACAACGCATTTTGCACCGTTAACGTCTAACTCTTTAGTAAAGCCTTCACCCTCGCCTTTTTCAATGGTTTCAGCAAGAATTACGCTAGCGATATTTTTTCCGTTAGTAAAAGCACTAACCACGTTTTTATCTTCAGTTTGATAAAGCACGTTAATTCTATCAGTCACTTCAAAACCTGCGTCTTTTCTCATTGACTGAATTTTAGAAATTAGTTCTCTTTCAATACCTTCAGCAAAAAGTTCAGGCGTCACTTCGGTATCTAAAACTACAGTAATACCTGCGTCACTTGAAGAAGTAAATCCTTCTGCACTTTCGCTAAATATTTGAAGGTCGTCAATACTAAATTCAAACGCAACGCCTTCAAATTCGGTCTTATAAATTTGTCCAGCCTTAACGGTTGCAACTATTTCGTTTGCATTATAGGTCTCGAAAATCTTTTTGATTTTGCCAAGATTAGCGCCGTATTTAGGACCTAAAGTCTTAAGTTGTGGCTTAATTTTATATGAAACGAATTTAGATGCGTCGTTTAAGTATTCAACTTCTTTAACGTTAAGTTCGTCTTTAGCAATTTCAAGAAGTCCACTAGATAGTTCGGTCTTTCTTTCGCTACAAACGTAAATTTTCTTTAGCGGTTGACGATTTTTTATATTTGAAACGTTTCTACACGCTCTACCAAGGTTAACGATATCAAGAACGTTTTGCATTCCTTGTTCAAGTTCAAGGTCGATTGCACTTTCGTCAGAAACTGGGAAAGAACAAAGATGAACTGACTTCGGTGCATTTTTATCAAAATTAGGAACTAGATTTTGATAAATACTTTCAGCAATAAACGGAGTGAACGGTGCTGAAAGTTTAGCCATTGTCGTTAAAACAGTGTAAAGCGTCATATATGCTGAAATCTTATCTTCAGTCATTTCGTGCGCCCAATATCTTTCTCTACCACGTCTTACGTACCAGTTAGAAAGGTCGTCGGTAAAATCTTGAAGCGCCCTTGCGCTTGCAAAAATATCGTAATCGTTAAGTCCGTTATCAACAACCTTAATAAGCGTGTTAAGTTTAGATAGTATCCACTTATCCATAAGTGAAAGTTTACAATCTTCAAACTTGTATTCAGTAGGATTAAATTTATCTATATCGGCGTAAAGAATAAAGAAAGCGTAAACGTTCCAAAGCGTACCGATAAACTTTCTTTGTGCTTCTGAAACGGCTTCTTCGTAAAATCTAGATGGTAGCCAAGGAGCAGAGCCTGTGTAGAAATACCATCTAACTGCGTCAGCACCTTGCTTGTTTAGAATAGTCCAAGGGTCTACTACGTTTCCTTTATGCTTACTCATTTTAATACCGTTTTTATCGTTAACGTGACCTAAAACGATACAATTCTTAAACGGTGCTTTATCAAATAATAAAGTCGAAATAGCAATAAGCGTATAAAACCAACCACGAGTTTGGTCGATTGCTTCTGAAATAAAGTCTGCTGGGAAATTCTTTTCGAAAAGTTCTTTGTTTTCAAACGGATAATGGTATTGAGCGAAAGGCATAGAACCTGAGTCAAACCAACAGTCCATAACTTCTTTTTCTCTAATAAACGTACCACCACAATCGCAACCAAAGGTGCATTCGTCGATATACGGACGATGAAGTTCAATATCGCCTTCAATTTTGCATAGGTCTTTAAGTTCTTTTTTGCTACCTATAACGTGAATTTTTCCACATTTATTACATACCCAAACCGGTAGCGGAGTTCCCCAATATCTCTCTCTTGAAATACCCCAGTCGATAACGTTTTCAAGGAAGTTGCCCATTCTTCCCTTTTTAATAGTTTCAGGCATCCAATTAATAGAATCGTTAACTGCAACTAATCTATCTTTTACAGCCGTCATCTTGATGAACCAACTTTGACGAGCGTAATAAATCAACGGAGTATCACATCTCCAACAGAACGGATAACTATGTTCAAAAGGAAGTTCTTTAAATAGTAATCCGTTTTCCTTTAAGGCTTTGATAATAATTTTATCAGCGTCCTTAACGAACGTGCCTTCAAGTTCACGTGTTTCTTTAGTCATTTTTCCGCTTTCGTCAACTAGTTTAACGAAAGGTAAATTATATTTTCTACCAACGTTTGCGTCGTCTTCACCGAAAGCAGGTGCAATGTGAACGACACCGCTACCGTCGGTTAAAGTCACGTATTCGTCGCATACGACGTAGTATGCTTTTTCCTTAAACGTTCCAACGGCGTAGTCGAACAAAGGAACGTACGCCAAACCTTCAAGTTCTTTACCCTTTTTAACTGATAAGGTTTGATAATTTTCAAAAAGTTTATCGCAAAGCGCCGTTGCTAAAATATAACTATCACCGTCTTCTGCTATAATTTCAGAATAATCTTCGTTAGGGTTTACGCAAAGCGCAACGTTAGAAGGTAGCGTCCAAGGCGTAGTCGTCCAAGCAAGAATATATGCGTTTTCCTTATCGGTTCTTTTAAATCTAACGAAAACCGAAACTTCCTTAACGTCTTTATATCCTTGCGCAACTTCGTGCGATGAAAGTGCAGTTCCACAGCGTGGACAATAAGGAACAATTTTATGGCCTTTATATAAAAGTCCTTTTTCGGCTATGGTCTTAACTGCCCACCATACAGATTCGATATAATTATCTTCGTAGGTGACGTACGGATTTTCCATATCAGCCCAGTAGCCGACACGGTCACTCATTTTTTCCCATTCGGCTTTATATTTCCAAACGCTTTCTTTACATTTTTTGATAAAAGGTTCAATACCGTACTTTTCAATTTCTTGCTTTCCATCAATACCTAAAAGTTTTTCAACTTCAAGTTCAACGGGAAGTCCGTGAGTATCCCATCCTGCTTTTCTCAAACAATGGTCGCCTTTCATAACGTGATAACGTGGAATAATATCCTTTATTACGCGAGTTAAAATATGACCTATGTGTGGTTTACCGTTAGCAGTCGGTGGACCGTCGTAAAAAGTGAATTCTCTATTTCCTTCGTTAAGTTCTACGTTTTGTTCAAAAATCTTATTTTCCTTCCAAAACTCTAAAACTTCTTTTTCTCTGTCTAAAAAATTAAATGACGTGTCAACCTTTTTATACATTTTAACTTCTCCTAATTTTTACCGAAAGGCATAATACTAGTTATATATAATAATCTATCTATTATAGTATAAAGATAATTGTCGATTTTGTAAAGTTATTTTTGGCTAAAATTATCATTTTTAGGTAAAAATGACTTGCAATTAATAAAATATTCGGTTATTATATTAAAGCCGCACTATGCGGGGAGTTAGCGATGCCCTGTCGTCCGCAATTCGCTTAGCGGAGCAGAATGCTTTCAAAAGGCTTTCTTTGTGGAAGGCTGCGTTTTATAAGGAACGTTGATATCAAGGTCTTATGCAACCTTTCACCGTGAACCGTGTCAGAACAGGAATGTAGCAGCACTAAGCGGAACGAACGGTGTGCCATAAGGTAGCTTTGAAGTAGTCACCTGTAAGATTAACGCTTCGGCAAAGTTTGTCGATTAAAGACGTGCGGTTTTTTAGCAAAAAAACGGTTTGGATTTTCCAAACCGTATTATTTTTTTATTTTTCTTTTCTTTCTCTTAATCTTCTGCCGATTTCTTTTAAGATTTCAACATGTGGAGCAGGTATTCTGCCAAGATAATCAGGGCCAACGTTAAGAAGAGTGAATGTCAATAAACATAATTTTTTTTCCACAAATTAATCTCTTCTATACTTTTAACACAACAAATAAAATTTTGAAATAGATTATAAATGGTATTTACAACGATTTTAGGTAAAACTTTACTCTATTTCCTTTATCGTTTGTGTAAGTTTTAATATGTTCAAAACCTAGTTTTTCCTGAAGTTTTAAGCTTGCGACGTTTTCTATTTTTACATCCGAAATTGCAACTTTAAATTTTAAATCTTTAGCAAGCTTCAAGGCGTTTTCATAGGCAATAAATCCGTATCCTTTACGCCTATATTCTGCTTTAATTTCAGGCGCTATACTAACCACATTTTTACTATGTGCGTAAACGTTAATAAAGCCTATAATTTCATTTCCAAGTTTTACAAGATAAAACTTAAAATACTTTCCACTACAACTCTCTTTATTAGAGTCGTTTACAAGTTTAATTCTGTCGTTATATGACAAATTACCATATTCCGTATTATCAAAACATTCAACGTCAATATGTGAAATTGGAACTAATTCTAGCATACATGCACCTTCATTTTTATTTTAATATACCACATATAAAATTCATTGTAAATATGGAGCAAAATAATTATATTATTTTTAACTTTATATTGCAAGAGCAATTTACTACATATGCAAGTC
>JAZQWW010000158.1:0-18711 GCA_045632585.1 Christensenellaceae bacterium
CATTTTTCTACGGCTAGAAAAAGAAACCTTAACAACGTCACGAACTTTTGCTAAATCAACGCCCTGATTTTTATTTCTATCTATATCAATTTTAACAACTGCAGAATCGACGTTTGGTGGTGGCGTAAACATTTCCCTACCAACTTTAATAATCTTTTTGGCGCTTCCACGAAGATTTATTGCAACGGTTATTGCACCATAGTCAGAAGTACCTTCTTTTGAACAAAATCTATCGGCAACTTCTTCTTGCACCATTATAACCATACCCTTGATTTTTTTGGAGTTTTCCAAAAAACGCATTACTATAGGCGTAGTTATGTAATAAGGAAGATTAGCAACCATAATATAGTCTTCACCGAGTTTGTTTTCAATATCTTCTAGCGAAAATTTCATTATGTCGCCGAAAACTATTTCTACGTTTTTGTTATCTTTTAGTTTTTCGTTAAGAACGGGCTTAAGCGTGGTGTCTATTTCGTAGCCCACGACTTTTTTTGCATAATTAGACAAAACGCTTGTAAGCGCACCTGCGCCACAACCTATTTCTAACACCACGTCGTTTTTAGTCACGCCGGATTGCACTACGATATTATTTAAAAGTTCACAATCGGTTAAAAAGTTTTGACCGTACGCTTTTTTTAATTTTACACCGAACTGATTTAGTTGCCCCTTTAGCGTTTTTTCCATAAATTTCCTTAAAATAAAAGTATAAAACCAAAATTTATACGCAATCTATTACTATAAGGATAAACTCCTTAAATAAAATCTTTTTTTACTAATGATGTAGCAAGGTTAAGTCCTATTTTTAGGGCTTAATTTTGCTTTAAAGTTTACTAAATACAGTTTTGGCGTTTTTAGTAATTATTTCAGCAAGTTTTTCTATCTCTATCCCTAAAATTTCCGAAAGTTTTGCCGTTACGTACACTACGTTTTTGGGACTATTTATCGTTCCACGCTTTGGCTCCGGCGAAAGGTAGGGACTATCCGTTTCAGTTAAAATTCTATCTAACGGCGTGACTTTGGCTACTTCTAAAACGTTTCTTGCGTTCTTAAAGGTAAGCGTTCCGCCAAACCCGATATAAAAACCTAAATCAAGCACTTCCTTTAGCGTTTCCTTGCTACCTGCGTAGCAATGTAGTACGCCACCATAAGTAAGTTTACCTTTGTTTTGCTTTAATAAATCTATCGTTTCCTTTGTAGCATCACGCATATGTACACTCATTGGAAGTTTATAAGCGTGCGCTAATTCTATCATTTGATTAAAAACTTCTTTTTGAGCGTCTAAATGAGTTTTGTCCCAATATAGGTCAACACCAACTTCGCCAACGCACACGCATTTTGGATGCGTTAAAAGTTTTTCTATAGAAATTATATCGCCGTCTAAAATTTTATGTGCATCCATAGGATGAACGCCTGCACCAAAATATACGCTAGAATATTTTTCGGATATATCACGGCAAAGATAAGAAGTATCTTTCTCGCACCCCATAGTTATCGAAGTAGATACTCGTTCTTTTTGAAATTCAGAAACTATCGTATCTAAATCACTAACGAGTTTAGGGTCGTCTAAATGACAATGAGTGTCTATAAACATTAGAAAATTTCACTTCCGTCTTCAATGTCGTTTTCGGGTGTTAAAAATGCCAACTTTCCTTCAGCGTTTTCAGCGCAAATAATCATACCTTCGCTAACTATTCCACAAAGTTTTGCAGGCTTAAGGTTTGTCACCATTGCTAGTTTTTTACCGATTAATTGTTCGGGGGTATATGCAAGCGCAATACCACTAACTACCGTTCTAGTTTCTTCACCGAGTTTTACGGTAAGTTTAAGTAGTTTTTTGCTCTTTTCAACCTTTTCGCAAGCAATAACTTTTGCAATTTTTAGTTGTATTTTAGTAAAATCGTCAAACTCGATTTGTGGTTTAGTATTTTCTTTCTTTTCTTCTACTACCTTTTCAGTTCTTTCTTGTATCATTTTGTTTACTTCCTCCATTACCTTAGCGCTATCAAGTCTAGCAAATAATATTTCAGGTTTATCAGTCACTTTTACGCTGGTAAAACTACCAAACTTTTCAATACTATCAAAACTTATTAAAGGAAGATTTAACATTTTTGAAGTCTTATCAGCAGTTTCCGGCATAAACGGCGCTAAAAGTGAAGTTCCGATTATTATCGTTTCGGTAAGGTTATATAATACGGTTTTAAGTCTATCTTTTCTGCTTTCGTCTTTAGCGAGTGCCCAAGGCATAGTTTCGTCAATATACTTATTCGCCCTTCTAAATAGATTTAAAATTTCTTCTAAAGCGTCTGAAATCTTGTATTCGTTCATCTTTGCTCTAACTTTAGCAAAGGTATTTTCGGCAAGTGAAATAAGTTCGCTATCAACCGGCTCTACTGCGTTAGCATTTTCAACTACGCCGTCGAAGTATTTGTTCGACATAGCAATAGTTCTAGAAACGAGATTACCGTAAACGTTTGCTAAATCGCTGTTTATAGTTTCAATAATAGATTCCCAAGAAATAAGCCCGTCGTTATCTTGTGGCATAGCCGTTAAAACGTAATATCTAACTGCGTCAACGCCAAAGAATTTAACTAAATCGTCAGCGTACATAACGTTGCCTTTAGACTTACTCATTTTCCCGCCGTCTTGAAGTAGCCAACCGTGACCGTAAACTTGTTTTGGAAGTTCTACGCCTAAAGCAAGCAAGAATATAGGCCAGTAAATTGTATGGAAACGGATAATATCCTTACCTATAACGTGCACGCTAGCCGGCCAGTATTTTTTATAATTTTCTTTATGGTTTCCGTCAGCGTCGTAGCCAGGGAAAGTAATATAGTTAGTAAGTGCGTCAAGCCACACGTAAACGACGTGTTTGCTATCGAAGTCAACGGGGATACCCCACTTAAACGAACTTCTTGACACACAAAGGTCTTGAAGTCCCGGTTTTAAGAAGTTGTTAACCATTTCGTTCTTTCTAGAAACTGGAACGATAAAGTCAGGGTTAGCATCGTAATGTGCTAAAAGTTTATCAGCGTATTTGCTCATTTTGAAAAAGTACGCTTCCTCGCTAGCCTTTTTAACTTCTCTTCCACAATCTGGGCATTTTCCGTCAACAAGTTGGCTTTCAGTCCAGAACGATTCGCAAGGGGTACAATACCAGCCTTCGTATGAGCCTTTATATATATCGCCTTGTTCGTAAAGTTTTTTGAAAATCTTTTGAACTTGTTTTTCGTGGTATTCGTCGGTAGTTCTAACGAAACTGTCGTAAGAAACGTTCATTAAATCCCAAATATCTTTAATTTGACCGGCAACGCCGTCAACGTACTCTTTAGGCGTTTTTCCAGCAAGTTTTGCCTTTTCTTCTATTTTTTGACCGTGTTCGTCCGTTCCCGTTTGGAACAAAACGTCATAGCCTTCAAGGCGTTTAAATCTTGCTATACTGTCAGTTAAAACGGCTTCGTAGGTGTTGCCGATATGTGGTTTGCTTGAAGTGTACGCTATTGCAGTAGTCACGAAAAACTTTTTGTCCAATTTTCTTTCCTCGCTTTATAATCTATCACTATATTTTAGCACATTTTTTTTGCATATTCAACAGATATTTATCATAAATTTACACTATGAACGTAATTTTCGGCGTAGTAATAATACTTTCTACTATAATTCTAATTTTTATAAGCCCCGAACTACTACTTTCCACTATGCTTTCGGGTGGCGAAAAAGCCTTTAATTTAACCTTAAAAATGGTGGTTATTTACGCCGTTTGGATGGCTGTTTTCGAACTACTCTCACAGTCTGGACTATCTAATAAAATTGCAAGACTTCTTCGTCCTTTTAATAGACTTCTTTTTGGAAAACTTCCTGAAAAAGCAAACGATTTTATGTCTATGAACATATCGGCAAACCTACTTGGTATGAGCGGTGCTACTACCCCAATGGGCATAAAATCAATACAAGAACTTGACAAGCATAAAAACACCGATTACGCCGTCAGTATGTTCTTCGTTATAAACGCAACTAGCGTGCAAATTATCCCTTCTTCGGTTATGGCGCTTAGAAGTCAACTTGGCTCAACTTCTAGTAGCGATATAATTCTCCCTACTATTCTCGCTACTCTACTTTCTAGCGTTATAGGTATATTGCTTGTAAAAGCGTTCGTAAAAAAGGACAGTTATGTTTAAGTTTTTTATCCCTGTATTTTTCCTTTTTATTTTTATTTATTCGGCTTTTAAAAAAGTCAAGCCCTACGACGCTTTTACTGCTGGCGCTAAATCGGCAATACCTTTTGCCGTAAATATTTTTCCATATCTAGTCGCCATTTTCGTTTTAACTGAACTTTTTGAAGTTAGCGGAATTTCAAACGTCGTTTCTAACTTTTTAGCCCCTACCTTTAGACTGCTTGGAATACCAAAAGAACTAACCAAATTAGTGTTAATTAAACCCTTTTCGGGAAACGGGTCGCTAGCAGTCTTAACTGAACTTTTTAACACTTACGGAGTAGATAGTTATTTAGCACGCTCCGCTTGTGTAATTTACGGCAGTAGCGAAACGGTTTTTTATATTGCAGCAGTATACTTTGCAGGCGCAAAAAAACGCAATCTAACAACGCCTATCGTTATATCTCTTATAGCGTCGTTTGCATCTTGCATTTTTGCTTGTTTTATTTGCAAAATTATGTAAAATAAAAACGCCCGTTTCTTGGGCGTTTTTTATATTTTTATTCAAGTCCCCTAAATTTTCTTTTAAGTCTTAGTTCTGTATCTAAGGTCTTTTTTCTAATTCTTATATTTTGCGGGGTAATTTCAAGCATTTCGTCGTCGGCAATAAATTCCATTGCTTCTTCAAGTGACATTAGTTTAGGTGTTTCAAGTCTTAACGCATCATCCGAGCCTGACGCTCTAGTATTAGTTAAGTGCTTTTTCTTGCACACGTTAACGCTTATATCTTCGTTCTTTGGCGAAACGCCGACAACCATACCTTCGTAAACTTTAGTACCTGCGCCGATAAATAGTTGTCCCCTGCCTTGTGCGTTGAATAGTCCGTAAGTGACTGCCTCGCCCGTTTCGAAGGCTACTAGCGAGCCTGTTGACCTTCTTTCAATTTCGCCCTTAAATTCTTCGTAGCCGTAGAAAATGGTGTTAAACACGCCTTCGCCACGAGTTTCGGTTAGAAATTGACTTTTGTATCCAAATAGTCCACGTGCTGGAACTTTGAACTCTAGCCTAATTCTACTGCCGATATTTTCCATTTGAAGTAGTTCGCCTTTTCTAACGCCCATACCTTCAAATACCGAGCCAGTCCTATCTTCGGGAACGTCAACTACTAGTTTTTCCATAGGCTCTAAAATCTTGCCGTTTTCTTCCTTTAATAAAACTTTAGGTGCGCCGACTTGGAATTCATAGCCGGCTCTTCTCATTGTTTCAATTAAAATAGAAAGATGCATTTCGCCCCTACCACAAACCCTATACGAGTCGGCTGAATCGGTTTCTTCAACCCTTAGCGAAACGTCTTTTAGCATTTCCTTAAAAAGTCTATCCCTTAAATGACGGGTGGTGACGAACTTACCTTCTTTTCCTGCAAACGGACTATCGTTTACCGAAAAAGTCATTTCTACGGTAGGCTCTGAAATCTTAACGAACGGAACGGGGTCGGGACTACCTTTAGCGCATACCGTGTCGCCTATTGATAAATTTTCTATACCACTTATGCAAACTATATCGCCTGCTTTTGCGTTTTCTACGTTTACTTTACTTAAGCCTTCGATTTGATAAATATTAACGAGTTTGCCCTTTTCTTCCTTGCCTTTAACGTTATAGTTGCAGGTTTCTACTTCCGCCCCAACTCTAGCAACGCCACGCTCAATTCTTCCTATACCTATTCTTCCTACGTATTCGCTATAGTCTATTGACGAAACGAGCATTTGCAAAGGACCTTCTTCGTCAACTTCTTGTGGCTCGAAATAATTTATTATTGCGTCGAAAAGTGGCGTTAAATCGCTACCTTTTTTGTTAAAATCGGTCGTTGCCGTTCCTTCTCTTCCAGAACAGTAAATAATAGGGCTATCAATTTGCTCGTCGTTTGCGTTAAGGTCGAAAAGTAGTTCTAAAATTTCGTCCTGAACTTCGTTTAGTCTTGCGTCTGGTCTATCGATTTTATTAACCACGATTATTAGTTTATGGTTAAGTTCTAACGCCTTTTGCATAACGAATCTCGTTTGTGGCATAGGACCTTCTGCTGCGTCGATTAATACTAAAACGCCGTTTACCATTTTTAGTACACGCTCTACTTCTCCACCGAAGTCTGCGTGTCCCGGCGTATCTACTATATTGATTTTGGTATTTTTATAAAACACCGAAGTGTTTTTAGCAAGTATGGTTATACCCCTTTCTTTTTCAAGGTCGCCAGAGTCCATAACTCTATCTGACACCACTTGGTTATCTCTAAAAATTCCACCTTGTTTAAGTAATTGATTTACTAGCGTCGTTTTGCCGTGGTCAACGTGGGCGATAATAGCAACGTTTCTTACGTCTAATCTCTTCAATTTTCGGTCCTTCCTTTATAGTTTATTATTGTGGATAGCGCAAGCAACGTCTTAGCGTCGCAAATTTCGCCATTTGATATCATTTTCTCTAGTTCTTCTATAGAAAACCATTTTGACAACAAGAACTCGTCTTCATCTAGGTTGGTTTTAGTCTTTACGGGGTTTTCGGCTTTATAAATGTATATAATTTCGTTAGTGTAGCCCGTTGACGGATAGGTGGTAAATAATAACTTTAGATTATTAGATTTGTACCCACACTCTTCTTCAAGTTCACGCTTTGCCGTTTCAATCGGGTTTTCGCCAAAGTTAATCTTACCCGCTGGTATTTCGTAAAGTTCTTTTTTATATGCGTATCTAAACTGTTTAACGAGCAAAACTTTGCCGTCAACTTCAAGAAGAACGGCAGAACCACCACTATGCTCTATAATTTCACGAATTGCGGTTTTGCCGTTTGGTAGAATTACGTCATCCACTCTTAAGTTCAAGATTTTGCCTTTATAAACGGTGTTTTCCTTTAAGGTTTTTTCGTTAAAATCCACAAAGAACTTCCTTTGATAATTTTTTAATTTTTCTAAGCCCCTTTCTAAGTGTGTGCTTATGCGCTTTCGCACAGTATTTGTAGGCTACAAACGAATAGTATATAGCGTCTTTATCTTCGCTTTCAATCGCATTTGCGAACATATCGATTATAAGCGTTATTTCTTCTTTTATTTGGTCTTTATATTTCGAACCTTTTATTTTTTGCTTATCTTTAAGTAAAAGTTCTCTAATTTTTTTAACGCTTGCACCATAACTTTTCTTTGAAAGTTCGGCCTCAAGTTGTTCTCTTTTTTGCCTTTCGATTTCAAGTTCGGCTCTGCGTTCTTCTTCTCTAACGATTGCTTCAATCGGGTCTTCTAACGAACCGTCTATAACGCATTCCATTAGTAATTTAACAGAGTTTCTAAACGGCTTTATCATTGAGTTTATAAACGCACCGTAAGACGCTGAAAAACTTCCGTCTTCATAAAAATACTTACTTAAGAAGTCGGGGAAGTTAATTTCTTTAGAATCAATTTCTACTAAAATATTAAACACATGCGCTAATAACTCACGCGAATTTCCTGGAAGTATAAATTCGCCCTTGTCACCCGTTAAATATTTGCTCTTTATAAAATACTTCTTTTTGGCTTCGTCAATATCAAAATCTATTAAACAGTTTTTAAATATTGCAAGTAGCGTTTCAGACGACGAGATTGCTTTAAGTAAGTTTACAATTTTAATTTCCGATAAAATGTATTTACTACTGCAAAGTTCGTCGGCTTTTTCTAGAAAAAATTGAAGTTCTTCGCTTTTGTTCATAATTTTCCCCTTTCGTTTTTTTTACGTATTTACAAGCATACACTCTATTTTGTATATTATAACACATCAAAACCACAAGTATAAAGTTTTTTTATATATTTTTACAATTTTTTTGCAAATTTCTTTACAAAATAATAAATTGTGCTAAAATATATAGGCAACTCACCTTTAGTTTTTTATTACTTGTTTTTGCAAAAACTTTTATTTTAGGAGTAAAATCGTGCAAGTTAAGGGCGATTCTTCGCTAAACAAGTTAATACTTTTGTTCGTTTTTGACAAGATGGACGTGCCACTTTCTGAAAACACAATACTTGATATGTGTTGTTCTTCAAATAACTGGCTAGCCTATATGGACTGTCAACCGATTCTTAACCAACTTCTTGAAACGGGTTGGATTTTTGACGTTGGTGGCTCTGGCGAACCACTTTATAAAATTACTACTGACGGTAGAATTTGTCTTGCTAACTTTTTTATAAAAATTCCAGCGTCAATTCGTGAAGAAATTTCCATTTTCGTTAGAAACAACAAAACAAGGTACAGAAGAAAACAAGAATGCGTTGCCGATTACTTTATGAATAAAGACGGTACTTACACCGTTTTTCTAAAGATTATCGAACCTGCCCAGCCCATACTTGAACTAAAACTAGTAGTTCCAAATCGCCAAACTGCAAAAGACATTTATAAAAAATGGACGGAAAAGGCAACCGACACTTATAGAATTATTTACGAAAATTTAGTTGATTAAAAGTTAAAAACACGGCTCGCCGTGTTTTTTTATTTTTCAAGTATTACGGTAAACGGACCGTCGTTTACTTGTTCAATTTTCATATCTGCACCAAATACGCCTTTTTTAACGCTTATTCCTTGCGCTCCAATACCTTCTACAACGTATTCGTAAAGTTCGTTTGCTTCTTTTGGTAGTTCAGCATCAATGAACGAAGGACGGTTTCCGTGCGACGTGTCGCCGTACAAGGTAAACTGCGAAACTAAAAGTATTTCGCCTTTAGTGTCTAAAATGGATAGATTGGTTTTTCCGTTTTCGTCTTCACAAATTCTAAGCGTTGGGAGTTTTTTAATAAAATAATCGGCGTTTTCTTTAGTGTCGCCTTTTTTAACGCCTAAAAATACTACGTATCCAAAACCTATTTCGGAAATTAGTTTCCCATCAACTTTTAAATTTGCTTTTAATACTCTTTGAACTACTGCTTTCATAATTTCACCTATTTGTATTTTACTACCATTTTTAATTTTTTTCAAGAGAAAAAACAAAACCTATCGTTGATTTTTTTACTGTTTTATGATAAAATGTTTCTATGGTTTTTTATGGAATTGAAAAATTATCTTTAGTCGACTTTGACGGATACGTTTCAGCAACGGTTTTTACCGGTGCTTGTAATTTTAGGTGCGAATTTTGCCACAATTCTGCGCTTGTTTTCGATTGCAAAAATTTAGCCACTTTTGCCGAAGAAGAAATTTTATCTTACCTTGAAAAACGCAAAAACCTTTTAGAAGGGCTTTGCATTACGGGTGGAGAGCCTACCTTAAATAACGACCTACCTTTCTTTATTGAAAAGGTAAAGGCTTTAGGCTACAAAGTAAAACTTGACACCAACGGCACAAACCCTAAAATGATTAAATCTCTAGCAAATAACGGGCTAGTTGATTATTTCGCTATGGATATAAAAAGCGATAAACTAGGTTATGGCGAAATTATCGGCATACCTAACTACGATTTATCTAAAATTGAAGAAAGCGTGGAATTTTTCCTTTCGGGAAAAACGGCGTACGAATTTAGAACTACGCTAGTTAAAGAATATCACGATAAAAATAATATTATAAATATTTCAAACTGGATTAAAGGAGCAGACAAGTATTTTTTACAGAAGTTCAAAGACAGCGGAAACTGTATCAAGTCACATCTTTCCGCCGTGGAAGATAAAATCGCTTTAGAATTTTTGGATATTCTTAAAAAAAATATCCCATCTACCCGTCTTCGTGGGTACGATATTTAACGATTTTATTTTTTACAAGGAGATTAATAATTTAATATGTATTTTATTTTCGCACTAGTTGCGCTTTTTGCGTGGAGTGGGTCTGACCTTTTTTCTAAAAAAGGAACTAACGAAAAAGACCCCAACAGTCACTGGAAAGTTGTTTTTGCAGTTGGCTTAATTATGGGTATTCATTTTTTAATTACCCTTATCGGTGGTGCTATTATCGACGCTAAAAGTAGCGTTGAAGAAATGCCTAAATTCGTTGCAAGTTTATTCTACACCGATTTTAAGTTTATTGACTTTATTAAGTATTTACCCGTTGCAGGTCTTTACATACTTGCTATGGTACTTGGTTATATCGGATTAAGATATATCGAACTATCGGTATCTTCGCCGATATGCAACTGCTCTGGCTCGCTAGCACTTCTTCTTTGTGTAATCATCTTCCCTTTAATAGGTGCTGACGCTATTGAACTTGACGCATTCTCTATAATCGGCGTTATCGCTATTACTCTAGGTATTATCGGTATTGGCGTTATTGATTCAAAAGAAAACCAAGAACTTAAAGAACTTCGTAGACAAGCATCAAATAGAAAATACACAAAAAGTTTTCTAGCATTACTACTTCCTATCGCATATCTAATTATCGACGCTTTAGGAACGGTAGGCGACGAAGTGTTCTTTCATTTCGTTGATATTAGCGATTATTCAGCAAACTCGTCTTTTGAACTTACCTTTTTCTTCTTAGCAATATTTGCTTTCATTTGGGTTAAATTCGTAAAAAAGGACACGCTATTTAAAAAACAAAACGGCGACTTATATATCGGTGGTTTTTGCGAAACCATTGGGCAAGTTTTCTATATGGCCGTTATGTTTGCCGACTACGAAATCGGTATGCCGATTATCTCTGCTTACTGCGTAGTTTCGCTAATTTGGAGTAGAATTTTCCTCAAGGAAAAACTTTCTTATAAACACTATATTGCAATTGCACTAACCTTTGTAGGTATAATTTTACTTGGAATATTCTCACCCGTATAAAACTAAATAAAATTAAAAACGGTCAAACTTTGGTTTGACCGTTTTTTTGTTGTGTTTTTATAAATTTTCAACGTATAGTGATGCGTTGGTTGCGGCTATTCCGCCGTCTGCTACAGCCGTCACTACTTGACGAACTGATTTAGTTCTACAATCGCCCGCTACGAACACGCCGTCCGTTTTGGTTTTGCAACTTTCGTCCGATATTATATATCCGTCCTTATCTAAATCAACTACGTTTTCAAAAGCCTTATTGTCGGGAATTTGACCTATTGCAACGAATAACGCTGGGATTTCGTGAACTTTTTCATTTCCGTCAGCATCTTTATATTCAAAGCCCGTTAGTTCGTTTTCGCCAAGATAGTTAAATATCGCCGTATTAGGACGCCACTCGATATTTTCTTTAGCAAGAAGATTTGAAACTAATCTCTTATCTCCGAAGAATTTATCAAAGAGTGTATATATATACACCTTTTTGCAATAACTTGAAAGAAGTAAACTGTATTGAAGTGCAGTATTAGCGTCGCCAACCAACGCAACTTCTTTATCTTTGTAAAAAGGTCCGTCGCATAAAGCGCAGTAATATACGCCCTTTCCTACTAAATCTTCTCTATTATCTTTAGTCCTTAAGTGTTTATGTTTTACGCCTGCTGCGATAATTACGCTTTTACCTTTATATTCGTTGTATTCGGTTTTAACCGTGAAATCGCCTTCGCCGTGTTTTATTATTTCGGTTGCTTTTTCTACTTCAAAGTCTGCGCCGTGCGAAGTAATTTGCTCAAACAAGTTATCGGCAAACTCTTCGCCACTAATAACTTTTATGGACGGGTAATTTTCAAGTCTTGGTGAAGTTGCTATTTGTCCACCTAAACTTTCACTTTCAAGTACAAGTACTGTTTTTCCATTTCTCAATGCGTAGAGCGCAGAAGTCATACCTGCTGCGCCCCCGCCTATTACTATAATATCGTACATTAGTTTATGCTCTCAATATATTTTCTAATTTCGCTTGCGTTATCGTATGCCTTAAACGAATCGCCGTCTGGAACTAACAAGGTCGGTGCTTTCTTAACGCCAAACTTTAAGGTTAATTCTTTGTCTTCTTCTGCATTAACTACCGAGTATTTAACGCTTGCTTTATCAAGCATCATTTTTGAAGTTTTGCAGTTTGGACAACCGTTTCTAGTAAATAGAATTGGTTCAGTTATAATTTCGCCTTTGCTTTCTTCTTTGCAAGAGCAAGCGCTTTTTTCTTTAGCCGTAAACTTTGAATTTTCTACGTCGTAAACCTTTCTATTAGCGAACTCTGCACGTTTACCGTCGTTCCAGTTTTGTACGGGACGATAGTAGCCTGTTATACGGCTGTAAACTTCGGTGGTCTTTCCACAGATAGGACAAGAGTAAACTTCGCCTGCAATATAGCCCTGGTCGGTACATACCGAATAGGTTGGCGACATTGTATAGTAAGGAAGTTTATAGTTTTCTGCAATCTTTCTAACTAAATTAGCGGCAGCCTTCCAGTCGGGAAGTTTTTGACCAAGGAATGCGTGGAATACAGTACCCGAAGTGTAAAGCGTTTGAAGTTCGTCTTGAATATCAAGCGCTGAGAAAATATCGTCGGTAAAGCCAACCGGTAAGTGCGAACTGTTGGTGTAGTATGGCGTTTTGTCGTTATCGGTTGCAGTTATAATATCAGGATATCTCTTTAAGTCGTGTTTTGCTAGACGGAAAGAAGTTGATTCTGCTGGCGTTGCTTCAAGGTTATAAAGGTCACCGTACATTTCTTGATAATCTGAAAGTTTGTTTCTCATAAAGTTAAGAACGTTTTTGGTGAAGTTTTGCGCTTCAGCGCTAGTCATATCCTTTTGAACCCATTTAGCGTTTAGGCACGCTTCGATCATACCTACCAAACCGATAGTTGAGAAGTGGTTATTAAAAGTTCCTAAATATCTCTTGGTGTATGGATATAAGCCTGCTTCTAGAAGTTTAGAGATAGTTTCTCTTTTTATCTTTAAACTTCTTGCTGAAATATCCATAAGACGAGTTAGTCTTTCGTAAAATTCTCCTTCAGTCTTTGCTAGGTATGCAATTCTAGGCATATTGATGGTGACAACGCCTACTGAACCCGTGCTTTCGCCAGAGCCGAAGAAACCACCTGATTTTTTACGAAGTTCTCTTAAGTCTAGACGTAATCTACAGCACATTGAACGAACGTCTGAAGGTTCCATATCACTGTTGATGTAGTTGCTAAAGTATGGAGTTCCGTATTTAGCAGTCATTTCAAATAATAACTTGTTGTTTTCGGTTTCAGACCAGTCGAAGTCACGAGTGATTGAATAGGTTGGAATTGGGTATTGGAATCCCCTACCGTTAGCGTCGCCTTCAATCATAATTTCAATGAAGGCTTTGTTAACCATAGCCATTTCTTTTTCACAATCTTTATATTTAAAGTCCATTTCCTTTCCGCCGACGATTGCGTTCATTTCAGCAAGGTCGTTTGGAACTACCCAGTCAAGAGTAATGTTTGTAAACGGCGCTTGAGTACCCCAACGTGATGGAGTGTTTACACCGTAAATAAACGATTGAATACATTGTTTAACTTCTTTATAACTTAAATTATCTACCTTAACGAACGGAGCAAGGTAAGTATCGAACGACGAGAAGGCTTGTGCGCCCGCCCATTCGTTTTGCATAATACCTAAAAAGTTTACCATTTGGTTGCAAAGCGTTGACAAGTGTCCTGCTGGTGAAGACGTGATTTTACCCACTACGCCACCAAGACCTTCTTTGATAAGTTGTTTAAGTGACCAACCTGCGCAATAACCGGTAAGCATTGATAAGTCGTGAATATGAATATCAGCGTTTCTATGCGCTTCGCCAATTTCTTCGTCGTAAACTTCCGATAACCAGTAGTTTGCAGTCACAGCGCCTGAGTTAGATAGAATAAGTCCACCAACCGAATAGGTCACGGTAGAGTTTTCCTTAACACGCCAGTCTGAAACTTTAAGGTAATCGTCTATAATCTTTTTGTAGTCTACTAAAGTTCCTTCTATATTACGAACTTTTTCGTGTTGTTTACGATATAAAATATAACTTTTTGCAACGTCAACGTAGCCCGTTTGAATAAGAACGACTTCGACACTGTCTTGAACGTCTTCAACGGCAATTACGTTGTCTTTAATTTTCTTTTGAAAATCCGCAGTCACACGTAGTGCTAGCGTGTTTAAAATATCGGCATTGTAATTTATGCCGTTTGCATTGAAAGCCTTTGATAACGCAGTAGTAATTTTTGTTAAATCAAACTCAACTATACTACCGTCTCTCTTTTTAAGTTGATACATTTTTCTTCCTCCGTTATGAATAAATACCATTAATTTTGTAGCGTAATCTACTATAACACAGCCGACTTCGTTTGTCAATACAAAAATCGAATATTTTGTGAAAATTTTTTACTAAAAACACAATATATAGTATTTACGGCTTTTCTAGCAAAAAAGCATAAAAACTCCCCAAAATACGCTTTTTGGGGAGTTTTCTATGAGTATTTTATTATTTATGATGTTTTATTAGACCTACTGCTTTTGAAAGTTCCATTACTGGTAGTGGTACTATCGCAAGACCTAGTGCTATTAAATATTTATCCCAAGATAGAACTGCAAGTTCAAACGCCGTATTTACACCCGGAACAAATAGCACGAAAGCAACTAATAATATACCTGCAAGGGCGGCAAGGTTAAGCGTTTTATTGCTGAAAGGTTTAATCTTAATTAGCGATTTATCGCTACGCATATTAAACGATTGCGTGATTTGAGAAAGCGCAAGAACTATAAACGCTACGGTTTGACCGTTTGCAAGATTAGTAGCGTAAATAGTATCAGCCATTTGTGGAGTCATTGCGAAAAGTTCACGGATTGTTAATCCCGTACCTAGCCAGTATCCGATTAAAGTTAGAGTGCCGAACATAAACCCTTGAATAACCACTCTCACTCCTAGTCCGTGAGCAAACAAGCCTTCTTTCTTGGGCTTTGGTTTTCTTTCCATTACGTCTTTTTCAACGGCTTCCATACCGAGTGCAATTGCCGGTAAACTGTCCGTCACAAGGTTTATCCAAAGTAATTGCATTGAAACAAGTGGTGAAACGTGCCACAAAATCATTGCAAAGAATACCGTAAACACTTCGCCGATATTAGTTCCAAGCAAGAAACCTACCACCTTTCTTATGTTAGCGTATATTCCCCTACCTTCTCTAACTGCGTCGACTATGGTCGAAAAGTTATCGTCGGTAAGCGTCATATCTGCAGCGCCTTTAGCAACGTCAGTACCCGTTATACCCATAGCGCAACCGATATCCGCCGCTTTAAGAGCCGGTGCGTCGTTTACGCCGTCGCCCGTCATTGATACGACTTGTTCTTTTCTTTGCCAAGCCTTAACTATTCTTATCTTGTTTTCTGGCGAAACTCTAGCGTATACAGATATAGTTTCAACTATTTCGTCTAGTTCTCTATCCGTCATTAAATCGAGTTCGGCGCCCGTAATGGCTTTGTCGCCGTCTAAAAGTATTCCTAGTTCTTTTGCGATAGCCGACGCCGTAGCGATATGGTCGCCCGTTATCATTACGGGCTTAATGCCTGCCTTTCTACAAATTGCAACTGCGTCTTTTGCTTCAGGTCTCGGTGGGTCTATCATACCTACTAAACCCATAAAGATTAAATCTTTTTCTAAATCTTCAGGTTTACACTCACTTGGAACGCTTTTAATTTCTTTATACGCTACTGCTAGAACACGAAGCGCATTAGAACTCATATCGTTTACTATCTCGTTTGCCTTTTTCGTATCCCCAGAAATACATCTACTTGCCATAACGTCGAAAGCGCCCTTTACAATAACGATATTTTTACCGTCAATATTGTGAACGGTGGTCATTAGTTTTCTATCCGAATCAAAAGGAATTTCGCCTAGTCTTGGATATTTTGCGTTAATTTCGTCTTGGTCTATTCCGTTTAAGTGCGCACCCATAACGATTGCCGTTTCAGTCGGGTCACCGATAAGTTGTTCTTTACTTTCGTTAAATATAATTTTACCGTCACAACAAAGCGTAGCGTAGGTTAAAAGTTTTTTAGCACTTTCACTATTGTTGTCGGAAACGTCTTCAAGTTTTTCGCCGTCAACGAAAATCTTTTTTAAGGTCATTCTGTTTTGAGTTAAGGTTCCCGTTTTATCAGAACATATTACCGACGCACCACCTAGCGTTTCAACGGCGGGAAGTTTACGAATAATTGCGTTCTTTTTTACCATGCGCTGTACACCGATAGATAAAACAATCGTCACTATTGCAGGCAAGCCTTCTGGAATTGCAGATACTGCAAGAGATACGCTAGTCATAAACATATCAAGTACTTTAAGACTATTAAGTATTCCAACGACGAATATAACGCCACAACAAGCAAGAGCGATAATTCCTAAATATTTGCCTAATTGAGCCAACTTTTGTTGAAGAGGCGTAGCAGTTTCTTCTTCAGAAGAAAGAAGGTTTGCAATCTTACCCATTTCGGTATCCATACCTATTGCCGTGACGATTGCTGTCGCCGTGCCGTAAGTGACGGTACAGCCCGAAAACACCATATTAATTCTATCGCCAACCGTACTTTTTGCGTCGACTACAACTTCAGCGTCTTTTTCTGCTGGAACCGATTCACCGGTTAAAGCCGATTCTTCGCATTTTAGACTTACGCTTTTAATAAGCCTTGCATCTGCAGGAATAAAGTCGCCGGCTTCAAGTTTAATTATATCGCCCGGAACTAAATCTTTAGCGTCGATTATACTTTCTACTCCGTCACGAATTACCTTTGCGTGTGGGGCGGACATATTCTTGAGCGCATCAAGTGCCTTCTCTGCCTTACTCTCTTGAATTACGCCCATTAAAGCGTTAATAACTACGATTAATATTATTAAGCCACCTTCAACAAACTCGCTAGGATTTCCTTCAATACACGCAATTGTAAACGATACGACTGCGGCTGCAATAAGTATTAAAATCATAACGTCTTTGAATTGTTCAAAGAAACGCTCTATCATAGTTTTTTTCTTCTTCTCTTTGAGTTTGTTTTCACCGTACTTTTCTCTGGCTTTATTAACTTGTTCGGTGTTTAACCCTTTTTGTGCGTCCGAATTAAAACTATCTATAACGGTTTGTTGTTTTTCGCTATAAAAAATCATTGTTCGTCTCCTTATATTATATATATTGTTTGTGGTTAAGCCTTTTTATCCTGCAATACTAAAAAAACTTATGCGAAAAGTAATAATATTGCTTTTCGCATAAGTCTTGTCGTTAAAATTACGCCTGAATTTCTTCAGTGCTGTAGACGCAATTACTTTTAATAAAAGCCGACTACTCCCTTATGCTATTTTATATTAACATATTTTATAGACTTAATCAATACTTAAATTCTATTAACACCCGTTTTGATTGCAGCCTTTTTAACTTCTTCGGCAACTTTACTTGCAACTCTTTCGTCAAAAGGTGCTGGAATTATATAATCCGCTTTAAGTTCTTCGCTAGACACGAGCGACGCTATTGCCTTTGCCGCTGCGATTTTCATTTCGTTATTAATTACGCTTGCCCTGCAATCGAGTGCGCCCCTAAAAATTCCTGGGAAAGCAAGAACGTTGTTGATTTGGTTAGGGAAATCACTTCTTCCCGTTCCTACTACGGCTGCGCCTGCCTTTAACGCTAAATCAGGCATAATTTCGGGCGTTGGGTTTGCCATAGGCATAACTATTGCGCCCTTATTCATTGATTTTACCATTTCTTCAGTCACAGCGCCAGGTGAACTTACGCCTACGAATATATCAGCGCCGACTAAAGCTTCTTCTAACGTGCCTTTTTTATTAAACTTGTTTGTAAAATCTGCAATTTCTTCTTTACTAGCGTTCATTCCTTCTGGACGACCTTTGTAAATTATACCTTTTCTGTCGCACATCACAACGTCTTTAGCGCCCATTGAAATCATAAGTTTTGCAATTGCAACACCCGCAGCGCCTGCACCGTTAAATACGATTTTAACGTCTTCCCATTTCTTGTTTACGAGTTTTAGAGCGTTAATGCACGCAGCAACGCAAACTACTGCCGTTCCGTGTTGGTCGTCGTGGAAAATAGGAATATCTACTTCGGGGTCTTCTATGAGTCTTTTTTCTATTTCAAAACATCTTGGCGCAGAAATATCTTCTAGGTTAACGCCACCAAAACTTCCTGCTAGAAGTTTTATGGTTTGAACTATTTCGTCTACGCTTTTACTTCTTACGCAAAGGGGAATAGCGTCAACGTTTCCAAACGTCTTAAATAACACGCATTTACCTTCCATAACCGGCATTCCCGCTTCAGGACCGATATCACCTAATCCCAAAACTGCCGTTCCGTCAGTCACTACCGCTACCGTATTTCCACGAGCCGTAAGTTCAAACGATTTTTGATAGTCTTTGTTGATTGCTAGACACGGTTCTGCTACGCCCGGTGTATACGCTAGTGATAAGTCTGTCTTGTTTTTTACGGGTACTTTTGAAACTACTTCAATTTTACCCTTCCATTCACCGTGTAATCTTAATGATTCCTTTGCATAGTCCATTTTCTATTCTCCTAATTTCTAGTTCTTCATAAATTCGTTATAGATGGCTTTAATACTCTTTTCGTAATCTTCGTCGGCTACGCCTACGATTACGTTAAGTTCGCTTGAACCTTGGTCTATTAGTTGTACGTTAATTTCGCTTTTAGCAAGCGCATCAAATATCTTCGCTGCAGTACCAATTCTCTTC
>JAZQWW010000159.1:0-39261 GCA_045632585.1 Christensenellaceae bacterium
GACATGGCTACGATCCGACTTGTCCCCCAGGACGTCACATTATATGGATATAGGGGGGTGGTACTTTCTCCACCAGTCGTTTATAAAATTTTCCCACAATTCAAAACTTCTTCCATCTTCACAATTGGAAAGACGTTCTAAACATTCTTCCTTTGTGGATTCTATAAACACTTCACGCGCGCCCAGGCTTTTCACCAGGCGTTCGCGTTCGTTCGTTATTGGATAACCTCCGATAATGTAAGCGTTGTCCCACTTGCCTAACCTTAGTTTTATACTCTCTAACAAATAGTCCCGAACGCCAAACACAACCGCGTTTAACTTTGGCGGCTTTTCATACATCGGAAGCCCGCTTAGACAATTCCAAATCCGGTCAATGTCCACTATAAGGTCACCAGGTTCCGCGTTCGCCGCCACCCACGACGACTTCCCGGCAAACGGTGAACCGTAAACCACGAACACTTCACGTCTTGTTCGTCCTAACTTGTTATGGATCTTGTTGTGGCAACGATGGTGAACGAACTGGATTAACTCCGGATTAAGGCTTATATTTATATCATTTATATTTTGCGGCGTTAAGAATATAGAATGGTGGCCAATGCAATCATAGGCCCTTACTATTGGTTTGTGGCAATACTCGCATATAATCACGCCGTCTTCGTTTACTCTTTCAAGTTTTAAAACCTTAAGAAGGTTTTCCCATTCTTTCGTCTTATAGAATGTTTCAAGCGTAAACACCTTACTACCTCCCACTAACCGCCTAATATATACGCCCTATATAATTAAGGGATATAAATATATGGCCGAACTAAGTTAACCACCAGTAGAATAGTAATTACGATAATAACGTAAGCTAATAACACCTTATTCATTACCATTCACTATTTTCTATCTTTTGCTTTTGTAACTCTAATTCCTGGCGTTTAATCTCTAACGCTTGCGGGTCGTTCGCCCAATTCTCCCGGTCGTAATTCTTTAACAATAGATTATTGGCCGCCACATCCGGCGGCGCGTATTTCTTAGTTGTCTCAACTCGAACCACTTCAAGTTTTCCGGTGTCTTCGTTAAGTTCTTTAATGGTCTTCGTCTCTTCATACTCGAACCCTTCCGCCTTTCGTATTAAGTTACTCTTTAACTTAATAACCAGGTCTTTCCGTCCCATTTTCAAAACTGCTTTTAATTGCTCATGCTCATTCTTATAACGTCGGAACGTTGCATAGCTAACCCCTAGTGTTTTCGCTATTTGTTCCTCTGTCATGTCAATTGCCATTTGAGCAATTCGTTCTAAATGAGGTTCCACATACTTTTCGTATTTGTTAGGTCTCGCCATACTCTCACCGCCTAACTACTAACTTACTTAACTCTTAATTTCTGCCCGGTGTGAATCAAATTAACGTTCTTAATTCCATTCGTTAACGCCAACCACTTCACGGTCGTTTTATATTTTTTTGCGATTCCGCTTAGTGTGTCGCCGGACTTAACAGTGTAATAAACCGGTTTCGGTTTGGCCGCCGGTTTCTTTTCTCCTGGCTTCACGGATTTAAGTAAAGACGTATCATTTAACACGTTCATGTCCACGTTCCCTTTAATGCCGTTCACCTTGCCTTCGTCGCTATATTGCCACAACGCGCAATTCTTTTGCGTCGTCTTCGTGTACCTTGCGAACCATCTATAAAAACCTTTGTTCTTAAGGTTTGTTTCATTTACGTAGTTTTTCGCGTAGTCTTCATTCAGATAGTAACCGGCTTTATACCCGGCATTCTTAACAACTTTACAAAACGCGACATTCATAGACGTTATTAAAGTCTTTGTAACTTTCTTTCCTTCCTTCTTCGCGTAATTCATAGAATCGTATTCCCAGTCGAAGAAAACGGGAAGTGTTACGTTATAGTGCATAATAGCTTTTAAACACGCTTCCGCTTCCGCTTTGGCCATGTCTTCCGTATATGCGTAAGAAAACCAGTACACACCAACCCGAAGTCCGGCGTTAATTGCCGCGCGAATGTTATCATGAAACTTTTTGTCAATTGTATTTTTTCCATAACCGGCCCGGATAATTACGCCGGCTATTCCATCCGCTTTTACTTTGTTAAAATCAATAACACCGTTATGGTAAGAAACGTCTATAAGTTTAACCATTCTTATCACCTTCCAATTTTCTTAGTCGTGTTTCGTGGTCGTCCTTGTAACGAAATAGCGCTTCTATGCGTTCGTTCTGTTTTATGCTTTCTTCCCTTATCTCTTTAATTTCGTCCAATCCTTTTTCGTTCTTTCTCATCATTTCATTAAAGGATCCGGTTAGTGTTTCAATTCTTACTTTGATTTCTACAAAACTTTCTTTTATGGTTAACTCTTTGTTAACGTCCATATTTTTATCCGTTTTAAACGTGTGAACGATTGAAACAATAACGCCAATCGCGGAAATGATTGAAATGATTAAAGAAACGATAATTACCGCGTTTTGGTTCATAATTTATTATGTCCTCTTAATCTTTCTAAATAGTCGTCCGCTTTGATTGCTTCCTGGGTGAAACTATTGTTTTTCCACCAGGCCGTTAACGCGGTCGCGATTGTGAAAATCAGAGAAATAAGGTTTTCTAATTCTACGTCGTCAATAGGTAACGGGCTTTTGCCGAATAAATCCAAAATGTTATTAACTAGTGCTAAAAATAAAAGCGCCGTTCTAATAATGGTTCCTTTGGTTACTCCGTTCATATATTCACCCGCCTTTTAATTCTTTTAATAAATTTTATCGCTACAATGACGAAAGAAACAGACACCCGACGTTACACGAATGTTACACAAAAAGAAAAAGACTAGCTAAAAAGCTAGTCTTTAATTTTGTAATTATTTAACGGTAATAGTATTTCCGGACAAATTGATTTTTGATATATCAACATTAAACGCCGGTGCTAATACACCCCTATAATTTTGATCATTAGCATCAAAAATACCACCGGAATTTTCAAAATAAGCATAACCGTTTCCACCCTTTCCAAGCCATGCCCATGAATTTAGGTCTTGCTCAAACTCATTTTTGTGCGAAGCGGCATATAGAAGGGCATCATAATAATTGCCTGAATAACTATCAACGTATGATTTTGGGATTAAAAACAATCCTTCTCCATAACTTGCATTTGTGTATTCAGCAGAACTTATTGCCGAATATAATGTAGCGGTAGTAGCATTGTATCCGCTAATATTTAATCCGTCAATGTCGCCGCTATTATAGCTTGAATTTGCATTTCCCCAATCACCGGTTGACGGTGATGACGGTCCAGTCATAACATAACCAGGCCATGCACCACCTGTAACACCTTTCGATTGCAAAACTGCATAATCGTTAAATACTTCAGCACATATCCAATCATATCCACCAAATGAATATGTTTCTCCGGGCGTAAGTTGACCGGGAGTAGGCGGCGGACTCTTAACAAAACGACGTTTAATTAATGCTTCGCCCATTATCTCACCACCTTAACGTTAACGGCTACGGCGTTTGTGAATGCTCCCGACGCGTAGAACGTAATTGTACCGGCGCCCGTATCTGCTTTAATTAATTTCGCCCAATCTGTTATTTCTGCTTCATAATTTGCCAACGTTGCGGACAAATCAATAATAGGTTTATCAGTTGCAAGGATTCCGGTAACGTTTTTCGTTGCGCTATAATACGTTTGTCCGCTTACCTGGGTCCAATCCGCAACCGCTATGTTAACGGTACGGTCAAATGGTCCTTGCAAATCAATATTACCTTGCGCGTCCGGTGTAATTGCCGGCGTTGCTCCATTGATACTAATCGAACCAACTAACGACAAATCGCCGGCGCTTTTATTCCCGGATAAAGTAACGCTATTAATTGTCGGTTTGTCCGTTAAGTCGTCGTAATCGGTAGTTCCGGCCGGTCCTTGTGGGCCTTGTGGTCCTTGTGGTCCGGTTGCTCCCGTTGCGCCGGTTTCTCCGGTGTCTCCCTTGTCACCCTTTGGTCCTTTTAAATTTGCCAACTGTTCCGGTGTAAAATCTTCGTAAGTGAATGGATCACCCTTCGGTCCTTGTGCGCCGGTTGCTCCCGTTGCGCCGGTTTCTCCGGTGTCGCCCTTGTCACCTTTTGGTCCTTTAAGTGCGGCCAATTGTTCCGGTGTAAAGTCTTCGTAAGTAAACGCGTCGCCCTGGTCGCCTTTTGGTCCTTGTGGGCCGGTGTCTCCCTTAACGTGTCCAATTAAAAATCTAGCCATGTTCTTAACCTCCTATCATTTCATTAATCTTCAACAACGTAATATAAGTTTCCGGTTACACTATCATATTCTAAAGGCGGTTCGTCGCCTTCTTCCGCCGTGATTGCTATAAGGTCGCCGTTTGCGTCAACTTCCAATTGAAAGAAGCCATTGACACCAAACATAATTCCGTCTTCGCCGTCTTTGCCGTCCTTACCGTCTTCGCCTTTGTCGCCTTTTAGTCCTTTAAGCGCTTCCAATTCTTCCGGCGTAAAATCTTCGTAAGTGAACGCGTCGCCTTTGTCGCCCTTGTCACCCTTAAGTCCTTTAAGCGGTCCAACGTTTGTCCAGTCCGCGCGTTCAACGTCCCAAATGTAAAGAACGTTGTCTTGCGGCGTTCCAACAAAATAAGCGTCCCCGTCTTGTCCTTCCGGGTGTGCGGCTCTTAATTCTTCTTCCGTTTCGTATGAACTTTTGACCGTAAAACTTCTTCCATCCGCGCCCGCCGGTCCTTGTTCGCCGCGGTCGCCTTTTGGTCCCTGGATTCCCTGGGCGCCTTGTGGTCCTTGTGGTCCTGGGTCGCCTTTTAATCTTGCGAAATCTTCCACCGCTAATTCTATGATTCTTAAAACTGTAAAGTGAATTATTGTCCCACTTCCACCAACGCCGCCGGTTATAGAAATTCGAACAATGTCACCAACTACGCTTTCGGTGTAATCTAAGTCTTTAACCAGGCTTAACCCGTTAACGTCGATTAGTAAAATGTCTGTCGTCGGGTTATAGTCCGAAATATCGAAAGTCTTGTTATAATAGCGCGTTCCGCTTATGGTCGTGTCGTAGCTTTCGAATTTCTTGTAATACACGGTAGCGTCAAGCGTTCCCGGCTCACCTTGTGGTCCGGCCGGTCCTTCCGGGCCGCGGTCGCCTTGCGGTCCTTTTAGTCCTTCTAATTGTTCCGGCGTGAAATCCTCATATTCGAACGGGTCACCTTTTGGACCTTGTGGGCCTTCCGGGCCTTGTGGTCCCGTGTCGCCTTTGTCGCCCTTGTCACCCTTTGTTACTACCACGTCTTTAACGGCCGTTGGTATTACGTATTCGTTTAAATCTTTGTTATAAATTGGGTTTGACATTTTTTAAATCACCTCGTCTTTCAAAACATTTTCAAGTCTGAAAACAACCGGTTCACACGTCACGCGCTTTCCTTCCGCCGTTAATCCGGTCCACTGGATCCGCGCCACACCGTCCCGAAACTGTCCCGTCTCTTCTTGCTTTAATTCAACCATCATAGTATTTTCGTCAATAATTTCCGGAATGAAATCCGCCTTTGTTCTTAATTGTCGAATAGTTACATAGACTTCCACCAGGGCGCGAACGTCGAACCCGTTCGTTAATATGGTTATTGTTGGCGTCGAAAATCGTTTCATTTGTTCACTTCCTTTCGAGAAACTAAAAAACAACTAAAATAATTTCACTTCTTCACTTTTAATAAATTTTAATACCAAAACAAAAAAAGATACACACACACGACGTAACACGGTTGTTACATCATGCGCGTGTATCAATGAAAAGAAGAACACTAACGATTATGTGAATAATTCATAAATAAAATCGGTCGAAAATAAATAAGCCTTTAATTTATTAATCAACCGCGACTTGTTTCGGCTTATCGTGGTAACGGTCGTGTCGAAGTATTCCGCGACTTCTTCACGCGTTTTTCCTTCGAAATAAACCATTGGGACAATTTCAAAGTAATTGTCTTCCCGGATAGCGTCCAGGGCTTCGTCAATCTTACGGACAACTTTTTGAGTGTATGCTTCGTCACTATGCTTAAATGCTTCATAGTTTCGTAAAAGTTCTTCCGTCTTTTGGAAGGCGTTCTTTTTTGCGTCCTTCATTAATCCGGCCATTTTTAGGCGTAAAACGGTCGTGTTAACGGTGTCGTTAATAATCTTTTCAATTGCTTGTTTCTCCGGATTGTAATTAATCTTGTCCCCCACTTTTTCCACCCCCGTTATTTTGCTACTAAAATTTGTTTAGGTTTACTTTTATACAATGACTATCTGATTCCGGCGGTAAAACTTCAACTTCCGCCACAAGGTCAACATGTTCGGGTATACGCGAAGGAACTATTTCCATTTTGCAATAATTAATCAATTCTTTCGCCAATGAATTTCCACAACATTTTACCGCTAAACTAACCGGCGTTTCTTTTGTTTCATACATTCCAGTAAATGCGCTTTCATGTATTGTTTGTTTTACTCTTAATTTAACCGGTTGTGTTCTAGTTATACGTAACGGAACTGGCCTAACACGTGGGTTAGTCAACTCTCTTAAATTTTCATAAAGTTTTTTAAAATGCTTTGCTTTTTGTCGATTGTTCATTTCTCTTTTACCTCTAACACGATTCCTTTTTGTTTCCGGATTAACTCATAGACTTCATTAACCGTAAACGTCCGTTTTTCGGCGCTTAATGTCAATAGTTCGTCCAATAATTCGCGGCGTGAAATAATGTCATACGTTTTCATAATTTCACCCCCTTCACGTCCTGGCTATTAATCAATTAAAAAACTGGTGTCAATCGGGAACCATTTTGACGCGCCATAAACCGCGCCGGCGGAAATTCCTTCGACGCTTAAAACGCCGTCGGTTGCAACCTTAAGGCGTGACGTACACGCCACGTTACCGGACAACATGGACGTATTTTGTACGTAGGAATATGTTTTTGCCGGGCGGAATCCTTCCGGCAAACGTCCGATTTCGGTTTGTGCGGCTAAAATGTTCTTCACGTAACCGCGTAACCATACAACATTACCGATTCTTCTATACTGTGGCGGGTTTGCGTCCGAATACGGTATAACGTCGCCTAACAACGGAAGGTCATTCCATCCGGTGTCCTCAACTTTGCTATTGATCTGCTCCCATGCGCCAAACGTTCCGTTTTCCAGGTTACGAATGTAAATGTTATTTGCCGGTCTAGTGATCCAAAATTGTTTTCCGTAGGTTGTCGCGCGCTGATTATGTGGAATATTAACGAAATAACCGTTAACGTTAACCGGTCTATTTGTGCAATCGTTACCATAACCGAAAATAATACGGCCTACTAAACTGTTAAGATTCTTTCCGTTGATGTTTTCCGCCTGGTCCGGAAGAAGGCCGTTAATCTGTCCTTTTATTGTGTCAATTTCCGTTAACATGGCGTCCATTGTTTCTTCGACGCTGACGAAGTGTTTTCCCAGTGTGTTAAAGTCTGTTTGTAAACTTGTTACTAATGCTTCCAGTGCTTCCATTCTCTCGAATAATGTCATATGGCTTTACCTCCTCAACATAAAGATTGTTATTTTAATATTGTTTAAGCGTTTAAACGCTCAAATTCGCGTTTTATTGTCTTGCCCTTAAGTTTGTACCCTTGCGCGGTTAAAATTGAATTTTGCCACCTTCTACGGCGTCACAATAGCATTTAAATTTGTTTATGGTGTGAACGACTTACATTTTTTCTTTTTGTCCGTCGCTTCTCAATACAAGGATTGTTATTTTAATATTATATAAGCGTTTAAACGCTCAAATTCGCGTTTTATTGTCTTGCCCTTAAGTTTGTACCCTTGCGCGGTTAAAATTGAAATTTACCACTTTCAACGACGTCACAAGGGCATTTAAATTTGTTTAGGGTGTAAGCGACTGGCCATTTTTTCTTTTTGTTCGTCGCTTACCCGTCTAGGCGCGCTTATTTTAATAAACTTTGTCGGAACATGTGCAACTAACACACCGTCCATGTCTGCGACTATTTCAACGTCTTCCGGATATTGTTCTGCCAACCGTCTAACCTTGCTAACATAGCGTCCCTGGGTAAGTGTTACCGTCGCGCGCTTTGAATCCTTTAAAAACTCTATGGCGTTTTCGTTTTGCAAAACTAAATTACGTTGACGTTCCGCGTCGCTGATAGCTTTTTCAAAACTCGACAAATTCACTTTTTCATCCCCTCACTTTCCGGATCTAACTTGTCCATCACGTAAAGCGCTTCTATAAGTCCGCTTTTTTTCACCGGAACGTCGGCGTTAAGAAGGCGCGTTATTTCTTCTTTCGCCTTATTCCAGGCGTTAAGGTATTCTTTCGCGGCGTTCAATGTCGTTACACAATCCGGTATAAATTCTTTCAAGTCGTCTTCGTTTATTTCCGTCCGTTCTATAATAGCTTGAAAATAACCGGTAAAAAAATTTAAGTTATACAACAATTCTTTTTGTGTCACTTCTCTTCCTCCCACAAAAAACAATTAATTCGAACGTGTTCGCCGAACTTTGGTAAGTGTTCACACGTCCTTTTCTTCCCGCAATTATTACAATCCGGAAGTTTCATTATTTCTTCCGCGTAAACCATATACCCGACGGCTTCATAAAGCGCGTCTATTATTTCATTACCTTTCATTCTTTCACTACCTCAAAAAGTTCGTTAAATCTTTCTTCCGTCACTTGAATAGTTAACCCGTCACGAACTAACGTTATGTTTGGTTTTGTGTTTTTCACAAACCACGGAATATACGGATTAATTCTTATCGTGGCCACACATTCAACCCCGTAACTTATGTGTGTTTCTTCTTTTGGACGCGCCCAAACCCCACTTTTCATTTAATCACCTTCTTTCGTTTATCTTGATCGGCTTGCATTCGATACACAATAAATCTTTATTGCCTAACACGTCTTCTTTGCAAGCGCTTATTTTTTCAACCTCTAATCCTAACCCGTTAATCCAGTCGTAATATTCTTTTCGCCATCCCGTTCGGTGTTCACCGCGGCATAATTCCACTGTAAAACTTTCTTCCGTTCCACAATCCAACTTGAAATAGATTAATAGATTCGTTTGTGGTAACGTGTGGTCGAAAATGTCTTGTAATGTCATTTATCTTCGTCCCCCTTTCCTAAATACGCCAATCTGTCACAATTCACTTTTTCAATAGCGTTCTTCGGAGAATCGGCTTCCACCAGGAAAAACCCGTGATACCATAAATCGAAAACTAAATATAACCTTGCTTCCGCGTAATATGTTATGTATCTACCTTTTTCGCCGTAAGGCTTTCGACAACCTAATCCGCCGATATTCTCATACAATTCGTGAATCGCTTTGTCAATGTTCAACATGGTTTCGCCTTTCTTTTTACTTGAATCTAAATAAAAATTCCTCATTGGATAAAAACTCTTTTTCCAATAACTTTCCGCAATCCGCGCAAAACGTATATACTAATTCGCCATTTAACGCGTGATATTTTGTTATTAGCTTTTTATACTCAACGTTCTTGTGTTTACAAAACAACTGTTTTATTTTTCTAATCATCTTTCCAAATTACCTTTCTTTCTCTATCGCGCTTACCAGGTTCGCTATTTACCTTACTTTTGCAACCTTTCCGGCCATTACTAAAGGCGGTTTGTTGGTAATTTTCGCGTAATCATAGTTATAACCAAATTCATCATTTGCGTGAAAACGTAAATATTCGGTTACTGGGACGGTTGCGGCAATTCGCGGAATCTGCGTCCCGTTATTATCGTGAACAATAACAGAAAATTGTTTTCTGAAATTGTCTTTTCGGTTTTCACATTCGCTAACTGCCTTATGTGAAATTATTTCTAACGCGGCACAAACACACGCCGCGTCGTATATGCTATTTCCACAACGGAATATATAACTTCCGTTGTTATATTTCCTATGGCCCAAATAGGAAATCAATTCTAATTCAACATGATATTCGCCGTTAAAATTCGAACACCATATATTATATTCGTTTGAATTATTCCGGGATAAATACCCCCCGTCTAAACATAAATTCATAAGTCCTCTGTCTTGCACATTTATGACAATGTCATTCGACGAAAATTCCGCTTTCATGTCGGAATACCTTTTTTCATTTTCATATTTTTCGTATATCATCACTTACACCTTACCTACTTTTCTTTCTCTATCGCGCTTACCAGGTTCGCTATATTTGTGTTCAAATCATGAAGTTCTTTCAAGATTGCGTTAAGCGCTTCCCGTTCTGTTTGAATTGGTTTCGCGTTCAATTCTTCCGGCGTGATAAACTTAACCGTCCCCACTGGTTTATATACGTTCCCCATCATTTCACCTCTATTCTTTTAACGTGACTTTTTCTAAATACATATTTTCCAAATTCTAATTCCACATAATAACAGTTTGGCCACATCACGTTCATGTCTGTTGTATAGCCTAATTTTCCGGAAACCACCTTTTCGTTGAATAACGTAACCCTAACCGTCTTACCTAGTAAGCTATCTAGTTTTTTATCTCTGTGTGTCATTTGTTTCCCCCTTTCAAATAGCCGAAATAATGGTCTTTGTACTTATACGCCGGCTTGCAATATGGATTGTAAAAACCCGCCGTAAAGTATAAAATTTTCGTGTCTATTCTTTCTTCAAGTTCCATTTGTACCGCCCTAATAGTTTCTTCCGAAGGTTCCACAACTCTATCCATAGCGCCGTCCGTGTACGTAGAAAACTGATTGTGTTGTGTGATAACGGAAACAATGTCGTCCGGGAAAATGTCCGATTCCACGCGGTTTAAAATCACGTCTACAACCAACCTTTTACCGCGTAACCCCTGGTTGCCGGCTTCCGCTTCTACACACACGGCCAACATTTCCAGGGAATCACAATATAGTTCGGCTTCTAAGTCGTCTTTTTCTTCTTGCACAATGTCCAATTCTTTTGGTATAATTGACACCGTACAATTTTTTTCTAAAGATTTATTTTTTTGGTCCATTTTTGATTTCGATTTTTTGAAATCGCTTTCAAGCGTCAATGTGCTAACGGAAATGTGGCATATTGCCGCTAATAGGACCAAAACATATAACATTCTTTTCATTCTCCACCCTTCGATTCAAGTAAATTCCCTTGCATTTGTGCAATTAGTTGTTTCAATGGCTCCGGCAACTGGGCGTTCTTCTTTTCGCGTTCCGCCAATTGTTCGTAAATCATTCTAAAATTTGCCCGGTCCGCGGACGGGTTTTCGCTCATACATAAGTTTATAAACCCTATTCTTTCCGCCGCGCGGCGCGCTAACGGGGACATAGATTCTATTGCTTCTTTCGGCCGGTATGATCCGTAACGGCTTATTGCCCTACATACTTCTAACCAGGCGTCCCCCCAGTCCGGCAAATCGCCGTTCGAAATTGACGCGGACGTTTCGCGTATTTCCGCAATCGTGGGCGCGAACTTGTTTGTAGCAACCCACTTGTTTAATCCGGCTTCCGCGACATTGTACGGTATGTCTTGCAACTGGAAAAACCATAATTCCATCGCTTGTTCATTCGGTAGAACGTTTTCCCTTGGATAGTAGGTTTTTAATGCCATCGCGAATTTTGCAAACTGTTTTTTGTCCATATTTACACCTCCTGGTCGTTCGCATTGTGCCACGGTTGCCAATCTACTTTCACGCCGCATTTCGGACACCGTTCACAATCTAGTTCTTTTAATTCGTCGAATGCGTAACCACACTTTGAACAATAAGCGTCGTCACATAACCCCTTTATTTCTAACGGATATACTTGATCTAGTTCTTTGAGATATTCAAACATGCTTATTTGTCCGTCGCATTCGTAACTTTCAAAAACGTTCTTCATAGCTTATCTTTTTCAAATTTGTCCTTTTGTTCTTGCTCCCAGGCGTCCAACTGGTCCATTAAGCTATCAATATAATCATCGCGGCTAATTTCATAAGTCTTTATAATTCTTCTAGCTTTTAAAAAGCCTTGTTCCATGCCTTCGCGATACTGGATATAACTTTCATGGCGGCTATACGCTAACCCGCCCATGAATCCAACTAAAAACAGTGTTAAATAAATTAAAATATCGCTCATTATCCTTCTTCCTCCGCCCAGTGGGCCATCATTTCGTATGATTGTTCTAAGTGTTGCGCCACCTTGTTTCCTTTAGTGGCCTGGCCGTTTGTGTGGTTGTCGTAATTGCCGTCTAAGATTTTGGCCATATTCGCGTCCTTAATCATCCAATCAAAATTCGCTGACCAATTCCGGTCATTTCCGCCCTTAAGGAAGTTAGACGCTTCCGCCTTTTCAAACATTCGTTGGAAGTCTTCAAGACTATAAGTTTTTAACCTTGCCTTAATAGCCTTTTTACGGGCTTCGGATAGTGCTTTAATCTTAGGGAATGACACGCAAGTGACATTATACATGTTAACTACCGATAGGTAGTTAACCTTCTGTCCTAACCTATCCTCACCTATACTATCCTTACCTATACTATCCTTACCTAACCTATCCTTACCTATGCCGTCCAGTGACGGTCCAGTGGTTGTCCATTGGTTGTCACTTGGTTGTCCATTGGTTGTCCATTGTGGTTTTCTTCTTCCAAAACACTATATGTAGTATCTATTACACTATTTTTTGCGTCTGCCCTGGACGTACGTTCGATTAAGTGCGCTTCCGGTTCCATGCTAATTAGTAGGTCCTTATAGATAGAATCTATTTTTCTGTCGGCTCTTATGTAGTTATTTTCGTTCCAATCTGTTATATAAGTAACTAAATCGTCATTAAGAACTTTCACAAATCCTTTTGTTACTAACACCCTTAAGTCGTCTTCCGAACAACCTAATTGTTTTATGACGTTATAGGCTTCCACCACGCCGTCGTCGTCCGCGTGTAGTCCTAAGTGAAAATAAAGCGCCTGGGACGAAATCGGCATTTTTAAAAAACGCGCGCTATTTATTAATCTGATTGAAAACATGCGTCTATTTGCCATTGTTTCCGCCCTCCTGGTCAATGTAATTTATTAGGGCGTTCGTAATGATTAAATTAACTTCTTCGCTAATGTCAAATCCCATATGACATTTTGAAACGCAAAATTTACCCCCGCTTTCAATTACGTCCAAAATTTTGTCAATTTCTTCTAAAATTTTTTTCTCCATTATCAGTCCTCCATTATTCCATCGTCATTTTTTCTTTTAAACCTCATTTCCCCAACAGTCCCAACCGTCAATTTTTTGTCTTGCAAATAATTCTATTCTAGGTTCATAAGAGACTTTTTCTATCATTTGACGCATTGTCATTGGTTTCCGGCTATGAATGGTTTTTGGTTCATAAAATCCCGTCACACCTTGCATTCTCTTACCTTCCATGATTTTATATGGCAACCGTTTTTTTGTACTTGCAAAAATACAATGTTCAGTCAAACCGCGAAAATATTGGCCTAGTCCAATTTTGTCTTTATTCCAGGTAATAAGAGTGATATAATCAAAACCCCATTGTTTTATGATTTCTAGCGCGTCCGGTAGAAAGTTGTTTGTAGTCCACATGTATAAATGACAACCGTTTGAATCAATCAAATTACTTACTGGCAAATTTGCTATTTCACTAGATTTCATTAACGGGTAATGTCTGTCTGCTCCGCGTTTTATTTTTCCGCCACCTCTTTCATTCCAGGGTGGATCTATATAAATTGTTTTATATTTTCTTCCGGTGTTGTAAATATCAATAGTCACTTTACACCTCCTAATTAAACGGCAATTCTTCGTCGATTCCGTCCGGAATACTCATGAAGCCATCACCAACCGGGGACGGTTCCGGTTGCGGTTGCGGTTGGGCTTGTGTTTGTGAATCGTCTTTTTTTGATTCCGCAAATTCCATGCGTTCCACTACACAATCGTTTGTGTAAATTTTGTGTCCGTCCTTTTCATAGGATCCCGTTTGCCAATGTCCTTCCACTTCGAATTTTACGCCTTTTTTGGCGTATCTTTCCGCAAATTCGGCAATCTTTCCGAACGCTACGCAAGAAATAAAGTCGGCATTTTGCGCGCCGTCTTTTTTGAACATTCTGTTAACGGCAACCGTAAAACGTGCCGTACACATTTGTTCTTGTCCTTGTGTGTATCTAACGTCGGGGTCCCTTACCAGGCGGCCCGTTAATAAAACCTTATTCATGTTTTTTGTCCTCCAATAGTCCTAAATCATTTAAAAACGTTTCCATTTCGCCTTTGTTTTTGCCAAATTCAATAATACAATTGCGGCATAAGTTAATTACTGTTCCGCTTTTGTGCTTAAACCCCAACATGGCCGGCTCGTCGTCACCTGGGATAATAGGAAGCCTATTCCCACACCTATCACATTCCGGCGTTAATTTTTGACTAACCACCTTTTTCACCTTCCTTCCATTCACGTAATTCAAATTCAGCATAGTAGTAGCGTCGTCCATCTTTTGAAAACTCTTTCTTTGTTGTCATAAAGCAAGACTTTTGACAATCCGTTTTTTTACATTCGTGGTTTTTCTGTGGATCACAAAAATAAATAAAAATTTTTTCATTCATTGTTTTTTGGTGTCCCATTTAACGGACACCTTCGCTTCCTTCATGCCTTGCAATATAACCATAATATAATATTGCACCTATTAAACTACGATTTTACTTACTGTTTACTAGCCTTTACGCCTTGTTTTTTTGCCTTAATACTTTTTGAAAAAATCGACCTTAATTTTTTTCAAAAACGCTTATGGTTTTGTCCATTTCAAACGGTTTTCCTCCAATGAAATCAATTTTTAATTCATTTTCAATAAAACTTAAAATTAATACACAATTGTTTAATAAAAACACTTGTGGGCCGTTTTCCTCAATCGCGTAAGGTGTTCCAAATTCATTTTTTAAAAATTCAAACGCTTCTAATACTGTTTGGTTTAGTTCGTCCATCTTTCACACTCCAATTTCTTTTTCCAGTTCTTCGAATTGCTTATTAGTCAATCCGAACACTTCAATGTAGTTCCATCCAGGCGCATACAAAACATATATTTCGCCGTCTTCATAAATTTGTATCATGAAATCACCGGCCAAATTAGGCGTATTAAACATTTGTATACCTTTCGGAAAATGCTCTTTCAAAAATTCTTTTAATGCTTCCATCTAGTCTTCCTTTACAAAATTCATTCTTTCTAGTTTGTGTCGTTTTTGGTTGTCGGACGTCCTGGTGTAAAGCCTGGTTGTGTCTAGTGAGTTGTGGCCCAGTATGTCCGCCAATTCCGTTATGTTATCCGGGTAAGTGTTTAAAAACACCTGGGCGAATAAATGCCGGAAGGAATGCGCGTGAACCTTGCTTTTCTTCACTTTTGCTTTTCCCGCGATCCGCTTCATTCGCCGCCAAATTGTAGAAATGTCTACCATTTGCCCTTCAATTTGTGAACTGGGAAATAAATAACCTTCTTTAATTCCCTGGTCCTTTGCATACCTTTTCAGTTCGCGCATTAAATCTTGACGAACTATTATTCTTCGTTCCTTGCCCTTATTGAAAACTTTTATATAATTGGAATTTAAGTTTTCGACTTTAAAATATCTCAATTCCGAGATTCTTATTCCAGTCATGGCCAAAATTTTCATGATGTAATAACTTTGGTGGTCCCCGCTTTTTTTGGCAATTCTTAATAATCTTTTGTAGTCTACAATTGTTAATATTTCTTCGTTACTTTGTTTCGTTTGCATTTTTATTTTTTTTATGGTTAATTCTTTTTGATCTAACCATTTAAGATACTTGTTAATTTCCACAATCCACGTATTTATTGAGTTCGTGGACCCGGCAACCTCCCCCAGGTACAACTTATAATTAAGCATAGTATCTTTTGTTATTTCCCCATCCGGACACCAGGAAATGAATTTTAAAACATTCGCTTTGTACTGGTTTAAAGTTCGTTGCGAATATTCTTGATATTTTTGCTCTAAAATCCATTCGTCTAACCTGGCCAATAAATCCGCCTTATTCATTTATTTACCCTCTTCCTTTTCAGTTCCCAAATAATCGTACACTTTTTGTTCGCTTATGTGGTAAGTCCATTTCGTGGACATTTTGACGGCATAACCAAACGGCAAAATTCCCAATTGAAGGCCCATCCGAACAAATTGTGGACTTTTATTTAATAGTTTAGCGCATTCGGAAACCGTCATAGTCATAGCATTAACCCCCGATTATTTTTTTTAATTCTTCCGGTGTAAAATTCAATTCTTTATCCAGTAATTGAAGTTCCGAAACCTTTAGCATGGACCCGCCGTTAATCTTTCTTGACGCCCACGCTTTGGAACAATTTAATATTTCCGACGTGTAAGTTACGAAGTCGTTTCTTCCGCGTTTAATCATGTGTATTTTTACGACTGTTAACAATTCATCCATCTTTAATCCTCCTTACATATAGGCGTCCTACGTTAGGGCCATCACTAGACGCCTGGGGAATCCGGAAAAGGTTAAGAGAGATTCCCGGCCCTAAGTTGTAAACTACATAAGTGTAATTAAGGTACTCAATTATTATAGAACTATAATTACATATATTTCTATTGACAAATTTCACAAAATGTTAACTTGTATTTCGTAAGTGTTTAACATTTTGTTGTAGTACAAACTTTTGTTCGTTTCTCTTATGTACCATAAATTTACAATCTTTAATCCTTTATAGCAATACTTATTTACCAGGCGTTTCCGGTGGCTATTATTGTGTGTATTACGTATACTAACGAAGAAGGACTTAAAAGACTTTACAATATGTTATACAAACGTAATCATATATTTCTAAATTTTATTCGTAAAACTTTTGGTCTATATCAATTTATCAAAAAATAGTGTATCAATTACTAAATAAGTGTGATAAAAAGGTGGAAAAACTGTGAAACGTGGAAATGGAGAAGGTTCTATTATTAAATTGAGTGGAAAACGGCGCCGTCCTTACGCGGTACGTGTGACGGTTGGGTTTACTCCGGAAGGAAAACAAAAATATAAATATATTGGTTACTACGAAGGAAAGAAGGAAGCAAGGGCCGCGTTGCGGGCGTACCTGGTTAAGCCATACAACCTTAATACGAAGGACGTAACGGTGTTGGAACTGTTTAATGAATGGTTGGAAGGTACTAAGTTATCGAAAACCACAATTAGCGGTTATGTGTCCGCCTTTAACCAGTCGGCCCATTTACATAACAGAAAAATAAGGGACCTACGAATAATTGACCTGGAAAACGCTATGAATGAATTAAAAGCGTCCATGCAAACGGCTTTTAAGAATGTCTTCCAACACATATACACCCAGGGCGTTAAGAACGACGTTTTGGAAAAAAATCTAGCGGACTACATAACGCCGGCGCAAAAACCAAAAGGCAACCGGAAACCGTTTGACCTGGAACACATCGAAAAAATTAAGTCGTTCAATCATAAGTACAACGACATAACCGTTATTCTTCTCTATACCGGTCTTAGGATTCGCGAACTTTTGGAACTAAAAAAAGAAAACGTCTATCTAAGCGAAGGTTACATGATCGGCGGCAAAAAGACGAAGGCCGGCCAAAACCGTGTTATTCCAATCCATGAAGAAATACGCGAACTTGTGGCCAAACACTTTAATAGTTCAAAAAAATATCTGATTGAGAACGACGGCCGCGCGGTGAACTATTACACATTCCTTCATAGCTATTGGGAACGCCTTAAAGCGTACTTAGGAACTAACCACACGCCACACTGTACGCGCCACACGTTCATAACATACGCGGACAAACACGAATTAAACCAAATAGCGGTTAAAAAGATAGTTGGCCACGCCACCAGGGACATAACCGGGGACGTGTACACCCATAAAAACATAAAATTATTGATAGACGAAATTAACAAATTAAAGTTCGATTGAATAAGAAAACGCCACCGGTTAAGGGTGGCGTTTTTGTGGTTTTACTTCTTCAATAATTGTATAGTTCTTTGTTGTTTCATTCATAAATTCTAACTTGTAATGGTCTTTATTATTTGCCTTTGCAATATATACATTAATTTGTCTTTCCTCCGCAATTTCGCTTGCTACTCTTTTAGCGTGGCCGTATCTATCACGAATAATTTTACCCATATATTTTTACCTCCTATTCTACGCTTTTAATAAATTCTTCGGCTTCTTCTACGGTGTCAAAATAGAGTTCGTCACCTTCAAAAAATACAGTGTAACCGTTTCCAAATCTATCTATTGTTAGACCGTTGATTGTTTTAACTGTTTCATACATGTTTCGTACCTCCTATTGTTTTTGATCCGGGCGGGTGTTTCTCCCGCCCTGGGTGTTATTTAATGATTTCGAAGTTTATTGCTTTATCGGTTTCCATTCCTAAACGGTTGTGTCTATCTGCGTTTTCTAAGATTCTAGCTTTAATTAACATTAAATCTATTAATCCTTTTTCGTATGTATATTGTTTTCCGCTTTCAAATGTTACTATCATTTTCATATCTTTGTACCTCCTAAGTGTTTGTTCCTTGTTCTTTATGATATTATTATACAACTTTAGTTATATAATTACAATTGACATAATAACCAAAGATATATAATTTTAGTTGTCTATTTTGTATAACTTTAATTGTATATAGATTGCAAGGAAATAAAAAAAGCAATATACAATTTGTATATTACTTTGTGTATTACCGTAAGAATTTTATAGATGGTTGGAAGGTTTTAAAGTGCTTTGACGTCAACACTTCCGCGTCCTGGGTGGCTTTTGGATTCTTCACATAACATATTTAAATCCCCCTTAAAACATTGGTATATAAGCGTTTCTAAAACTGTTTGTATCTTACGTGTATATTATAATAGGCGTATTCCTACGCCTTGACTAAATCGTTAACTAACCTTAGATAACTCTTAACTAAATAATATATTTGATTTGTCAAATTGTCAAACCATATAATAATAGTTATATAAAAACCACCCCGGAAGGGTGGCATAATTTACGCTTTTTCTTTTAATTCATAATCCAGTTTCGACAAATAAACGCGATCCCGAACGTGGGAGACTTTCACTTTGTCCGAATAGTAGTGTTTAATTACCCATCGCATGGCGGCCACCATCGCTTTATTATCCCTATAATCGCTTTCGTTAATCACTTCCACACGGTCGTAATTTGTTTTAATAAAATCGTCAATTAGTCTATTGATTTTATTTTCTTTTGGTGCTTCCTTGACCTTCTCGAACCTCATGCAACCAACTCCACTTCTTTAGGAATAATATTAATATATCAGACGTTACAAATTTTGACAAAATTAAACCACCCGTTTAAGGGTGGTTTTTTTCATATTCTTTAATTTCTTCCAGGGTTACAACTTTGGTTATAAATCCGCCAAATATGTATTTGTTTCGTTCCGCTTCTTCCAGGTTGTCAAATTCCCATCGGTCCCCGTCCCTGGTTTCTAATATGTATTTCATCTGATCACCTTCTATTCGTGTTTTCCTAACCATTCTAATAAACTATTGTCGTCCGTTTCCGCTATTGCTTGCCACAATTCTAAGTCTGTCTTTCCTATCAATTGCATGTCACACCGTAACACGTCAAAAACCTTATTGGCTAATTCTTTTCTACTCATTGTATACCTCCTGGAATCCTGGGCGGCCATGCCGCCCGTTGTTCTTAACCTTGAATAATTTCTAACTCTTCTTCGTCAATCTGTTCTTGTGTGTAGCAAGAAAAACTTGCTTCCGCTTTTTTCTTTCCCTGGAACTCTCCCAGGACGTCACCGTTAACGTTTACTATGTACCACATACTATTTTCGTCGCTTTCTTCCTTCGATTCCATAACGGCTTCCTTTAATTCTTCCGGTGTTTCGCAACTTCCGAACACTTCCGCCCTGGACTGGTCCCAGTTAAACCAATAGTTATAAAGTTCATCACCGAAAAACTCACGTGTTACCATTTCGTCTAATTCTCTTAAATTCTTCATATCTTTGTACCTCCTATTTCCCTGGGCGGCTTCCGCCGCCCTTGCTAATTAAAAATTGTTATTGATAAATTGTGTTGCCGCCTTTATGGTTGTAAATTCGTAACACACCTTAGACTTTTCTGTCTTTTTAATGTCTACGTAAAAATGTCTGATTGTGTTTTTTGCTCTATAAATGTCATGTCCTTTAACGGTTTTAACTACTTCGTACATGTTTCGTACCTCCTATGTAATAGCTTTGTGTTCCTTGTTTCTGATTATATTATATAACTTTAGTTACATAATGTCCATAGGCATTTTAACTAAACATATATAATTTTTGTTGTATATTATGTACAACTTTAATTATATATCTATACAACTATAATTATATGTGTTATAATGAAATCATGAAGTAATAGGAGGTAAAACGTTATGGATGAAAGAAGGAAAGAACTTAATAATATGACGGTGTTCGGATTCGGTGGATTGGACGAACTTGCGCGCAAATATAAAATTGAAGTTGACCACATGCGAAAATCGGAAATTGTCGAAGCTATATTAAACCACGAAATGAAGGACACGAAACCGGTTAAGAAGACACGCCCGCCGCGCAATTTTGCGCCAACAAAATTAAAGGCTTTACGGATTGCGGCCGGACTTACTCAAAAGGAACTTGCGGAACGGTCCGGAATTAAGGAAGGAACGTTGAAACACTATGAACAAGGTTCGAAGTGCTTTGACCTTGCCCGCCTGGACGTAATTATTAAAGTGTGTTGCGCCCTGGGTTGCAAGTTTGAAGACATTATAGAAAACGAAGAAACGAAGGAATTATATTTGAATGTAAAATAATTTTGATTTTTTCACGCTTAAAAAGTAGGATTCATTATATTTTTACTCTGAAAAACGCATAGAAACGAAATTGAAAAACACCCACTAATTAATAGTCGGGTGTTTTTCGTATATGATAATAATGGAAATTGGAGGGCGTCGCCTATTCGCCTATAACAGACTTTAAAACCGTAATTTCGACAACGGTTCCGGTCACACTTGAAGGCGGGTGAACCTCTACCGGGTTCGCGGTTTGGTCAAGAATATAATTATAATTCTCACTACACAATAATCCGTTAGAATGAACGAAAAGAATGTCCCGTGGGTCGTATGTGTAGTTAGGCATGTTAAGCGGAATCGCCGTTATTGACGGGTTCATGGTTACGCGCTTATAAAATCGTTCTACATGTCCGTTAACAACGATTCCCGTAACCCATCCACACACGGTATTATCTCCGCGCGCATCTGTAATGTTTGCGCCGGCTATTGAACTGGAACCGGCGGGAACCAAAACCCACGCCAAAACCTTGTAAATCATAGTTGACGTGTTTGTTATGGTTGGTTTTTGCGCGTTCCCTTGCGGTCCTGGTGTGCCGTCTATCGTTGTTATTCCCATTTCCCTATTAACCGTATCTAAATAAAATACGACGGCGGTGTAACGGTCCTGGTTAACAGTGCTTCCAGTGATCGGAACCGTTAACGCTGAATCGTTTTTAATCCATTTACAATTAATGATTGCGCGGCCCGTTCCTACTGTCACGTTCATTCCGGACGCGGAATTAACTTGAAGTCCCTGGCCGACGTTCTCAAAAACGCCGTCACTTACAAGTCCTTCGAAGTAATTAGACATTTGGTCCGCGTCATAAACCCTATCGTGGTTAATAGAATTAAAATATCCGTAAGTAATCATAATCAACTAACCTCCCATTCGCTAAAAGTTGGTACGGTAGACGCGCCGTTTTCGTCTTCCGCGTATATAATTTCTATAATTTGCGTTGTGGCTTGTATGCCTTTTTCATTTTCAATTTGCACTATGTCGCCTAAAAAATAGTCTACGTTTAACTTATACATTCCGTTTGGGTCTATTTCACCGTCAAACTTTGGTTTTACGTTGAACGCGCTTAATTGTTCTAAGCCGTAGTTTTTCAACATATCTAAGTAAGTTTGAAGCGTTATAATGTCGCCGTTTGAACTTAAGGACGTGCCGTCTATATATGTTTCATAACGTTCAAGTCCTACCGTTCCGGTACTTCCCAGGTCTACAACCTTTTGGGCCGTTCCTTCTCCTTCTCCGCCGACGATTGCGGCGTTATAGTAGTTTTCTAGCGTGTCAATATATGAAGACGTTAGAAGGTTGTCGTTTTCGGGTGAAAATACCACCGGCGGGACGGCGGTTTGGTTGTAAGTCCTATTCGTTCCCGTGTATAGGTTAAATGTTAAGTTAAAGTTAAGGTCCAAATAAATGTCCCATCCAAAACCGTAAGTATTGGCCGCGTTAACCATCCACGTTCCCAGGTTTTCCGCGTTTAATTGTAGGTCTACACTTTGCGACGCGCCCGGAATGCTTACCGTGTTGGAACCAGGAAAACACCTATAATTAGCGTTCCCGAAGGCGTTTTGATTAAGTAAAGTAGCAATTGACGAATAAATAGGACCGTTCAAATTCGTTTGTTGCCACACGATCCGGCGGGAAAGAATGCTTTTCAATCCCTTACCGGTTACGGTTAGCAAGTAACCTTTTTCCGTGTCAAAATCTAGTTTCACCGTTTCAATAATCATTACATTTTTGTAACCGTTCGGCGTGATGTCAATTTCTCGTACTAACATAGTGTTTTTTGTTAGAAAACTTAAATTTTCGTCCGTTGCCGGGACAACCAATTGAAGGTCCCCTAATTGGGTATATTGCACGTTCCAAATAAGACTTTGGAACGCGTCAATTAATCCAATTATTTCACGGGCGCCGGTTGTGTGGTTCGTTTCTCTAATTACATATAAATCCACAATCACACCCCCTCAAACTGGCCAATAACTTCAAACGTCGCGTAAATGTCGCCCGGTTGCGCTTCCGCGGCAATGTTAAATTCGTTTGGTCCTGGGACTAGCTGAAACCACGTCGAACCTTGCGTTATTTTTCCTATAAGGTTCGTCGTTGTTCCGTTTGCCGCCACCAGGTTCACGGCCTTTTCTTTTTTCTTCGTGTTTATGGTTATATAGTCGCCTTCTACCATGCTAACGTTTAATCCGAAAAACTCATTAGTTTGTAGGTTATATAGTATAGGATTCGTAACATTTCCAAACGCGTATATGGTAATTAACGCGCCGGTCTCCACGTCGCCGTCATTCAACACAATTTCGCTTGAATCCGTTAACGTCGAAAACTCTATACCATAGTCGCCGGAATAAGGTACGTATACGTTAGACGCCACCGTGTTAAGTCTAACCATCGGACTAAATACCAGGTCGTTAACCTCACACCCGTTATAAATTACGATTCTAATATTAACGCTTCCTTGCGCCGTCGGTGTGTACGTTGTTCCGTTGCCCTGGTCGTAATTTCCGCTTACGCCTTGCCAATAAAGGCGGTACGTTTGATTTCCGCCACCAGGCGGACAACCGGTTAACTTATACGTGGTTCCGGCTCCTAACATAACCGCGCCAACAATCAAATAAGCGTTCGCGGTTGCGGTTCCGTTCGCCGTAACGGTTCCGTCACTGTTAACCGTATACGTAATTCCGTTCGTGGTTACGGATTCCGCCGTGTTCTCTAACAAGTTCGTACACATTTCGACACTAAACGGAAATTCGAACATTTTGTTAATTGGAGAAACTTCCGTTAACGTGTTCGTCACACTATTAAACATTGGCGACGGGCAATTAATCGTTATTTGTACAATCTGCTTTTTCTCAAAAAATGAAATGTTCACATTTTGTACATATCCACTAATATAAACGTCGCGCGATTCGTTGGTATAATATAGCGTCACCGGGAATTTGCTTTGGAAATACGTGTATAAATTAATCCGGTTTTCTTCCACGCTTGCGTCCTGGGTTACGTTAATGGCTAACGTAATAGTAATTACACGGTCGTTCACGTAAGCGCTATTAAACACGCTTCCGTCCGCGTTCGCGTTCCTGGTTGTGTTAATGGTCGCTTCGGAAGGGTCTAACCCGTCTATCGACTTAATTGTGTACGCGTCGTTTTCGGTAAGTTCCAATTGTTGACCGTATTTGTTTTGTACAATTAGTGTATACATGGTTTTCCCCCTTCCTTACGTAAACGCCTTAATAAGTGCAATTTGTTGACGTCTAGCCCGGTACGTGTCAAGCGCGCTTAAACTCTTAGGGCTTGTATTGTTTTGGACTAGATCGTAGTAGTTATTAATGGTTTGGCCGCCCACGTAACCGGAATCGGTGTTAGTGTTAACGGCTTGTTTCGCGCTCATGATGTTCGCGGTTAAATCGGTCAAATCGGTTCCAATGGTTCGGCCGTTGACGTTAACGGATAAATTCAACTGTTTTTTAAACGTGTCAATCATTCCGTTAATGAAGGTTCGAACCTGGCTAGTCATGTAATCCGTGTTAACCGTCAATCCTTCCAAAAATCCTTCCATACTTTCGCGGCCTAATTCTTCTAATAGATCCGGAAGTTTTGCCATCGCGTTTTTAATTTCTTCCGCGTATTCGTCCGCTATGTTCTTAAAGTCGTTTTCGTAAAGGCTTTCGGATAGGCTTTCGGCCACCTTCATTTTTTCTTCATATGCTTCTACGTATGCTTTTAAATCCGCGTCTGACATAGAAAGAAGTTGATCCATAAAAAAACGGCCTTCCTTAACGTCCATTTGTGCTATTTCGTCAAATAGGTCCGCTGAAACCTTTTCTTTTACCTTCTTAAGTTTGTCCGCGTATTCCTTAATTTGCTTCGTTTGTTCCTTAAGGTCGTTAACGGTTCCAACGCCCGCGCCGGACACGTCTAACAAGTTACCCATTCCCTTAAGTTTTGAAATAAGTGTGTCTTGTTTTTGCAATAAATCATTATACTTTTGGTCGTATTTTGACGTAATGCCGTTAATAGTCGTGTCAATTAAGTTTTGCGCGCTTTGTTGGTATTCGCTTAAAGTCTTTGAAAGTTCGCTTAACATGGCCGCGCTTGCTTCCTGGTAAGCGTCGCGAAATTCTTCTTGTTCGCTGATAAGTTTTCCGTAAGTCGTTTCGATTTCCTTAAGCTTTTCTTTCGCCGTTGACTTAATCACGGAAATTTCATTTTTTGCGTTTTCTTTTACGGCCTTAATGTCTTTTTTCGCGTTGTCCTTAAGGCCGGCAATCTTCTTTTTCGCCGCTTCTTTTTCCGTCTTAATGTCTTCGTTGTATTGTGCTTTGACGTTCTTAATTTGTGTTTTAATTTTGTCTTTTTGCGCCTTTGTTTTCGCGTTATTCAACTGTTTTTCAAGTTCTTTTACGCGTTTGTCGCGCTCTTTTTCCAGGCTTTTAACGGTCTTGTCGCGTTGCTTTTCGGTCGCTTTAATTGCCTGGTCGCGCTCTTTCTCTAACTGGGTAACGCGACGGTCGCGGGCTTTCTCCGCGGCGGTCACTTGTTTATCGCGCTTGTTTTCCGCTTTCGTTGTTTCCTTATCGCGTTTTTCTTCGTTTTTCGTGATTTCGTCGTTAAGCTTATCAATTTTTTGCTGATTTTTATAACTTGCGCGGTTGTTGATGTATTCAATCTTTGACGCTATTGTTTCGGCAAATTGCGAAGACGCGTTGGAACCAACTTCGCTAAAATTGAAATTATCCAATTTTAACAGTTCCTTCGTAACCGCTCCAATCAAGTTTTGAACGGTCTTAACCAGGTTGTTTTGTTGCGAAATAATACCGTTAATGTAACCTTTCACGAAGTTTACTCCGGACCGGTACGTTAATTTTGACGGTGATCCTTCTTCCTGGCCTTTACGAAGGCCGTCCCACGCTTTTTTAGCTAAAGCTTTCGCCGCTTCCCATACGCTACCGGCTAACGATTTAATACCGTTAATGAATCCCTGGGAAAAGTTTTCGCCGCTCTTTTCGGCGCTTACTTCTCCGGTTCCACTCTTTGCGCTTTCGGCCACGCCTTTTCCCGCGGTTTTTGCGTCTTCTTTCTTGCTACTTACACCGTCCGAAAACTGTTTACCGGTCTTTTCGCCTTCTTTTTTCGCTTCCGGTGGAAGCTTCGCAAGTTCCTTTTTTGCTTCCTTCACAAGTGTTTCCATCTGTTTAACGGATTCACTTGTGATTCCCGGCGTTCCCTTCTTAATGGCTTCTTTATAGTCCGCTAACATGGTTTCGTAGTTTTTAACTTGCTTTGTTAGCGACTTACGCGTTCCGTTTTCGGCCGTGATAAAGCCATTTTCTAACTTAATAAGTTCTTTTTGAATCTTCTTAACATCGCCACCAATAACCTTAGACGAAACGCCTTCATAATTCGTTATCGTGGTTATGTAACCTTCGTAAGTTGTCTTCGAATCTTCCCACGCCTTTTTAAGCTTCTTTTGTTTTCCGGCGCTTGCGTCGTAAGCGTCCTGGGCTTCCTTAAGCTTCTTCGTTGCCGCTCCCAGTCCGGCCGGGGACGTGGTATACTTAACGGTTTCGTTAAATTCCTTTTGGGCCTTAATTAAATTATCTTCCGCCGCTTTCGCTTCTTTCGAAACCTTACCGTATTCCTTTTGGGCGGCGTTCATGTTTTTAAACGCCTGGGTCCTATTTTGAAGGGCTTCGTTATACATGCCTTCGTTTGCACGTAATACGGCTTCCGCCCGTTTGGTAACTAAAAGGTCTTCAATGGCTTTTTTCTGATCTCGATAATTCTTAATTACGCCGTTATTAAGTTCCATTTCCAGGCCCAACGCCTGGTTAAGCGTGGTAACAATGAACTTGGCGCGTTCTTCATAGCCCTTTTTAACTTTTCCGTTCTTGTCAACGATGGAATCTAATTCGTTCTTAAGTTCCGTGTAATAACCAAATTCGCTTTGTGCTTTCGCCACGTTTTCGTCGCGCGCGGTCTTTAAGTTATTATAAGAATCTTTTAAACTATTAACGGAATTAATAAGCGTTTTTTGGCTTTCGTTAAGTTCTCCGGTCTTCTTTGCGGCTTTTTCGTTTTCCAGGCTTAACGCTACTACCAAACCAACCACGATTCCCAGGGCGGCGCCAATTGCGCCCCACGGGGAAGCAAGTTGAACGGCGTTTAATACCTCCTGGGCGGTTGTTGCGGCCATGATTGCGGTACGTAACGCCATCATGGTTTGAACCATACCAACGATTGTTCCAACAATCTTAACAAGTTTCGCAATTGCAAACGCCGCAATAATTCCCAAAATTACGTTCTTAACCGTGTTTCCATTACGTAGAATCCACGTAAATAAATCAATGATTTTTTGTGCAAAATCACCAACTTTTTTTCCTACGGCGTCCCAATTGATTCCATCAATAGCATTTCCGGCTTCTTCAATACCTTTTTTCAAGTTTTCGGAAATGGCTTTATAAACCGTTATCATTGCGCCTTCTACTTTGGAACGGAATGCTTGAAGCTTACCGGCTACGTTATCGTTCATCGTGTCCGCCATATTTTGGGCGGCGCCGTTGGAATTTTCAACGGCTTTCGTTAGCTTGTCATAGTCTTCCGGGGCGGCTTGCACAATCGCCAATAAACCGGACATAGCTTCTTGTCCGGCTAAATGTTTGGCCGCCGCGGTTTTTTCGGTTTCGGATAGCTTCCCAAAAGCTTGTCTAAGGTCTTTCATAACCGTATCTAAATCTTTCATTTTTCCGTTAGAATCGGTTATTGAAATACCCAACTTTTCCATTTCTTCCGCGCATTCTTTCGGCGGCGCGGAAAGACGTGTTAACATGGATCTAAGGGCCGTTCCGGCTTTGTCCGCCTGGATTCCGGCGTTTCCCATAAGTCCAATAGCTTTCGCCGTGTCTTCCATGTTATAACCTAGCGCGCCCACAATTGGCGCGGCGTACTGGAATGTTTGGCCCATCATTTTAACGTTCGTGTTCGAATTTGAAGACGCGGCCGCCATAACGTCCGCAAGCTTTCCCGCGTCTTTTGCACTATATCCCATAGCGGTAAGTGCATTCGTTACAATGTCCGAAGTCGTTGCCAAATCTTCGCCCGACGCGGCGGCAAGGTTCATTATTCCTTCTATGCCGCCTAACATATCTTCCGTTTTCCATCCCGCCATAGCCATGTAACTAAAAGCGTCCGCGGCTTCACTTGCGCTAAACTTTGTTTTGCGTCCCATTTCTTCCGCTTTATCACCTAGTTTTTGCATATCTTCCGCGGTTGCGCCGGAAATAGCTTGCACGTTAGACATACTTTTTTCAAATTCCATTCCAACTTGAAGCGTTTCTTTCGCAAGGTCTTTTACGGCGGTAATAGCTTTACGGATTCCGTCCGCTATTAAGTTACCTAACGCCACCTTCATGGCCGAAAAACCATCACTAGCGCGGTCGGTTGTCGCGCGTAAATCTTCTAAAGCTTCGTCATACGTTTTTGTGCCGTTTTTCACTTTGTCCAATTTTCCGGAATAACTTTGAATTGACTTTTCTGTTTTTGTTATTGCGGCCTTTTGGTTGTTGATTTTAACGGCTAATTCTTGCGCGCCTTTTGAATTTTCGCCAAATTCCTTCGCGGTAAGTTCGTATTGTTTTTCTAAACTGGAAAGTTTGGACTTTTGCGCGTCTAACACACTATCCAACTGTTTAAGTTTTGCGCTTAATCCGTCCGCGGAATCGCTCCAATCATCCATCCCGGCGGACGCCGCTTTAAATTCGCTATTTGCTAACCTAATTTGACGGCTTGCTTCTTGCATGGCCGCTTTAAGTTCGCTTATATCCGCTTTAAATTTTGTTGTTGGCTCATTTCCTCTAGGCATTTTTATTTCACCTCACTTTGAAACGTCAAGTTGTCGAGTTAAAATTAAATTAAAATTATATTAAAACCAGTTATCACCCGCCGGTCTTCTTATGATCCGGTTAGGGTCGCTTAATATCTCTTCTCTAATTTGCAACGCCCGAACGTCCGCGTATAATCCTATAACGTCAACAAACCGCCGTTCGTCAATGTCCCAGGGCGTTAACGCGGTGTACGTTTGGCTTAATTGGTGTTCGATATTAAACAAAATTTGAAAAAGCGGGGTGTCGTCCACCCCGCTATCTAGTTTTTTTCTGTACTTTTCGGAATGGTTAACATAGTGGCAAAACATTCTTTACCGATTTCGACAATTGCCGGAATTAATTCCGATAGCTTCACGCCGTCCCAGTCTTCTTCGCTCATGTCCGGGAAGAAATTGCTTAAAACGTGCGTTAATTCATCCCAAACACCGTAAACGGTGCTTAATAATTCCGCGTTATTGTCCACGTTTTCCAGGTCCAAAAGTTTCATAAGCTTTCGAACGGTAGAAAAACGCAAATCTACAATTTTCGCCTTACTTGTCTTAACCACTTCGTCGTTTTCATCGTAAACATTTAAACTAATTACTTTTTCTTTCTTCATGTGCTTTTCCTCCACTTCCATTTCGTTTTCCAATCCATTTTTAAATCGTCCCAGGGCCGTAACCCTGGGACAATACTATTAATAATTCAAAGTTAGTTAACAATTAAGACACTGTTACTTCACAAGTATCGGTAAAGTTACCGTCTTCCGTTGTTACGGTAATGGTTGCGGTTCCGGCGCTTACACCAGTAACCACGCCGTCTTCTACGGTTGCCACGGTTTCTTCATCCGAAGACCATGTAACGTTTGTGTTTGTAGCGTCTGCCGGTGCTACGGTTGCGGTAAGTGTTACGGTTTCGCCTACGTTAACGGTTGCCGTGGATTCATCCAACGTTACACCGGTAACGGCTACGGTTGCGGCCGCTACGGTTACGTTAGCGGTTGCGGTGTACTCTCCGCAAGTTGCGGAAATTGTCGCGGTTCCCGGTGCTACGGCGGTAACAATGCCGGTCTGATCTACGGTTGCAACGCTACCGTCGGAAGTGTCCCACGTAATGGTTCCACGCGCGCCGGTTGGTGTTAAGGTAGCTTCTACGGTTTCGGTTCCACCTACGGTTAAATTAACCGTTGTCGGGTTAACCAAAATTCCGGTGACGGTGGAAGCTTCCGTAATTGTGTCCGGTGTCTGTACACTGTCAAAGAAGTCCGCTTCCGTAATTGCGTTAACACTGGTGTCAACTGTAATCGCTTTTGCGCTCATGCCGGTCTTTGTAAACTTGTGAATAGTTCCGATACCGGTATAGGTCAATTCCTGGCCGTTTGCGTCGGTTCCGTCGTTCACCGTTGCGTTTGTCTGTCCTGGGATGTTAAAGGAACCTTTTAATCGCCATACATACATATTTGTGCCGTCGGTTGTCTGCGTCTGATAACCTAAAGCGAAATACTTAGGCGTTCTTTCTTGCTCAACAAACATTCCCGTAGTTGTGTCATAATACTGTCCGGTAATGTCGGACAAAACGTCCAATGGAATCGCGGACGCGTTAATAGTGATTTCATCCGCGCCGGTTGAACTGATAATTACGGCCGGAATGTTATCGTAATAATGCGGCTCATTCGTCGATTCGGTAGACTTGCTAATTTCCGCAACGCCGGCCAACTCTTTTACTTCACCAAATAAAATTTCTGCTTTCGTGTCGGAAATAATCGGCGCATATACAAGGCCGTTTACTCCACGATATTCGTAAATTTTAGGCATAACGTTTTACCTCCTATAATCTTTTTCTTTGCTTAGTTTAAGTATCTAAAAATAACACTTGCATACCCCGCCCCGTGTGGGTGGCTTCGTCGCTTGCTACGTCGTGGCCTTTTTCCGGGGTGATCCATCCGTTTTGTTTTAATAAGCTTCTAATTTCCATTAGTAAGCTATAAACCATTTCCGGATCGGAAGAATACACATTAACGTCAAAATCCCAATTGGTTCCGTATTCGTCATTGTCATAATGCGAATGGTTCACGCTATCGTTATTCCAAAACGTTATAAACGTTTCGGGGTATTCTTCATCGTTCGACATGGACCCTTGACGGTAAACCGGAACGCCGAACGTTTCCAGTAACTCTATTAAACTATCTTCCATAGCTTTTTCCTCCGTGAACTTTTACAAGTTCGCTAACGCCTGGTTAAATATGCGTTCTTGCAATTCTGCCACCTTCCGTTTTGTCGCCGTTCCATAAACGGCGTTATATAACTTTTGGTCCTTTGGTATCTTTGGCGTTCCATACATCAAAAAGACGGACGGAAGGCCCGTTGTTGTGAGGTCAAAACCAACGTTAATACTACCTATTGGACCGTTCCACTCAACCGGGGAATTGTCCATAATAGACGCTTCCGTTCTTCCGGTTCTATAATGGCGCTTCATTTCGGCATGTAATTGTGAGTTTACAAGTTTGGCCGACTCGTTTAAACATTGTTCAACGGCTTTTCTTAGGTCGCCGCCGGCTCTATCCAATTTTTCCGCGGCTTCTTCAAAACCTTTAAATTCAACCGTGATTTTATTTTTACTCACGTTTTACCACCTACTTTTTGCACTTTGAATTGCATAAACTGGTGACGCATAGCGATATTTTCCGGCGTGTTAATTACGTCGAAACTTTGTCCAGTTTCACAAATATAAATACGGCTTTCCGTCGTTATGTCCGGCCTATACCACGTTTCAATCGTGGCCGTGTCGAACACGGTGTAAACGTTATTTGAAAAATTTTCCGTTCCTCCAAACGTCCGAAAACTTCCAAAAAATAGGCTTGTTTCCTGGACGTCTTCCGGTTTCGGAAAGACTTTCTTTTTAACGCCTTTAACCATTGTGTCTTCCGGATTAAGAACAATCATAGGACAATCATAAGGCCCGGAAGGTTTAAAACTTTTTGCCATGTTTCACCCTCCTATTTCTTATACTTTAATTGCCCTACGCGTTGCATGAAATACGCTGACAACTTGCCGGAACCGTTCCCGTAGTTCCATAGGTCCGTAACGCCGCGGGCTACTACCCCAGGCGTTACGTTTTCTTCTTTTACACCGGCTTCCTGGATATATCCAAGAACTTCTTCCATGTAAACTTGAATTGTTTCGTCTTGCCAATCCCCCGTTATACCTAACGCGGCTTTGACGTCTTGTAAACTTACCTGGGACATAGCCCGCCACCTCCTACACACTAAAGAAAATCTTTAGGTTTTTAAAGTCCAATCTGTGTCACTGTCACGGATCCGGAAGCAAGTTCCGCTTTATAAAGCGTTGAACCGTCCGCGTTAACGGTTCCGGTAAGGCCCGCCGGTGTTCCGTTCGTCGTAAATCCGGTGAAGTTGTACGATGGTACAAAATAAACGGTTGCGGTGGTTACACTTTCACCGAAATCCATTGTGGACACTGGTTCGCTTGCAATTAAAGCACCGGAAGCGCTTGTAACGCTAAAATCTCCGTCCGCGTCTGTTGCGTCTACTTTTGTAAGTGTTACACCGGCCGCCGCCAAAATGACGCTATACAATGTCACTAAATCGGTAGACATAACCGGTACAATTCTATCCTGGTTAATCATGCTTAGTTACCTCCTTCGTTATTGTCGTCGCTTGCCGCGCTTTCCGCCTGGCTTGCTTTTAATGTGGCTATTGCGTTAATCATGTCCGGGATTGTGTTAATGTCCTGGACGGTGGCAAGTTCGCCACCTTCCGCAACATATAAGTTCTGTAATGCTACTACGGTTGTATCCATGTTAATACCTCCCGCCTACGCTTTCTTGATAATGTAGAATCCTCTAGGGTTCAATACTTTTCCGTCTACGATAGTTAACATTTTGTTAACCCACTCGTTTTTCTCTTCATCGAAATAGCGACGCATTCCAAATTGCATATTGGTGTTAATCGCGTATTCGTCCGGTTGCCAAAAGATTCCGATAACGTCACCGCTAGAAGCGGAATCAAAATCCGGAATAATATCCGGCTCAACCAAACTAATTTCACGTCCAAAGAAACGTCCGCGTGGGTCTCTTGCGTCCCCGTCCATAACCTCTAGCCCGGTAGACTGTTTAAAGATTGGATTGTTGTTAGCGTCCGCCATTGTCTCCAGGTACGCGTCAACGGTAGCAAGTGGGAAAATAAACTCACCGGCTCTATAACCTAATGGCAACTTAGCAAAGAATTTCTTTCTCCATGCCGTCCAATTGTTAATATCGGACGCGCTCATTGTGATAATGTTATTGGTCTGATTCATAACGCGCGGGTCGTTAAGAATACCCAACATCTGACCGTTACCGGTTCCATTTACAATTGCGGTGTCCATCGCGCGTAAATACGCTTTTAACATGATTCTTACAATTTCACGTTCGAAAAGGTCAATGGTAACGATGGAAGAAAGTAAAGTCTGTGCAACTCTGATTTCCGCCATGTTATATTCGAACATTACAAAATCGTTGATTTCTCCGGCGTCCTGGCGTGGGGAAACGGTTGTTTCATTGATCCACTTAAATGTCGCTTGTAATTCCGCAATAGGAACTTTAACCGCGCCTGGAATGTTCAACTTTCTAACTTTTGCATACAAATTTCCATAAACCAAACGAATTTCGTTAATAAATTCGTTTAATACGGTTGTCGGAATGGTAGCGCCTAACGTGTTGGTGCTTGCCGGTACGCCGTCACGCTGATAAAGGTTTGTTGGAATTGCTTCGCCCGTCTGCGCGTATCTCATGAACGCTTTACGGTATTCCATAGTGTTAAACTGGTCGTCGTTCTCACGTGTTCCGGTCATGCCGGTAGACTGGGTAAAGTGGCCCTTGTTTAAAGGATTCACCAGTGTAGCGCCCGCCGGAACCTGGGAACGTGCTTCCGGTTCCTGGTTAGGGTCCTGGTTAGGGTCCTGGTTGCCGGCTTCCTTTGCGGCTTCTTCCGCGTCAATTGCTCTAATTTCTTCTTCCGCTTCCGAAATTTCGGCTTTTAATTCTGCCAAATCTTCCGTAAGGCTTCTAACTTCGTTCACGTCCTGGGACGCGTTCGCGCGTTCGGTTAACTTTGCTAATTTTTCACGTAAGCGCGCTAAACGTTTTTCTAAAATTGCTTTTCTCATTTCGTTTACCTCCTAATTTTATAAGGTTTTCATAAATTCAAGTTTTGCTTTTGCCAACTCTAGTTCTGTTGTTCCGTTCCCGTTCTCCAACGGGTCTTTCGCACGTTTGCGGGCGTTCTCCAACTCCCGTTTCGCATTCTCCAACGCTTCTTTACTACGTGCATATATTTCAGTGGCTTCGTACGCCGGAAAAGTAACGGCGGACACTTCCACGACTGAACTAATTTTCGTAATATGGCGGGTTGGGTGGTCACTTTCCAGGTCTTCCCATTCTTCCCCGTCAACGGCAAACATAAAGGACATTCCGTCCAGGTCTCGACGTTCTACGGCACTATAAAGGGAACGTGACGTTGTGTTATTTTCAACGTCCAGTTTTACAAAATCTAAATTTAATCCCAAATCATCCGCGGTTAACATCATAGTGGAATTTCCATTATTGCGGCGGCTTCGTGCAAGTGGAATCATTCGCGTGTCATGATTCACTAGAAAACGAACGTCTGTTAAGTCTGCGCCGTTTAATGCTCCCGGTTCTATAATTTCGTCGAACCAACCTAGGTTCGTTCGGCTTCCGTATACAATCGGCCGTCCCGTTATAATCTTTTCGCCGCTATCGTTGGTTTCGGCTCGAACCTCAAAATTATACGAACGGCGTTCTAGTTCATTTTTCTTCATTTTCAAAACCTCCTTTAGCTGAAACTTACGCTTTCTACGTAATCACCTAAAACCGGAATAATCACGCCGACGTTCCAGGCATAACCCAAATTAATGTTTACGGTGTTATTTGTTACGGTTCCGCTTACGGTGTATGTATAACCGGCTAAATTCGACGCCGTAACGTTCCCTTCAACCACTTTCACGTATACGATACCTATTTGTGTAAGAATTAAATAAGCGTTGTAATTTGCTCTACTGTTACTTGAATGTGAAATGGCTATGTTTTGCTTGTTTAAAATCTTATAACCAATTTCCGGCGTGGCCACGTCGCCACCGCCGCCCAACTCTTTAAGTAATAACTGTAAAAGTGTTTCGATTCTACTTTGTGGCGGAACCAAATTATTTTCCGCGCCTAAAATGTTTTGTAAAATTGCTTCGTTCCGGCTTTCCGGTGCTTCAAAATCGCTCATACTCTTATACCTCTTCTTTTTCTTCGTCCACAATGTCAACGTTTACGTTTGCGTCCTTCCCAATCTGATATTCCGCCGCGTTATTGGCGTCAATCCAGTTAAGGGACATATAACGCTTTCCCTCTAATTCCGGAAGTGGCCGTAAACCTAACGCCACACGCTTTTCATTCTCAAAAAGTGATCCGGTCGGGCTTAATTCCTTAATCATTTCTAACGTTTGGTCAATCGTCATAAATATTAAGGCTTCCGGGTAAAATTCAATCCGGTTTCCAAACGCTCTTTCGCGACTGGTGAATACCTTTTTAGTGAACGCCTGGGAAATCGAAATAATTAACGGTTCAAGCGTCTTTTGGTAAAAGGCTTGATATTGTTCTTTTGTATAATCGCCTTTTAATATTGCAAGTGGTACACCCCAATTTCTTAAAATCTTTTCGTCTATAAATTTTAAAGTTGGTTCGTCCACCAGGTTCACACGTCGTTCTAATGGCATAAAATCCGCCGTAATATCTAACGGTAGGAATCCACTTTCGTTATTTTGTAATTTTTGTTCTAACGCTTGTAAAGCGGCTTCCGTCTTACCGTCGTCCATCATAGTTTTATACTTTACGATTCCATTAACGGCGTAGGACGCTTTCATGGCTTTCGCTATGCCTTGAAGTAAAGTGTAATTAAGGTCTAGCGTATCTAATAACGGTCTATGATCCGGTTGACCGGCCCAGTCCCCGCCCATATATTCGTTAACTGAAAAGTTGTATTTTATGTGAATTACATCGTCGTAAGGAATCGTTGTTTGGTAAGCATTTTCAAACATAAAATGTACGAATAACCTTCCGGACGCGTCTTCGATAAAATCCACTTCCGAAGGCTTAATAGGATATAACGCTTCGTAATACCTTTTCTTTTCTCCCGTCTTTTTGTCCGTCCATTTGTAATACGTCGGAATGATAAAGGCGTTATAGTTGAGTAATAACAACCACATAGTTTTTTCAATAAATTCCGAAGTAGTCATTAACGGGTTTGGATTGCTTAAAACGTCCTGGATTGAACTTTTAACCGGGACTGGGTCGTTGTTTGTATAGCGAACGTGGGTTGGATTAAGTTTCTTCATTTCGTCCACGATACACTTTAACGCTTGTTGTACCACGTCCGAAGCGTAAATGTTCGTTCCGAACTGACTAAAAATAGGCGTAAAGCCGTTGAAAGTCGGGGCAAACTTTCGTTCTTTTGGTCCTTTCTTCAATAAATCACTTAACCAACTCACGTTACTACCTCCTATCGTTCTACCAAAGTTCTATAATCTGTCCTATAACGTCTATAAGTTTCGTAAGCTATCGCAAGCGCTACCGCGCCGTCGATTCGCTTTTTTTCTTCCATCTTCACAATTAACGCCATTCCAACTTTATCAACTTGTATTCCGGCGTTTCCAAAACACCAACGGTCTACCGGGTTGTCGTTGTAATAGATTAATTCGTGTTTAAAGTCTGCTTCCGCTAACTTAATAGCGTTACTTAATGTTTGGGCGTTTTGCCAAATTAATATTAAGTCGCTTTCGTCTCCGCCGCTTTTCTGCCAACCGTAATAATTCATACGGTTTAACCAGTCCTTACTAAACTTTTGGTCGTAACCACATTTCCAAAGTTTAATATTGTGTTCTGTGTAAAGGCTATAAAACCAGTCCGCGACGCGGCTTAAATCAACGTCGTTTCCTTCCGTAATGGTTATATAACCATCCGCCGCCCACTCTTTATAATTTGCGCCGGCGTTTTTGTCTTCGGATTCTTCCAACTTGCTTTCCGGCATAAAGTAATGACTGTAAATGTATTTGCGGTCGTCACCTTTACGCATTAACAAAATCTTTGCCGCGCATAGGTCGGTAGTTTCGGCAAGGTCTACCGCGCCAATTGCGAAGGATCCGCGGAAGTCTTCCAAATCGTAAACGTTCGAATAGGAATAGTCTTCTAGGTTTAACCACGCTTCCGCGGCGTTTTGCTTAATGTTAAAATCCTTTGAAAGTACAAAAATACGGTCCGCCTTGCTTTTTCTTGCTACGGCTACTTGTTCTTCCAGGTAGTCCCATTTCTTCACAATGCCTAACGTCGGGTTCGATTTCATCCATAGACGGTTTTCACGGTTTCCGGTCCACACTTCCATTTCGGAATCCTGGGTATAAAGCCACGGTAAGAATCTTTCCGCCGCCGGGTCGTCCGGGTCTTCACGGTTAATAACCGCGCGGGCCTTTTTCAATTCTTCGTCCAAATAACCGTCTATCACAAAACCTTCCGTTGTGATACCTATAAATTTCGGGTTGTTCTTTAACGACTGGGATTGTTCTATGGACTTACCTATTACGTTGTCCTTCATTTCGTGCATTTCGTCCAAAATCGCGAAATCTATGTTACGGCCTTCCTTATTCCTGGTTCGGTCTGATAACTTGAATATCTTCGTGTTATTGACTTTATTAAGAATGAACCGTTGGTTTCTCTTACTGTCCAGGTCTTTCGGATCTATTAATTGTCGCATTGTGTCGATTGCGTCGAACACAATTGAAGCCTGGGCGTCGTCGTTTGAACTTGCCACAATGTCCGCGCCGGAATTTCCTACGAAAAGTTCCGCTTCGGCCAAACCGGACGAAGTTTCGCTTTTCGTGTTTTTCCGGGCTATAAGTAAGAGGGTTTTCTTAAAACGGTCAATCCACATTTTCATTTCCTTAGATTCTTTCGCCATTTTGAAAGAATAAAAGGCTTCTATAAAGGCTTTTTGCCACAACATTAGGACCATAGGTTTGTTATAATAAGGGCTTTTTGTCAACCTAACGCAATTTTCCATAAAGTTCATTCTTAGAAGTGCGTCCGCCCTATCGAAAATGTAACGGTCGTCTAAGAAGTCTTCCGCTAGGTTGTCAAGTTCCATCCAAAGTTCTTGTCCTATTATGATTTCACCGGTTTCGGCTTTCGCCCGGTACTCTAGTAAAAAACTATTGTCGGGCGTCCATATTGTCTTTTCTTGAATCAACATAAAATCAACTGTCTTTCAAGTTATAATTGAACCACTTACGTAACGGGCTTTCTTCGTCCGCTTCGTCTGCGCCGGTGGCTCTTAACAGAATCTTCACAACGTTTACGTACTGTTGCAAATATTCTTTATATAGCTTTGCCGCCGGTGTGGCTTTCTGCTTTCCTGGGTCCTTCGGGTGTACCTTGATTTTTGGTAACTTACGAAGTTCTTCCAACTGGCCTTCTAAGTAAACCATGTCGTCTATGATCGGGACCAACGTCGGGTCGTTCTCGATTGCTTTTAATAATTCTTCTTTTCTATCCATCCGCGCCACCTGGTTAATCGGTATCAATGTAATATAATTTGACTGTTAACGTTATACTATCGCTTGGATAACCCACATACGCCGGTGTAACTACTTCGTAGTTATACGAAATTAATTTATTAAGAACAATAGTCCTAACACTAAAATTATTTCCGCTACCGCTAATATGTGGCGCTGAACATAAATAATTTGAATCACTAGTTGCCGAAATGTCCGCGCCTATAACTTTATGAGTACGTCCGGTATATGGTAAATTGAACGTTACTATTTTTTCTTCACTTGTTGTACCGGCCGGCATTGTGAACGTTGTTGTCTTTGTTGATGTTAGTATTTCAACGCTTGAAGACGGAAGGTCTTCTATTGCTTCTTCTATCATTCCTTCAACTTCTCTTAAGATTTCACGTTTCAACGCGTTTAAATCAAAATCCGCTTTACTTCTATCGTCATTAAATCCATAAGGCATAGTTACCACCTCCGCTTACTCTCTATCTGTTCGCATATATAAAAGTGTTACTTTTGGTTTAACTTGCGCCGATCCGCCGTTTGCGTGGTTTGTGACGACAATGTTAACGGTGTAATAACCGTCATTTTCCGTTAAAAACAAACGTGATACACCACACCTAATTCCTTGCGTATCAAATCCAACGATTCCAATAGGCTTATTATTTGTACCAGTCGTAAAATTCATTTGAAACATATGTTCGTCGTCCTGGTTCAAAGTGTAATAGGAATCGTATTCTATTTCACCAATCCAAAAATCAGAACTCACAAGCCCTTTAGTGATTCCGGCTATTGTCGCGTCCACATAAGCTTTCATGGCTTGAAATTGTGTGGCCAATTTTGCGCCTATATAATTATCCGCGTCAATTTTGCTTGTATCTTCGTCAAAAAAATATGGCATTATAAAACCCCCTTTTTTGAAAATTTCAAATTTTTTGAAATCAAAAATCTTGTTTTTTGTTTTTCTGTGAGAAAAGAGAAGTCGGATCGTAGCCATGTCGTTCTGTGAGCCAAGG
>JAZQWW010000160.1:0-8415 GCA_045632585.1 Christensenellaceae bacterium
AAGCGTACCGTTAATTTCAGTGCAATTTATCTTTGATTTTACAGGCACGATTTCAAAATTTTGGTTTTTACTAATAAACTTTTTAACGATTTCTATATTTTCGCTTTTTAATACCGAACATGTTGAATAATATAAATTTCCACCCACCTTAACGTATTTACTAACGTTATTAAGTATTTTAAGTTGAATATCGTTAAGTTCTAAAATAGAACTTTCTTCCCTATTAAGTTTTATATCGGGATTATCGCCAACAACGCCAAGGCCACTACACGGTGCGTCGCATAAAACAGCGTCAAATTTTTCGTTAAATTCAAGGTTATATATAGTTGCGTCGGCACAAGATACGCTAATATTTTCTCTTTTCATACGCTTTGCGTATGAATTTATTAAATTTACCCTATGTTCGTGTAGTTCGCTAGCGTAAACGTTTTTGCATTTATAAGACAGTCTAACGCTTTTTCCACCCGGCGCAGAACAACAGTCTAAAATACTTTCGCAAGGCTCAACGCCGTCACAAATTGCAACCGAGCCTATTGATTGAAAAGTGTATAAACCTTGATTAAAACCTTCGTCACGAACGAAGTTTTTAACGAAAAATACGTTCTCATACGGGGTTTTCGTGTAATTTACACCCTTTTCTTTTAAGTATTTTTCGCCGTCTATATCGAAAAATGAAACGCAGGTGCTTGGATTTTCAGCGCCCATAATCTTTTCAGCACGTTCAGCACCGTAATCATTAATTAAAAGTTTAACTGCAAAGTCGGGATAAGAATACTTAATTGAAAGGTTTTGTATTTGCTCGTTTGGAAGTTGAATTTCCTTTCTTAAAAAATTCCTAAGAACTGCGTTTACAAACCCACTAGCACCTTTTTTCCCTAGTTTTTTGGTTAATTCTACGGCACTTTCGGTGACGGCGTAAGGTTTTTTATCTAAATATTTTATAGCGTAAATAGCAATCTTTAGAATAGTTCTAATGGCAAGTTTAGGCGACTTGTCCGTCAAGCATTTAAGGTAATACGACAACTCGATATCCTTTTCTATTACGCCGTAAACGGTCTTTATAGTTAATGCACGATTTTTTTCTTCAATAATCGTGTCTGATATTGCTTGCTTAAGATAGGTCTTATCACTATAAACTTTATTTAATATGCAGTAGCAATCGTAAAAGTAGTTTATCATTTACCTAGTTCCGTTCCGAGGTTTATTGCGTTTCCACGAAGAAAATCAGCCACTTGCATTACCTTACCGCCGAATTTTTGAACGATTAAAAGTTTAACGGATTTTTTAGCGCAAGCAACCACTAAATTTTTGCCACTTTCTATTACCGTACCGGCTTTTCCTTCTAAATCACAAATTTCAGCCTTATAAATCTTAAACGGTTCGCCGTTAAGTAAGGTATAAGCCGTTGGGAAAGGACTATACGCTCTTATTTGATTTATAACTTCTTCTGCAGTTTTACTAAAATCAACAAATGCATCTTCTTTTTTAACCATTTTAGTTAAACTGTAATTTTCGCCTTGTTTAGTTAATTTTGCCGTACCGTCTATAATCTTATCAATGGCTACGCTTAAGGCGTTTGCACCAAGCACCGAAAGTTTCTCAAATAGTGAGCCTGCGTCGTCGCCAACCGTAATATCTATCTTTTCTTGATAGATAATATCGCCCGTATCTATGCCTATATCCGTTTTCATAATAGTCACGCCCGTTTCTTTATCCCCTGCAAGCAAGCAGGCTTGAATAGGCGACGCTCCCCTATATTTCGGAAGTAGCGACGCATGCACGTTAATTACGCCAAACGGTGCGATATCAAGTATCTCTTGGGATAAAATTTGCCCGAACGCACAAGTGACCATCAAGTCTGGTTTAAGCGCTTTTAAGTCTTCTACCCCTTCAATTTTTATTTTATCGTATTGAAAAACTTTAAGCCCAAGTTCTAACGCCTTTTGCTTAACTGGTGGCGGGGTGATAATACGCTTTCTACCAACGGGCTTGTCTTTATTGCAAACTACGCCTATTATCTCTACGTTTTCTTTTCTATATAAACTTTCTAATGGTTTTACGGAAAAATCCGGCGTACCTAAAAATACTACCTTAAGCATCAGTCCTCCAACACTTCTATAGCCTTGTCAACGTAAAGCGTTCCGTTTAAATGGTCGTATTCGTGGCAAACGGCTTTCGCTAAAAACCCTTTCGCCTTAAGCGTAAATTCTTTTCCAAATCTGTCTTGCGCTTTTAATACGACGCTAGTAGGTCTTTCAACTAGACCGTATTTACCCTTAACCGATAGACAAGCTTCGTTTTCCATCTTTCTTCCACTTTGAGAGATGATTTGCGGGTTTATACACTCGTAATATTTGCCTTCTATTAAAAGTATAAAAATGCGTCTTAACACGCCTACTTGAACGGCGGCAAGCCCAACGCCTTCAGACTTTATTAAAGTTTGTTTCATATCGTCTAAAAGTTCGTGAGTTTTTGCGCCAAAGTCGGTCACTTCAAAACTTCTTTTTCTTAAAACTGGGTCGCCTATTTGTACTATATTTCTAATTGCCATAATTTACCCTTAACTTAAATTACTTGGATTGTTTTCTAAATAAACGCTAACGCTTTTACCGTTATATTTATTTACGGAATAAAAAATCTTGTTTTTTAACTCTAAATCGTTTGCGTTAATTCGCATTAAAACTTGATATCTAAACTTCCCTTGAAGTCTTTTAATGGGCGATTTCATACACCCGAAAAACCTAAATTTACTAGCGTTTTCTTTTCTAATTTCGCTTAGTTCATTAAAAATTGCCTTGGTTGCGTTTACAACCGTTTCTTCGTCTTCGCCGACAATTAAAGTTCTTAAAATGTCGGTGTACGGTGGGAACGCCGTTGCTTTTCTTATGGATATTTCGTGCTTAAAAAATGCGTTATAATCGTATGATATAGCGTATTTTAGTATATCGTTTTCGGGCGAATAGGTTTGAAGTATAACCTTTCCACTCTCTTCCGCCCTACCGCTACGTCCCGCAACTTGAGTTATTAGTTGAAAAGTTCTTTCGTTGCTACGATAGTCCGAAAAATGTAAACTCATATCAGCGTCAAGTATTCCAACTAAAGTGACTGAAGGAAAATCGTGACCTTTTGCTATCATTTGAGTTCCAACTAGTATATCGGCGTTTTTATTATGAAATTCATTTAATATCTTAAAATGTCCTTCTTTATTTTGCGTGGTATCTCTATCCATTCGAAGAATTCTAGCCGTTGGAAAAAGTTTTTTAAGTTCGTACACCACACGCTCGGTTCCATAACCACCGTGTTTTAGGTACACACTACCACACTCGGTACACGCTTCTATCATTTTGTATTTAGCGCCACAATAATGACAAAGTAGCGATTCGTCTTCTTTATGATACGTTAGCGAAACGTCGCAAGAACTGCACTTTTGAACGTGACCACACTCGGTACAAATTACCGTTTTTGAATATCCACGTTGGTTTAGAAATATCATTGCTTGATTGCCGTTTGCTAAACAATCTTCAATTTCTGACTTTAGCGCCGAAGAAAAAGGCGAATTATTACCGTGCCTAATTTCTTTACGCATATCCACGATTTCAATATCAGGAAGCGGTTTTTTATTTACTCTATCGGGAAGTTCTACTAAATTATACTCCCCGTTATTTGCTTTTAAGTAGGTTTCAACCGAAGGGGTTGCGCTACCTAAAACTACTTTAGCGCCACTAATTTCGGCTCTTTTTAAGGCAACATCGTGAGTTAAATATCTCGGCGAAGATTCGCTTTTATAACTACCGTCGTGTTCTTCGTCTATTATTATAAGTCCTAAATCGCTAAGTGGTGCGAAAACGGCGCTTCTTGCGCCTATTGCAATCTTTGCCTCGCCCGTACGAAGTCTCCACCACTCGTCAAACTTTTCGCCAGCCGAAAGTCCACTATGAAGTATTGCGGCAGACGATGAAAACCTAGCACGAAGTTGACGTAGCATTTGTGGGGTAAGCGATATCTCAGGAACTAACATTATTGCAGTTTTTCCACTGTTTATGGTACTTTCAATTAGGTTTAGATAGACTTCGGTTTTACCCGAACCCGTCACGCCGAAAAGTAAACTTACGTTATTCTCGCTTTGTTTTATGCTTTGAACGGCTAACTTTTGTTTAGGCGTTAGGTCTATCTTTTTATTCTCGCCTATTAAATCTTTATAAGGCGCTCTAAAATTCTTTTCGGAAATTACCTTTACATAGCCCTTGGTTATAAGCCCGTTTACTGCAGACGTACCGAAAGTTTTGTTCATTTCGGAAACTAAAAGCCTATCACCTTCCTTAAGCCTTAAAAGTAAATCTTTTTGCTTTTTTGCGTTTTTATTAAGCCCTTCAACTACGCTATCAACGTCACAATTAAGCAATAATAATTTAACGAATTGCTCTCTTACCCTGCCTTTTCGCATTTCGGTAGGAAGAAAAAGTCTAAGTGACGACGCTCTCGAAACGAAACAAGTATCGGTTATGTATTTTGAGAGTTCTAGTAGTTCGGGCGTTAGCGCAGGCATTTCTTCAAGAAGTCTACTAATAGATTTTAGTCTTTCGGGTGGACAATCGGTAGTTTCTTTTATACCTATTACTATTCCTTCTACAAACGTCCTTCCAAAAGGCACGACAACTCGACTACCGAAAGTAATTCGGCAGTCGTCGAAATAATAATCGAATATTTTGTCCACTTCCGCGTGGGCTATATCTACTATAACTTCTGCAATCATCTACGCTTAAAAAATTAACGTGTTTGGCAAAAGTTGCAAAACACGCTAAGAGAATTAGTCGTTTGACGATACTAATTTGCCGTCGTAAATTTCTTGTGCGGCAACCGACAACGGTTTTTCGCCTGAAGGTAGTTCTGAATAGCCTTGATTTTGCGCTTGTTCCATAAGTTGTCTAGCACGTTTACTTGCTAATACGCAAAGTGCATACTTTGAACCTATCTTGTTTGCTAATTCGTCGATTGGTGGTTTATGTATCATATTTATCTCCTATAAAAACTTACTTTTTACTTTTTTCAATTTCAATTATTTTTTCTATTTCTTTTACCGTTTCATTAACGCTGTTATTAACTACTGCGTAATCGTAAAACTCTTGCTGAGCAAGTTCGTATTTAATTCTTTGCATACGAAGTTCAATTTGTTCTTCGGTTTCAGTATGGCGTTTTACAAGCCTATTTTTTAATTCTTCCGTCGAAGGTGGAAGTATCATAATAAGCACGGTTTCTGGAAAAACCTTTTTTACGTTTAGTCCACCGTTTACGTCTATTTCTAAAACCACGTCGCTTTTTTCAAGTTTTTTTTGAACGAAATCTTTTGGCGTTCCGTAATAGTTTTCAAAGTGCTTTGAATATTCTAATAATCCGTTTTCTTGTATCTTTTTTTCAAATTCTTCTTTGGAAATGAAAAAATAATGCACTCCGTCAATTTCGCCTGCACGTTTTTTTCTCGTGGTGCAAGATATGCTTAATTCTACGTTTTGGTTGTTTTTGCAAAGTTGGTCTGCCACCGTGCCTTTTCCTACACCGGACGGTCCTGATATTACTAATAAAACGTTTTTCATACTACTCAATGTTTTGTACTTGTTCTCTTACTTTTTCTATTTCGTTTTTTAGTGATAGCGCAAGTTCGGTCACTTTTACGTCGTTAGATTTCGAACAAATGGTGTTGGTTTCACGGTTAAATTCTTGCATTAAAAAATCAAGTTTTTTACCAGCACCTTCGCTACTAACTATTTTTCTAAATTGCATAATATGCGAAGATAATCTAGTTAATTCTTCGTCTATATTAACCCTATCGGTATAAAACGCTACTTCGTTTAGAAGTCTTGATTCGTCGTAATTTACTTCACCTAGTGCGACTTTAATTCTTTCGGTTAATTTTTCGGTGTGTTCTTTAACGACTAACGGCGCACGCTCCTTAATTTCGCCACGCAAGTTTTCGATTGTATCCATACGAGAAAGCACGTCTTCTAAAAGTCTTTCGCCTTCAATCTTTCTCATTGCGTTAAGATTTTCACACGCCGATTTTACGGTGCTTAAAATTATTTCTTCAAACTCTTCTCCGCTTGCTATAGAATTATCGGTCACAACGTCCGGAAGTCGCATAATTTGCGAAACGGTACAGTCGTTATCAAGCCCCAAATTTTCGGCAATAGTATTGCTTATTTTATAATATTCTTTGGCTTTTTCTAGATTTAGGTCAAGTTTAACGGGTTTTTCCCTTGCGTCAGAAAAGTTAATAAACATATCAACTCTTCCACGAAGTATATAACTTGATACGATTTTTCTAATTTTATCGTCAAACGCTAAAAACAGCCTTGGCGTTTTTGAATTAAAGTCTAAATTACGGTTGTTTACCGTTTTTATTTCTACGACGAGATTTATTCCGTCTTTTTGGTATTCAGCCCTACCGTAGCCGGTCATACTGAGCATATAAATTTTTCTCCTAGTATATTTAATTTATTTTATCATAAATAAATTATTTAATCAAGTTTTTATTAAATTTTTAAAAGTTTCTTCGTCAATAATTTTTACGCCTAGGGCTTTTGCTTTATCGAGTTTACTTCCAGCGTTTTCGCCCGCCAAGACTAAAGTCGTATTCTTTGAAACGGAAGAAACTATCGTCCCACCGAAGTTTTCTATAATTTTACCCGCTTCGTCCCTTGTGAAATCTGTAAGAGAACCAGTTAAAACTACCTTTTCACCAACAAAAACGTTGCCTAAAGTAGTTCGCTCTTGCTCCTTTATTACTACGCCAAGAGATAATAACTCGTCTATTTCTTTTATTTTGTTTTCGTCCTTAAAATATTCAATTATACTATCGGCAACGATTTCGCCAACGTCTTCGATAGTTAGCAAACTTTCTCTATTTGCATTTCTTAGTGCGTCTAGAGTTTTATACGTCTTGGCTAAATCTTTTGCCGTTTTCTTACCTACGTTATCAATACCTAAAGCGTATATAAAATTGCTAAACTCTACGTCTTTTGATTTTTCTATTGCCGAAAGTAAATTATCGCATTTGGCTTGCTTAAAGCCATCAAGCGTTAGAAGTTGTTCTTTTTTAAGTTTATAAATCCCGTCAAAAGTTTCAACGCCCAACTTATCGTAAATAAGCCCTGCTGTCATTTCTGAAAAGCCTTCTATATCAACGCCGTTTTTACTTGCAAAGTTAGTTAGCCTTGCAACCACCCTAGGTCTGCAATGAATATTAGGACAAAAAATATTTGCGCCGTTTTCAATTAAATTAGTAGCGCAGTAAGGACAAATTTCAGGCTTTACCACGTCCGTTGAATTTTCGTAAACTTCGGTAGTTCCAAGTATTTCAGGAATTACTTCATTGCTTCTTCTAATTAAAACTCTAGCATTAATTTTTACGCCTTTTCTAATCAAATCGCCGTAGTTATTAAGCGTTGCCTTTCTTACCGTTGCACCGGCAAGTTCAACGGGCTCAACAAGCCCTAACGGGGTGAGTTTTCCCGTTCTTCCTACCTGCCAAATAACGTCTTTTAGCATTGTAGTCACTTCTTCGGCTTCAAACTTAAAGGCTATTGCCCATCTTGGAAATTTATCCGTAAACCCTAGGTTTTCTCTAACTGAAAAATCGTTGATTTTTATTACTGCGCCGTCGGTTAAAATATCTAGATTTTTCCTTTGGTTTTCAATCTCTTTTAAGCAATCGAAAAGTTCGGTTTGATTTTTACAAACCCTTAAATAAGGATGCACCTTAAAGCCTTGTTTTCTTAAAAATTCAACGCACTCCGTTTGAGATTTTAGTTCGCCGTCCGCCATATAATTTACGTTATAAAACATAATCTCGGGCTTTCTTTTTTCGGTGATTTTCGGGTCAAGGTTTCTTATAGCGCCAGCAACGGCGTTCCTTGCGTTTTTAAGTTGTTCAGTTGCCGTTTTATTATATTCTTCTAAAACGGATAATCTAATTATGGCTTCGCCTTGAACTTCAATTAAACCCTTATATTCAATCTCTAGTGGAAAACTTTTTATAGTTAAAACCTGCGCCGTCACGTCTTCGCCCGTCACACCGTTTCCACGTGTGGTCGCACGAACGAATTTTCCACCATCGTACGTTAAACAAACGGTAAGCCCGTCAAACTTGTATTCGACGGTAAATTCAGATACGGTCTCGGTTTTATTTATTCTTTTTATAAACGCCAAAATCTCGTCTTCGGTAGTCGCTTTATCAAGGCTATAAAGCCTTGCTACGTGATTATGCTTTTTAAATGCCGAAATGGGTTCTCCACCGACACGTCTTGTCGGCGAATTGAAAAGAACTTCCCCCGTTTGTTTTTCTAAACGCACTAGTTCGTCGTACAACGTGTCGTATTCTTTATCCGAAACGGTAGGATTGTCTAAAACGTAATACTCGTG
>JAZQWW010000161.1:0-7259 GCA_045632585.1 Christensenellaceae bacterium
GATATTGCGACGGTAGTAAGAAAGTAATCGTATGCGCAGGTATCCAAAATAAAGGAACGGTTTTAAGCAAAGTAAACGAAAAGAAGTTTGACCAGTCGATAGCCTTAACTACGGCAGTTAGATTTGCTTTTTCCTTTCTTGTTCTAAGTTCAAGGAATTTGTCCGTGCATTTGTGAATAGCCATAAAGGTTGGACCAAAAGTGGTGTTCATTATAAGGCTTATAAAGAAGGCTCTAAAGAATTTACTTTCTCCGCCAAGCCCCATACCTATAACGGCAGTTTTGAAAACGCCCATCATAAAGGTTATCCAAACTCCGATAAAGCCCCAAATGATAAATCGCCAAACCACCTTAACAGGCACGGTTGCTTCGCCGTTTACTATAAAGCCTGCAATTAGTTCACCAGCAGTTGCAAGTAGCGCAAACTTTATAAAACCCATAATATACGGACTATTCGTTGAAAGTCTAGAAAATTCAGCCCTAGTCGTAGGTATTATCAAAACTATTACGAACGAAAGTATAGCAACGATAAGGTAAATTGCTATTAGAATTTCTTTTAATCTACTAGACTTTTGTTTTTCTAAATTACTCATTGTAGTTATACCCACTTTCAAATGCGTTTAGGTTTAGTTCTAGGAATTTTTCAGGAACGGTATTTTTTATTACTTCAAGCCAAATTTCTTTATCAATTCCCATATTTTTAGCAAGAACGCCTATTAAAACAACGTTTACCGCTTTGGTTGAACCTAGTTTTTGACTTAACTGCATAGCGTCTAGCGCAATAACTTCTGCTTTTTCAGAAAGCGTTTCTACTGCGCCCTTTGGATATTCGGCTACTCCCGTTATAACAGGCATAGGCGAAATCGCCCTATCGTTTAATATAACTTTTCCGCCTTTTTTTAGAAACGGCAACGCCCTTAACGCTTCTAAACGCTCAAACGCTAAAATAATATCGGCTTCGCCCTTATCGATTATGGGCGACGCAACTTCCTTGCCGTACTTAACGTAAGTGACAACACTACCACCACGTTGGCTCATACCGTGAACTTCACTAACCTTTACGTCGTAGCCAAGTTTTATTGCTACGCCACCTAAAATTCTACTAGCAAGCAAGGTGCCTTGACCGCCAACGCCTACTATCATTATGTTTTTAGTCATATTAATCCTCCTTAACGATTGCATTAAACGGACAAACTTTGGTGCAAAGTCCACAACCGTTGCATTGAGTTTCATCAATTTTTGCCTTGCCGTCTACGAACGAAATAGCAGGACAACCTAGTTTCATACACATTTTACAAGAACGGCATTTTTCTGCGTCAACCACGCATTTACCCGTATACTTAACACCCTTAAGAAGTGCGCAAGGTCTTTTTGCGATAATAACCGACGGCTCGTTAACGCTTAATTCTTCTTTTACAGCCTTTTCAAAACCCTTAACGTCAAACGGGTCTTCAACCCTTACTCTATCAACGCCAACGGCTTTGCAAAGCGCAACTAAATCAACTGCTTTAGTTGGCTCGTTTCTAATAGTCATACCCGTAGTTGGGTTTTGTTGGTGACCGGTCATACCCGTAATCGAGTTATCTAAAATTATTACGGTATTGTTTCCTTTATTGTAAACTATATCGATAAGTCCTGTAATTCCAGAGTGCATAAACGTAGAATCGCCGATAACCGAAACTAATTTTTTATTAAACTCTTCGCCCCTAGCCTTTGCCATACCGTGCGCAGCGCTAATCGACGCACCCATACAAATAGTCGTATCAACGCTTGAAAGTGGATTAACTGCACCTAAAGTATAGCAACCTATATCGCCAGACACCGTTAAACCGAGTTTTGAAAGAACGTAGAAAGTTCCCCTATGTGGACAACCCACGCACATAACGGGTGGACGCATAGGCAAGTTTTTAGTTTCGTAAGCATCTACCGTTTCGCCAAGAACGACTTTTTTTATCATATTTTGGTTATATTCGCCAAGTAGAGTAAATTCTTCCTTTCCTTTAACTACTATTCCAAGCCCCCTAACGAATTCTTCGATAAACGGGTCTAATTCTTCAATAATATACACCGTATCTACGCTAGAGCAAAAATCTTTAACTAGTTTTTCAGAAAGTGGATAAACCATACCGAGTTTAAGATAGTTAACCTTGTCGCCTAACGCTTCTTTTGCATATTCGTAGCAAATACCCGAAGTAATTACTCCAACTTTTTTGCCGTTATCAATAACTTTGTTGATTTCCATAGTAGACGCATCATAAGATAACGCTAACTGCCTTTTTTCAACTTCAACGTGTCTTGCTATTGCGTTAGCAGGCATCATTACGTTTTTACGAATATTTTTTTCATAAGGCTTAAGTTCAATTTTTTCAGGCTCTTCAATATTTACTAAACTTTGCGAGTGCGCAACTCTAGTCGTAAGTCTAACGAATACTGGCGTATCGTACTTTTCCGAAAGAGAAAAAGCAAGTTTAGTAAACGCCCTACATTCTTCGGAATTTGAAGGCTCAAGCATAGGTATTTTAGACGCTTTTGCGTAGTGACGTGAATCTTGTTCGTTTTGAGAAGAGTGCATACCAGGGTCGTCTGCAACGCAAAAAACAAGCCCGCCGTTAACACCTATATAACTAACCGTAAACACGGGGTCAGCCATAACGTTTAAGCCAACGTGTTTCATACAACTCATAGCCCTAGCGCCTGCAATAGACGCACCGATAGCCGTTTCGCCTGCTACCTTTTCGTTTGGTGCCCACTCTACGTAAACGTCAGAGTATTTAACCATTTCTTCGGTGATTTCGGTGCTGGGCGTTCCAGGGTAAGAAGATACAACTTTTACACCCGCTTCATAAGCGCCACGTGCAATCGCACCGTTTCCTATCATTAATTTTTTCATTGTTTGCTCCTTATTGTATTTCGTTTTGAGCCGAAACTAGTCCGTCAACGTTATACATTTTTCTTAGTTTTGGTTTTTCAATTTTGCCGGTTGGATTTCTTGGAACTTCAGCAAATATAATTTTTCTAGGACGCTTGTATCTTGGAAGTTCTTCACAAAAAGCGCTTACTTCTTCTTCGGTTAAATTAAATCCGTTTTTAACTTCAATAATCGCCGCCGAAATTTCACCAAGTCGCCTATCGGGAAGTCCAATCACGGCTACGTCACTAACTGCGTCGTGTTTTCTTATAAAGTTTTCTATCTGAACTGGATAAATGTTTTCCCCACCCGAAATAATTACGTCTTTTTTACGGTCAACTAGATATATAAAACCTTCTTCGTCTTCCATAGCCATATCGCCCGTGTAAAGCCAGCCGTCTTTTAAGATTTCGTTAGTTGATTTTTCGTCTTTATAGTAGCATTTCATAACGCCGTCGCCTTTAACTGCAAGTTCGCCAACTTCTCCACGAGAAACGGGGTTTTTATTTTCGTCAACTATAAGCGTTTGCCAGCCGTAGCCCGCTTTACCTATCGCACCTACCTTTCGCGCGTTTTCAACGCCAAGGTGAACGCAACCTGGACCTATTGATTCGCTTAAACCGTAGTTGGTGTCGTATTTATGGTTTGGGAAAATATCAAGCCATCTTTTTACTAGACTTGGTGGAACGGGTTGCGCACCGATATGCATAAGTCGCCACTTGCTTAAATCGTAGTCTTTTAGATTTATATCCCCACGTTCAATAGCGTCTAAAATATCTTGCGCCCAAGGAACTAACAGCCAAACGATACTGCATTTTTCCTTGCTTGCAACGTCTATTATCCCTTTAGGTTCAGTTCCTTTTAGTAGAACTGCTTTAGAGCCAACCATAAAACTACCGAACCAGTGCATTTTAGCACCCGTATGATAAAGTGGTGGAATACAAAGGAACACGTCGTCTTTAGTTTGCGAGTGGTGGTTTTGTTCCACCTTCATAGCGTGCATTAAACTCTTGTGGTCGTGAAGTATTGCTTTTGGAAAACCCGTAGTGCCTGAAGAAAAATAAATTGCTGCGTTATCCAAATCGTCAAGTTTAACGTTTGGCGCTTTGTCTTCAGCGTTTTCTACTAATTGATAGTAATCTTCGGCAAAGACAGGACAAGACGCACCAACGTAGAACCAAGATTTTACGTTCTTACATTTATTAATTACGCTTTCAACCCTACCAATGAATTCGGGGCCGAACACTAAATGCTCTGCATCTGCTTTGTCTAGGCAGTATGCAATTTCTTCGCCCGTGTATCTAAAGTTTAATGGAACAGCGATAGCGCCTGCCGATAATACGCCAAAGTATATAGGCAACCACTCAAGACAGTTCATAAGCAAAATTGCAACCTTTTCGCCTTTCTTTACCCCCCTTTTTAGAAGAAGGTTAGCAAAACGATTGGATTTTTTATAAAATTCTTCCCAAGTAATCTCGTGACGGTAAGATTCCTTCGCCGTCGACTGCGTGAGAGAAAATTCTTTCCACGTTAAATTTTTATTGTCTTCAAGTTTTGGATTAATTTCTACTAAACTAACGTCCCCGCCAAACTGTTCGGCGTTTCTTTTAAGTACTTCTGTAATTGGCATAATAACTCCTTGTAAAAAAATACGCCACCTTGCAATATGCAAGAGGGCGAAAATACGCTGTACCACCTCTATTCACCGCAATCTCACGACGACGGCCTTGGTAAGTGAAAACACTTTTGCTATAACGGGCTATCCCGACTTTTCCTACTTTTTTCAGAAAAGCAACTCACGAAAGGTAATTCAGCAAAAGTTTTGCGCCGTCTTGCACCACCTGACGACTCTCTAAAGCAAAGTTTCTTAGCCTACTGATTTTCGCTCAAACGTTTTTCTATAATAATGTAATTATTATACTACACCAATAAGTCCATAGCAAGCGTTTTTTTAAATTTTTTAGGTTTAAGAACGCAGTTGTATGCTAATTACTTGGTAATACGTGAAAAATTTTCGTTAAACGCTAAAAAAGTTTAGATTATATATGTACAAAATGGCGTTAGTTTGATATAATGTATTTACCTTGAAAAAATAAAGGGGATAACTATGCAAGCGAAAATATATTTATGCAAAGAACAATTTAGTTTTGACAAAAAAGTTTTGTTTGAAAGCGCTGACTTTAAGGCTGAAATTTTCCGTTATTCTACGGGGATTGAAGCCGTAAAAATTTCTAACGACAAAGGCTATGCAACTTTCCTTCCATATATGGGACAAATGATTTGGGATATGGAATTTCTAGGCAAAAACCTAGTTATGAAATCTATTTGGCGTGAACCCGACGTTTGCGAAGTAGATTACACGCCGAGTTATGGTTGCTTTATGATGCATTGTGGTCTTACGGCTATGGGAAACCCTGCTGAATGCGACAATCACTTGCCACACGGCGAACTTCCAGTTGCTAAATACCAAAAGGCGTTTATCGTTTTAGGTAGCGACGATAAGGGCGAATATATCGGACTTTCGGGCGTTTATGAAAGACGTAGCGCTTACGCAATAAACTATGAATTTAGCCCCGTTGTAAAACTTTACAAAAACGCATCTAAATTAGATATTAACGTAAACATTAAAAACAATAAAGATATTCCTTTAGAATATTATTATCTATGCCATATCAACTATCGTCCTTTCGACGGTGCAAAACTAATTTACACGGCAAAGCCCGAAAACATAGTAGTTCACGAAGAAACGGACAATCCCGCAACGAAAGCGTATATGAAAAAACTTATCGAAAACCCAGCGATTATGAACGAAGTTGACGGCAAAACGCAATCTTACGCCCCTGAAATCGTGTTTACTTGCACTTACGACGCTGACGAACAAGGAAATGCATACACAATGCAACTACTTCCCGACGGATATTCTTGCTACGTTTCGCATCGTCCAGAACAACTACCCTACGGTATTAGATGGATATCTAGAACTGAAGACGAAGATGCAATGGGTATGATACTTCCAGCAACTGCCGAACATAAAGGTCTTACCTACTGTAGAGAACGTGGACAATCAAGGTTTATCAAAAAAGGCGAAACTGTCTCGTTTAATTTTGAAACGGGAATTTTAGCGCCTGAAGATAGTCAAAAATTAAAAGAAAAAATAAATAAAATAATGAAATAACATTAAGGAGATAATTATGAACAGAATTTGTATTCCAGATTATGAATACCAAGAAAGAATTGCTAAAGCAGCAAAACTAGTACGTGAAAAAGGTCTAGACGCAATGCTAGTCGTTTCAACCGAAAGCGACTATGCAAATGCAAGATATTTTTCAGGTTTTTGGCCACTATTTGAAAGAGCAGGCGTACTTATCGGCGCAAGCGGAAAAGCAGCGCTTTTAGTTGGGCCAGAATCAGCAATCTTTGCTAAAGACTTTGGTAAAATTGATAAAGTAATGGTACTTAAAGAATTCCGTGAATCAGCAGACCCTGCTTATCCAGAATTAGTTCCAGACACTTTCAAAGACGCATTTAACTACGTTGGCGCAACGGGCGAAAACTTAAAAATCGGTCTTGGTAGCTATGTAGAATGTACTCTTCCTATTATGGAAGGCTTAAAAGATACCTTCCCAAAAGCAGAAATTTCTATTTGTAGCGACATTATGGTTGCACTTCGTTCAATCAAATCAGAAAACGAACTTGCTTGTATAAAAGAAGGTTTTAGAATCGTTGAACTTGCTACCGACGAAGTTATTAAAGCGTTAAAACCAGGCGTGACTGAACTTCAAATGGTAGGCGTTGCTCAAAGAGTTATTTATGAAAACGGCGCAGAATACGAAGGTCTACCTATGTACGTATTTAGCGAATCTTCAACTCGTCACGCAATCAGCCGTTCAACCTATAAGCAAATCGGCGAAAAGGATATCGTTCAACTTAACCTTTCTGCTAAAATCGACGGCTACTCACCCGCTATCGGTCTTCCGGTGTTTATGGGCAAAGCAGAAGGCGAAAAGAAAGAAATCGTTGAATTCTGCTTAAAGATGCACGACTGGACTACTGCTAACCTTAAAGCAGGTATTAAAGCCGACGTTGTTCCAAAGAAATTCTTACAAATGTTCAAAGACGCTGGATATGAAAAGAACTACGTTTACGGACCTTGCCACGGTACCGGTATGATTGAAGTTGAAGCACCTTGGATGGAAACTTCTTCAGAATACACCTTACAAGAAAATATGACTTTCCAAGTAGACACCTTCGTTTCAGGCTCAACCTTCGGTTGCCGTTGGGAAAAAGGTATTGCTATTAAGAAAGACGGCGTAGAATCTTACACCGATTACTTAAAACGTGGTATCGTAGAA
>JAZQWW010000162.1:0-10862 GCA_045632585.1 Christensenellaceae bacterium
TTGAACCGTTATCTAACCGTGGAACGGTGCTCTTGACTCGTGTTTTCACAGTCGCTAATAAAGAGATGTAGAATCGGTTAGTACGGCACTAACCTGTTTATTAAACGGGTTATTATTTCCCTTTCGTCGGTAGCGCAGGTATTTTTAAAAAATAATCCACCTTAACTAAGGTGGTTTTTTTATTAAATCCTTAAATCAAAAAGCTCGTCAAGCGACACGGAGTAAAATTCGGCAATTTTAATTAACGTTTCATAATCTGGTCTAACCTTACCATTTTCGTATCGAGTATAGTTTACCCTAGAAACGTTAAGTTTTTCAGCTAATTGTTGTTGCGTAAGTTTTTCAGCAAGCCTAAGTTCTTTTAGTTTTTTTGCTAAATCCATTTTTTTCCCTACCATATATATATTTACTAAAATTGTACAATTTATGCACATAAATTTAATAAAATGTACATATTTTGAACATAAAATGGATTTAAGCTTTAAATTATTAAGATTAAAACCACCTTAGTTAAGGTGGTTTTTTATTTTTTCGATAATATATTGTGCGTATTTTTCAGCAACGTTTTCGCCAGTCACTTTTTCAATGCCCTTAAAAAAAGCGTTTGAATTAACTTCGCACACGTATGGGGAATTATCGTCGCCATAAAGAAGGTCCACCCCACAATAGTCAAGGTCTAAAATTTCGGCGGTTCTTTCAGCCACCGCCAAAAACTCTTTAGATAATTCTATTTTTTCGCCACTACCCCCACAAGCAAGGTTTGAACGGAAATCGCTAATATTAGTTCTTTTCATAGCGCAAACGACTTTCTTGCCTATTAGTATTACCCTAATATCTACGCCAACCATTTTACCTAAGTACTCTTGATAAAGGTGTGGAACGTAAATTAGTTTTTGCATTAACGCTAAAAGTTCTTCTATGGTATCGGCTTTATAAACGCCTTTACCTAGCGAGCCATAACTTTCTTTAACGATAACTGGAAGTCCTAATTTACTTGCTACTTGTTTTGCGTTTTCTAGCGTAATCTCGCTACCCTTAATATAGCAAAGTGGTGCAAATATCGTTTTAGGCATTTTTACGCCCTTTCCTGATAGAGCAAGGCAGGTTTCGCCCTTGTCGTCACAAACCCTAACCCCTTGATGACTATTAAAAAGTTTAATCCCGCTTTTTTCTAGTGCGTCTGATAGGTATTTGTTTTTATCTAAAAACACGGCAAAGTCTAAGTCTTTTAATTCAAATTGTATTTTGTCCGTTTCAAGCGTAGCAAGTTCCCAACCGTTAGATATTATTTCTACTCTAACGCCTTTTTTTTCAAACTCTTGTTTAAGCCTTAACGCTTGATGATTTTCTTTTTCAAACGGATTAGTTATAATTATGCCTTTCATTTCCTTTTTATTATATCAATTTTACTAAATTTCGTCAACTTTTAATATTATTAAACAATAATTTATTAATTGTAGTTTACAAAAAAAAATTATTGATATATAATCTTACTGATTTTATTTTATTAGGTACAAAAATGAAGAAAGTTGAAATTAATTTGGCAAAAAAATACGATTTAGTCGTTGGCGACACCTTTCAACTCTTTTATAGAGCAGTCGTTAAAGCTCCAAATCCTTATATTTACTCTATAGTTGCAAAATGCGAAAAGGGTAAGAATTTTCCCAGATATTTCGAATACACTCCACTTGAAGAAGGAACTCATGAGCTTTCCATTTCGGTTTACGACCAAAATCTTAAGCGTGTCGGCTTTGCTACGACAACTCTATTCGTAGTAGCACCAAAAAAACCTAAAAGACCTTATAACGTTTTAGTAATCGGCGCTTCTATGAGTGAAGAAGGCGTTTGGGCGAATGAAGTTGAAAGACGAATAAATAAGTTCGACGGCTCTCCCGAAGGACTTGGGTTTAACTGCTTAAAATTCGTTGGCACTAAAAAATGTGGCGACGTTTGTCTTGAAGCCTACGGTGGATGGTCATTTTCTAGATTTACTTCTAACACGGTTGGTGCAGTTTGGATAGAAACTAATAACGATAAATCTGATAGTGACCGTCACTCTATTTGGGTAGACGAAAAAGGCGGATTATGGCAAATTGAAACTATTCAACGTGATTACATTAAATTAAATAGACTGCCTGGAAACGAAAGCGTTTTAGAAAACTCAGGAACGATTTCTCATTATAAAAACGCCCGAAACACTACTCCACTTAAATACACTAGTTATTTTAACGAAACTATTTCTCCTTTTTACGACCAAGATTGTAAGGATATAAATTTCAAGACCTACCTAAAGAAAATTGGCGAAGAAAAAATTGATTTGGTTTACATTTTGCTTGGCGCTAACGGAAGACTTCGCTCCGTTGCTATAAACAACACTACGCCAAAATATTGCAAATACGTAGTCGACGAAGGAAAAATTTTAGTTGATAGAATTAAAAAAGACATTCCTGACGTAAAAGTTAAAATTATCGCTCCACCTATTGGGTCTATTAACGGCGGATGCGGAAACGCCTACGGTGCAGAACTACCTATCACCGACACCTATTTTAACACCGAATACATTATGGAACTAAACAAGGCGTATGAAAAATGGGCTAACGAACCGAAATATCGTGACTTTTTAGAATTTGTGCATTTATCGGCGCAAGTAGACAGTGAAAACGTTTACCCAACCGAAGATAAACCTGTAAATTGCCGTAGTAGTAAAACTGAAAAACTCGACATCGACGCCGTTCACCCAACTATAGAAGGTCAAATGCAATTTGCAGACGCAATATATAGAAATTTAGTAAAAGAAATTTGTAAATAAAATTAAGGTGCGAGCCGTTTGCTCGCACCTTAATTTTTATTCATTTATAAATTTACGCTTCTAAAAAGTCGCCTTTCTTTACTAAATCGAATTCTTCTTCAATTTCTTCACTTGGCTTTTTCGTAAATAGTGATACCACGTAGATTACGAGTGATGAAACGATAAATGCAGGAAGTAAACAATATACTCCCCAAACACCGCCTAGTGGATTAAGTAAAAGTTTCCAAATAAACACGGTTGCAGCGCCCGATACCATACCTGAAATTGCGCCGATATAGGTTGTCTTTTTCCAGAAAAGTGAGAATAACATTAACGGACCAAACGTTGCGCCAAAGCCTGCCCACGCAAAAGACGTAATACCAAATATCGTGCTATTAGAATCCCAAGCGATTACCATTGCGATAATAGTGATACCTGCCATCGCTATTCTTGAAGTCCACATAACTTGCTTATCGCTAGCGTCTTTTTTAAATATTCCGTGATAAATGTTTTCGGCAATAGCAGAAGTTGAAATAAGTAGATACGAGTCAGAAGAACTGATTGATGCTGCAAGTATTCCAGCACAGGCAAAACCTGCTAAAATAGGTGGCAAGAACTTGGTCGCAAGGTCAATAAATATTGCTTCTGATTCGGCGTTTGAAGAATATGAAATATCTATAAAACTTCTACCAACAATACCGATAAATACGGCTACCGTCATAGCGATAAATAGCCAAATACAAGCAACTCTTCTAGAACGCTTTAATTCACCTTCACTTCTTATTCCCATAAAACGTAGCAAGACTTGTGGCATACCGAAATAACCAAGTCCCCAAGCAAGTGCCGATACGATACTTAAGAAAGAAAAACCTTTTGCCTGACCAAAACCACCGTTTTCGTTTGGTGTTGCGCTCTTAAATAACGACGTAAATCCCTCTATTTCACCCGTAGTTTTAACTACGTTTGCTATTCCACCAGCGCTAACTAACGCTAGAACTAAAATTAAAGTTAGCGTGACAACCATTACGATTGCTTGCATAAAGTCCGATGCACTTTCTGCTAAAAATCCACCAAGGAAGGTATAAACTAAAACGAATAGTGCTGCAATTATCATCATTACGTGATAATTAAGCCCGAAAAGTTCAACGAATAATTTTCCACAAGATGCTAGGCATTGACCTGCATAAACGGTAAAAAACACCGTGATAAACAAGGATGAAATAACTAGTATTACCTTGCTTTTTTCGTGGAAACGCTTTGAGAAAAAGCCCGGAAGCGTTATAGCATCAACTTTTACACTATATCTACGAAGTCTACGTGACACGATAAGCCAGTTAAAATAAGTTCCAATAAAAAGTCCTATAGCCGTCCAACCAGCATCAGCAATACCCGTCCAGTACGCTAGCCCCGGAAGTCCCATTAGTAGCCAGCCCGACATATCCGAAGCTTCGGCTGAAAACGCCGATACCCAAGGGCCTAAAGACCTTCCACCCAAAAAGTATTCCTTACTGTTTTTATTAGCCCTTTTTGAAAAATATAGACCGATACCTATTACAGCGCCCATATATACTATCATCGCTAATAAATGTTGCATTTGTTCTGTCATTTTTCCTATTCCTTATGTTTTATCAACTATTGTATACACATGTATACATATTATCACGTTTTTAAAAAATTTTCAAGTTTATAACAATACAATAAAATAAAATTACACTTTTTAGTGAGATTAGTATTGAATATTATCTAGTAAAATGTTATAATTATTAAAAACTTTTACTAAGGAGACTTCTTAATATGTGTGATAATAATAAATTTTTTATTTGTGAACATTGTGGAAATTTAATCGGTATGATAAAGGATTCAGGTGTTCCAATGATTTGTTGCGGTCAAAAAATGAGTAAACTTGAACCGGGTACGGTTGACGCTAGCCTTGAAAAACACGTTCCAGTAGTAGAAGTTAAAGGCTCTATCGTGAACGTTAAAATCGGCTCGGTTATGCACCCTATGATTGCAGAACATAGTATCTTATGGGTATATCTTCAGACTGATAAAGGCGGTCAACGCAAATGCCTTGAAGTCGGCTCTATGCCTGAAGTTAATTTTTCAATCCTTGATGAAAAACCACTAGCGGTTTACGCTTACTGCAACTTGCACGGATTATGGAAAACCGAAATTAAAGAGCCCGTGGTATGCGACTTAAAACCACTTGACGTTAAATCAAAAGAAAACTACGTCGTTTGCAAATGTAATAACGTGACGTTCTTCGATATAATTAACGAAGTCCACAAACAAAACGACGCAACTAAACTTTTAGAAGTTTTTGAAAGCGTTAAAAACACCACTCATTGTTCAACCGGATGTGGTGGGTGCTACGATAAAGTAATAGCCATTATTTCTGAAGAAATGAACAAATAATTTAGTTTTGTTTCTACAATTTACAAAAAAGCACGCTAATTATTTAGCGTGCTTTAATCAAGGATATACTTATGAAAAAATTAACTAAATCTTCGGAATTATTATGGCTTTTTGGCACGATATTCGTCGCTCTTGGTGTCGCGATTTGTAGTAAGGCTGATTTAGGTGTTTCAATGATTGCAGCCCCCGCTTTCGTTTTAAGCGAAGCACTTATTCCCGTATGGAATGGTTTTAGCGTGGGCGTAGTCGAATACCTTTTTCAAGGAGTTCTTTTAGTAATTTTATTCTTCGCTATAAGAAAATTCAATATAAAATTTTTACTAGCATTTTTGGTTGCCGTAATTTACGGCTACGTTCTAAACTTTTTTATGTGGACGCTTAAAGGCATAGAATTTAATGCAATTTGGCTTAGATGGGTTATGCTTATTATTGGCGACGTTATAACTGCTTTTGGCGTTGCTAGTTTTTTTAGAACCACCTATCCACTACAAGTTTACGAACTTTTCGTTGCTAAAATCTCTAGTAATTTTAAGTTAAAGTTAAGTAAAGTTAAATGCATTTTTGATATAAGTTTATTAGTTGCTTCTATAGTTTTAGCACTAACGCTATTCGGCGACGTTAATACCTTCGATTGGACGTCAATTTATTATCAAAGTTTCCACAGCATTGGACTTGGAACTTTACTTACTACACTTATAAACTCACCGTTAATTGCTTTTGGTGGAAAAATATTAGATAAAATATTTGTTAATAAACCACTTTTTGAAAAAATAGATAAATTCCTAACTGTTTAATCAATACTTACAACTAAAAAAGAGAGAATAGACAAACTATTCTCTCTTTTTTGGTCGAGGTGACGAGATTCGAACTCACGACCTCTTGGTCCCTCGTCAAAACTACGCTCATTTGCAGGAAAAGCATTAAAACGCTTTTCCTTGCGTTTTTACGTGTTTTTCCTCTTCCCCAAAATTTCTTCGACAATTTTCGGGAGCCCTTTTTGGTTCGGGACCTAAACGAATTAAAACTCAACAACCTGTATCTAAAAAAGAGAGAATAGGCAAACTATTCTCTCTTTTTTGGTCGAGGTGACGAGATTCGAACTCACGACCTCTTGGTCCCGAACCAAGCGCGCTACCAACTGCGCTACACCTCGATATTGCGTTTGAAATTATAACACCTTTTAATTTAGATGTCAAACGCAATTCATTATTGTTTTCTTTATTTTATGACCTTCTCCAAGTTTTTGGAATAAATAAAATCATCATTGGGAAAATTTCAAGCCTACCAAACAACATAACCACCGATAAAACTATCTTGGAAAATCCCGAATAACTTGCAAAATTACACGTGGGGCCTACTGCGTTAAACCCTGGACCTACGTTGCTTATACACGTTAAGGACGCTGAAAAATGCGTCATAATATCGCCGTTCGCAAAACTATCTAGCGAGAGTATTAGCGTAGATAACAATATTATAAAGATATACATTATAAAGAAAGTTCTAACGCTAGAAACCATTTCTTTATTTAATGCTTTATTTTCAAATTTAGTGGTTATGACCGAGCGAGTAAAAAACGTCTTTTTTGTTTCCGCCATACTCGATTTTACTAAAATCGCACATCTTGAAACCTTTAGTCCACCACCCGTTGAGCCACCACACGCACCCACAAACATTAAAAGGAAAATAATAATTTTAGACAGCGACGGCCACACGTCGAAATTTGCCGTGGCAAAACCCGTTGTGGAACTTATTGCAGTCACTTGGAAGAAAGCATATCTTAAACCAACCATAAATCCACCAACGCTATTCATAATATTAAGAGCAATAACTAGCGTTGCTATGGTTAGCATAATAATAAATATTCTTAATTCTTCACTCTTTATCGCCTTTCTTAATCCACCTATTAATATTAGATAGTAAACGTTAAAGTTTATGCTAAATATAAGCATAAAGCAAGCAACTACCATTTCAATGTAAGCGCTTCCGTAATAGGCTATACTTTCGTTATAAAGTGAAAAACCACCCGTTCCGGCAGTAGATAAAGCCGTCATTAAACTATCATAAAAGCCAATTCCACTAAATGATAAAAGCAGCGTTTCAATTAGGGTTAATACAATATAAATACCATAAAGCACTCTTGCCGTATATTTAATTTTACCTACGAATTTAGACGCACTAGGCCCGGGGGATTCAGCTCTAAAAACGTGCATAACACCCGACGTGCTAGACGGAAGAAGTGCAAGCACGAACACTAACACACCCATACCGCCAAGCCAATGCGTTAAAATACGCCACGTCATTGCACTTTTTGAAATAACCGTCACGTCTGTAAGCGTACTTGAACCCGTCGTAGTAAATCCAGAAATCGTTTCAAATAATGCGTTAATAAAACTAGAAAGTTCCGCTTCTTTTCCAATAACGAAAGGAATACTGCCAAAAAGAGAAAACGCAATCCAAACGAGCGAAACGATTAAAAAGCCTTCCTTTGCAAAAATGCCGTTATCCTTGGGCTTAATTGAAATCAAAAAAAGACCTATCCCTAATAATAAGATAATGGGAATTAGAAAATTCATATAGGTGTTTTCGTTATACGCAACGCCTGCTAAAAGCGGAAAAATCATAAACACCGCTTCAATTAGTAAGGCTTTGCCTAAAACGTTTAATACAACTTTTACGTTCATTTTTATCTTAAAATATCGTTCAGTTCAAAGATTTTTTGTTCTGCGTTAATTATGATAACCCTATCGTTTTCCTTTATAACGCTATCCCCAGATGGAAGTATAAATTCGCCGTCACGAACTATTCCACCAATTAAGATTTTGTGTTTTATTTTTATCTTCTTAAGTTCTTTATCTATGCTTTTGAAACTTTTTGAAACTTTGAATTCAATGGCTTCAATCCCGTTTGTTATTTTGTAAAGCGAGCATAATTCTTCGGTTGCGTGTTCTTGGTGTGCCCTAACGAACGCTATTATATGATTGGCTATGGAAATTCTTGGCGATACAACGCTATCAAGCCCTAAAGACTTAATTATACTTTCCGTTGAATCCTTGTCTACCTTGGTCACCGTCTTAATGCCTTGATATTCTTTTGCATATAGCGAAATGATAATATTTTGTTCGTCTAAATCGGTTAAAGAAACTAAAGCGCCCGCCGTTTTAAGACCTTCTTCATTTAAGACGTCGTGACTAGAACCGTCCCCACAAACTACGTTTACGCCAACTAGTTCTTGACTAATTTTATTGCATTTTTCTTCGTCTTTTTCTATTATAGTGACGTTTTGACCTTGCTCTATTAATTTCTTGGCTAAATAACGTGATATCGTGCTTCCGCCTATAATCAATACGTGCTTGGTTCTATGCTTAAATATTTTAAGCGCTTTGGTAAAGGCTATAATATCGTCTTCAGAACCGATTATATATATCTCGTCGTTTTCGTTAATTATAAAATCACCTTTTGGAATTATGCTCTTTCCGTCACGCAAAACTACACCGAATAACACTTTATTACCGTAATCTTTATTGATTTCTATGAGCGTTTTTCCGATAACGGGATTACCTTCTTTTACTTCAAATTTAATTAAAAGTGCTTTTCCACCCGCAAAGTTTTCTATGCTTTTTGCCGATGGAAATTTTAATACCCTGAATATATCGTACGCCGTGCGCCTTTCGGGGTTAAATATCATATCAAGTCCCAAATGCTCTTTTAAATTACCGATATCGTCAAAATACTCCGGCGCTCTAACCCTTGCAATTGTGAACTTTGCACCGATTTTTTTTGCAAGAACGCACGCCAAAATATTCGTCTCGTCCCAAGACGTCGTCGCAATAAAAAAGTCTGCTTCGGCTACTTCCGCTTCCGTCAGCGTGTTGCCGTTAAGTCCGTTTCCATTTACACCTTCTACGTCAATTTTATTTGCGTATTCACTTATTTTCTTTTCGTTTTGGTCGATTATGCAAACGTCGTGCCCTTCTGCGCAAAAACTTTCTGCTAGCGTAGCGCCAACTTTACCGACACCTAAAATAACTATTTTCATAAGTTCTATTATATATATTTAATCAAAAATGTCAAATTAAAAACAACTTTGTTAAAATTTCTAAAAAAAATCACCCGTTTCTTGGGTGATTTTCTTTGATTTTATTTGAAATATCTATTAAGTAATCCTTCAAACGCTTTGCCGTGTCTTGCTTCGTCCCTTGCCATTTCGTGAACGGTATCGTGAATTGCATCAAGATTTAATTCTTTTGCTCTCTTTGCAAGTTCAAACTTTCCTAGCGTTGCGCCGTTTTCGGCTTCTATTCTCATTTCAAGGTTTTTCTTGGTAGAATCGGTCACAACTTCCCCTAAAAGTTCAGCAAATTTTGCTGCGTGTTCTGCTTCTTCTAGCGCCGCCTTTTCCCAGTAAAGTCCTATTTCTGGATATCCTTCTCTATGAGCAACTCTCGCCATTGCAAGATACATTCCAACTTCCGTGCATTCTCCGGTAAAGTTCATTCTTAATCCGTCAATGATTTCTTGGTCAACGCCCTTTGCTATTCCAACTACGTGTTCCGCTGCCCAACTACGTTCCCCTGCTTGTTCACTAAACTTTCCTGCCGGCGCTTTGCATTGTGGGCAAAATTCAGGCGCTTCGTTTCCTTCGTGCGTATAACCGCAGATTTGACATACAAATTTTTTCATAATTTTTCTCCTTTATTATCTATTCTATTTTTATTTTTTAATTTAATTCTTTATTACAACAGTCGCATCTTCCGTAATATATGCACTTTTCACCCGTCACAGTAAGTCCTAAATCTCTAATCTCTTTGGGCGTTTTAGATGGCTTAAATAAGTCTATAATCTTTCCACACTTTTCACATATAAAATGACTATGCCTTGAAATATCCCCGTCATAATGCAGTCTTTTATCCTCAGTTTCTAGAGTTATAATACTACCTTCATCAGCCAAAAATTTTAGGTTTCTATATATCGTTCCTAAACTTATATCAGGCTTTATCTCCCTTGCAGAACTATATATCATATCTGCAGTAGGGTGGTCTTTTCTATCCTTTAATATGTTTAGTACCATTTCCCTTTGCTTTGAATATCTCATCTCTTACCTTTCCTAAATAGTAATGATTACTATTATTATATTTTGGATTTTTTATTTTGTCAATGGTTTTTTAAAAGTTTTTAAAAAAAATTTTTAACATAAATAAAAGATGGAAAACACTTTGGTTTTCCATCTTTAAGTTTTTATGAATTATTTTGCCTTTCTTTTTTTCTTTCGGTTAGACGATAAATGAATTTAGAATTTATAACTATTGCGACTGCGCTAGCAACAATTTCAAACGCATAAGATATTTTTACAAATAGCGAACTATCAGGCATTAGACAAAAATATGTTAAAATCATGATTAGTGGAATTAAAAAGATATATCTTAACAAAATCAAATTTCTTATACTAAACGCCACTGTAAGAAGAATATTTGCTATAAGTAATACTACGTCAAGTCTATTAAATTGATTTAAAATTACAACGTTAACGATATAATAAAAGACGACGTATAAAATTGCAAATAGCAAAATCATTAAAATTGGAACTTTTTTTTCTTTTCTTTCAAAAAGATAGAACACACCCACACGTATTAGCGCTAAAAAGTAGGATGCTACGGCGTAG
>JAZQWW010000163.1:0-9247 GCA_045632585.1 Christensenellaceae bacterium
CGTAGTCCTATGGCCGAATTTTTGTTTAAGAAGTTAATAAAAGATAAAGGCGTAGAAGATAAGTTTTTCGTTTGCTCTTCGGCGACAAGCACCGAAGAACTTTATCACAGAGTTCACTATGGTACTGCTAGAATTTTAGATAGATATGGTATTGACTATTCTAGTAAGCGTGCCGAACAAGTAAAAAAATCCGATTATGAAAATTTCGATTATTTTATTTGTATGGAAGATTATAACGCCATAGCGTTAAGGCGAATTTTCGGTGGAGATAAAGATAATAAGATTAAACTTTTACTTTCCTTTGCGAGCGATAGTAGGGACGTTATCGACCCTTATTATTCGGGCGATTTTGAAGCAACGCATCGTGACGTAAAAAAGGGTTTAGATGCTTTTTATGAGTTTTTAGTTAAAGAACACGGAGTATAAATTGAAAAAAATAGCAATACTTGGCGGTAGTTTTAATCCCGTACATTTTGAACATATAAATTTAGCAAAGCAGGCCATAAGCGAGTTAAACCTTGATAAACTTATAGTTATGCCTACTTTTATTCCGCCACATAAATCCACCCTGTTAGCACCCGCCGAAGATAGACTTGAGATGTTAAGACTTGCATTTGATGGAATAGACAAGGTAGAAATTAGCGACTTTGAAATTCAAAATCAAGGCAAAAGTTATACTTATATCACGGTAGAGCATTATAAAAGTGTTTGCGATTGTGAACTTTACTTTATTTGTGGCGCTGATATGCTGGTTGACTTTAAGACGTGGAAAAATCCAGACAGAATATTAAATGCTTGCACTTTAGCCGTTTTCGGTAGGGAAGGTCAAAAGGTAGACTATAAAGAAGAAAGCGAATATTTAAAAAAGAATTTTGGAAAGGATTTTATAAAATTAAACTACGCTGGGAAAGAACAGTCTTCAACGAAAATTAGAATTTATAACAGTTTAGGGGTATCGCTTTTAGGCTTGACGGACCAAAAAGTTATAGAATATATACAAAAAAATTCGCTATATCTTGGAGACGCTATAACGGCTTTTGTTAAAAACAATCTACCCGAAAAAAGATTAAGGCACACGGCTGACGTGACTATAAAAGCGCTTGAAAAAGCCAAAGAACTAGGTCTTGAAAGCGAAAAGGTAAAACTAGCGTGTATCTTACACGATATCGCAAAGTACGTAGAACCAAGTTCAGTAAAAGGTTTTACCGTGCCTAAAGATATGCCTAGCCCAGTAGTTCACGCATTTTTAGGGGCGTATATAGCAGAAAATATTCTAAAAATTAACGATTTTGAAATTATTGATGCTATTAGATATCATACTTCTGGGAAAGAGAATATGACTATGCTTTCTAAACTTGTTTTCGTTGCCGATATGATTGAAGACGGTAGAAATTACGAAGGGGTTTCTGAACTTAGAAAAGCATATAAAGGTGATTTTGAGAAGTGCTTTAAAATGTGTTTAGAAGAAGAGTATATTCACCTTCAAAACAAAAAAACGGATATTTATTTTGAAACTGAAAAAGCGTATAATTATTATATAAAAGGTAAAAATTAGAAGGACGGCAAATTATGGAAAAACAAACTAACAAAAAAAACTTAACTGCTGAAGAACTTTGCGCAAAAATTTGCGAGATTATTTTAGACCATAAAGGCGAAGACGTAGTATCTATAAACATAAAAGAAAAAACCGGCATTGCCGATTATTTCGTGGTAGCGAGTGGTAGAAGTATGACTCATACTCGTTCGCTTATAGAATACGTAGAAAAGGAAGCCGAAGAATTAGGGTATTCGCCTATTCGTATGGAAGGCGTTAGAGAAGGTAGATGGGCAGTAATTGATTACGGCGACGTAATAGTGCATATATTTAACGACGAAAGTAGGTTAATGTATCACCTAGAAAACCTTTGGGGTGACGACGAAAACGTTAAAAGATATTAATTAGCGTTTGACGTAAATCCTATCGATTTCTTCGGGGTTTATTTCAATACTTCTAATCATAGAAGGTTGAGATGGTTTTGTCTGTTTGGTGCGTTTTCGCTTGGGCTTAACTTGTTCTGCTATAGGCTCTACGAAAAAATACGACTTAATAGAAAGATAAAGCACTTTAGCGCCTAGCGTTAAAACAAGCAAAACGATAAACGCCGTTATTAAAATCAGCGGACCAAAGATATAACTTTTTTCAAGCATAAGATACCTCTAAAAGAATTTTAGCACGAGAAATTTAGAACAAAAAATCAATATTTGTTGATAAATATATAATTTTATCACAAGGAGCATTTATGAACGATATTATTAAATCTGAACCCTTAGGCGAAGAAATAAAAGAAGAAGTTAATTCGCTTACGGCTTTTACTAATGCTGAAAGTAGTGAAGTTATAGAATTTTTCGAAGAAAAAAAGGAAACAAAAGATAAAAAACGCATAAAAGGCGACAAAAAAGAGCCTGATTTTACGGCGTTTTACGAACTTGCGTCTTTGCTTGATATGAGCATTGAAGAAACTCTTGATAAGTGTTGTATGTTTCAAGTTAGAAACTTAATGGCCAAACTTGGCAAGGTTATAATAAGATACAACGTGACTAGCGAAGAAATTTCAAAAATTCTGCATAACACTAATCTTCTAAGTACCGGTGAAGTTTTATTTTCGCCTGCATATCTTCCGATATGCAAAAAAATCATAGCAAAAAACCCTGAAGTTAATCAAACCACGGGCGTTATCGTAGATTTTCCGTTTGGCGAAAGCAGTTTTAAAAGTAAATTTCTAAACGTAAAAGAAAGCGTAAAATCGGGCGTTGATACCGTGACCGTTATGCTACCGACCATGCTTTTTGAAAAGAATATGCAAAAGGAACTCAAAAAGCAAGTTAAAAAGATAGGAAAGGTACGTAGCGCTGAAACGGGCGTTGCTATTTCGGTTATGGATATAGAAACCGAAAACGTTAAAAGTGCGCTTAAAATCATTGATAAAACCAAGATTAAATTCGTCACGCTAGTTTTTGGAAACGTTAACGAAGTGGAACTAAAAGATAAAATCTCGGCTGTTCTTGGTGGAAAGATTAAAAAGAAAATTAAAGTTCTTGCTAACGTTGATAGCACTAAAGGCGTGACCGAACTTATCAAACTTAAAGTTGATAGAATTTTAACGCCTTACGCTGACGATATAGGTAAAGAACTATTAAATAGATTTAAAATTCAAAGCGTAAAACTTAAATAAATTACTTTACAAAATATAATAAATAAAGTAAAATATAATCAATTCTTTGGGGCAGGGTGAAATTCCCTATCGGCAGTAAAGTCTGCGAGCCGAAAGGCAGATTTGGTTAGTTTCCAAAACCGACGGTATAGTCCGGATGAAAAAAGAGTTATTGCTAATTTTATAGTGTCTTTTTTTGTTTTTTTATGCCCCTAATTTATACTAAAGGGGCATTTTTTATGAAAAAAAACGCAAAAAACCAAGTTTCTACAACCAAAAAAATAGTTTTTACGGCAGTATTTACGGCGATTGCTTACGCCGTTTCGTATTTTGAATTCCCGATATTTCCTGCTGCGCCTTTTCTAAAACTAGATTTCTCGGCGGTTTTTATTTTGCTGGTAGGTTTTAAGTTCGGCGTTTTCTACGGCGTGTCGGCTTGCGCCGTTAAAGAACTAATTTGTTTTTTAACTAAGTCTTCGACGGGTGGAGTTGGAGAGATAGCAAACTTTTTAATAATTTCGGCATTTATTTTATTCCCCATTATTCTTTACGGATACAAAAAAGGTCTAAAGTCGGTAATATTTTCGCTTGGCGTAGCGTGTGTAATTTGTGTGGGAACGGCTCTATTAGTTAATAGATTTATCAATTTTCCATTCTATATGGGTGACCCGTTGTTTGTCGGTGGCAAGGTTTCAATTTCGGCGTTTAATAGTCTTTGGATTTACGTTTTATTGTTTAACCTAATTAAATCGGTAGCAGTTAGCGTTTTAACGGTAGTATTATACAAGAGAATATCGTGGTTTATAGAAAAAATTTAATTTACTTTTTGGTAGGTTAGGTATATAATTAAATTATGGAAATAATTTCAAACAGCGAAAAGCAAACGGCGGAAATCGCCTTTGAATACGCTAAAACTCTAAATAAAGGCGACGTAATACTTCTAGAAGGCGACCTTGGCGCAGGGAAAACGGCGTTCACTAAAGGAATAGCCAAATTTTTTGGGCTTGACGGCGTGACTAGTCCTACTTACGCATATCTAAATATTTACGGTGATTTAATATATCATTACGATTGTTATAGGCTATCAAGTGGAGAAGACGCTATGCTTTTAGGCTTAACCGATTATTTCGGCGCTGATAATATCTGCTTAATCGAGTGGGCGGAAAACATTAGTGACGTTTTGCCTAAAAACTGCAAGAAGGTAGTTATAAACAAGATAACGGAAAATCAAAGGAAAATCGTTTTATGAAATACGTAGCCATTGATACTTGTGGCGCAAACTTAATAATTCTAATAAATAACGGCGAAAAAACGTTTACCTTTCAAAGCGAAGGCGGGTTAGGTAAGCACTCCGGCATATTACTTCCAAAAATTGAAGAAATGCTAGAAAATGCAAGTATGAAAATAGGGGACGTTGATTTTTTTGCGTGCGTAGTTGGCGCAGGCTCGTTTACGGGGATTAGAATAGGCGTTTCAACTATTACTGCGCTTGCTTTTTCGCTTAATAAACCGGTGCTTAGAATAACTTCGTTCGACTGTTTAGCATATAATATCACTAGCGGAAAAAGGCTAGCGGTAATCGACGCCAAGCACGACGGTTATTACGTTTGTGGCTACGACGGCGACAAGGTTGTTCTTGAAGAGCAATACATAGAAAAAGATAGTCTACTATCTATTTGTACTGCATATCAAATGGTTAGCGAAACGACGCTTGCGGGCTTTGACGTCGTAATCGTTGATAAAGCCGTTGGGTGCGAAAAAGCAATAGACAAAAAGGTAAACGAAATTACCACCGATTTAAGCGTATTAACGCCACTTTATTGTAGAAAAAGTCAAGCAGAGGAAGGCAGATGATTCGTCCGCTACTACAAAACGACTTAAAGTTTATTGCTAGCGTAAAAGATATCGATTTTAGTGACGGTTGGGATTTTGAAATGCTTAATTCGTCTTTTAAAAACGGTAATCTTTTAGGATTTATCGCAATAGAAGAAAAACCGATAGCGTTTATAACTTACTTCGTATCTTTTGATAGCGCCGATATTTTCGACGTTTACGTTTTAGAAGGAAAAAGAAGAAAAGGCTACGCCGATAAACTCATTTCTTTAGTTGAAAGTTCGGTAAAGGAAAAAGGCGTAAATAAAATTTTATTAGAAGTAAAAGAAGATAACGATAGCGCAATTAACTTATACGAGAAAAAAGGCTATAAAAAAATTTCCGAAAGACAAAAATACTATGCAGACGGTAAAACTGCGTTTATAATGCTTAAGGAGATATAAAACGGAAAAACAATTATTATTTTTACACGGATATTTAGCAGATAAAAATAGTTTCGTTTATCAATATAAGTTTTTTGAAAAAGATTTCGAAGTCTATGCCCTTGACTTTAAGGGCTTTGGCGAAAACAAAAATATGACCTATCCCTATTCGCTTGACGATTATATTTTAGACCTAAAGGAATACGCCTACAAGATGGGGCTTAAAAGTCCTTCTGTTATAGCACATAGTTTTGGGGCGAGAGTGGCGATAAAGTCGGCGTATCAGGACGCTAATTTTTTTGACAAGTTGGTTTTAACGGGTGCAGCGGGACTAAAACCTAAAAACACCATTAAAAAAAGAATAAAAAAATTAGGCTTTAATTTTCTTAAAAAGTTTGCACCAAAAGAAAAATTAAAATGCTTTTATTCAAGCGATTATCTTGCGCTTTCGCCTATAATGCAGAAAAGTTTTATTAAAATCGTAAACGAAACGCTAGACTATGCTTTGCCTTATATACAAAACCAAACGCTTTTAGTGTTTGGAAAAGAAGATAAAGAAACGCCATTATATATGGCGAAAAGATTTAATGAAAACATTAAAAACAGCAGGCTAAAAATTATAGAAGGCGCAGGACATTTTTGTTTTCTAGATAAACCGCATACGTTTAATATGGAGGTTAGAGAGTTTTTACTTTCTTAAAATTATGTTTCCGATAGATATTGTATATTTTAGAACTTTAATCACAGGAAATAACTTAATAATACTTATTACCTTAAGCGTACTTAACGCAATACTTTTATATTACTCATCATTAAAATTTTTACTTGCTATGCAACAAAGCGGATATAAAGGCAAAAAATATTTAAGGTGGGTAGTAAACCCCGAAACGCCGTACCTAAAAAGACTAATGCTACTTTGCCTTATGGGATTTCTATTCTTTTGCGTGCTTAACACCACTTTTATTCCTATGGTGGAAAGCCAAACGGCGTCTTTTATAGGTTTCGCTTCGTATTTATTATTTACTATTACGTACATTAAAACCGAATCAAGTGTAAACGCCAAAGTTCCATTAAGAAAGACTAAACGTCTAATTAGACTTGCGATTACTTATATTATTCTTTTATCAGTTTTCTCTTTTGGCTTTTTCGTTTTAATGGAATACTTAGCATACGTTGTTTCTATGGAAATAGTTGCAGTTTTAAGATATTCACTAGTTTGTTTTACGCCTATATTAACCCCGTTTGCATTGTTTTTGGCGTACGGAATAAATCTTCCGTTTGAAGAAGTTATTAAACGATATTACGTAAAAAAAGCAAAAAATAAGATTGCGAAAATGGACGTTAAAAAGATTGCAATTACAGGTAGTTATGGGAAAACCAGCGTAAAAGAAATACTTAAAACCTTGTTTTCACAAAAGTACCGTGTACTTGCAACGCCAATGTCATACAATACGCCTATGGGACTTGGAATTACCATTAGGGGATTAGATAGCACCCACGATATTTTTATCGCAGAGTTTGGTGCGAGATATAAAGGCGACGTTAAAGAACTTACCGAGATAGTTAAACCTGATTACGCCGTGTTAACGGGCGTTAACAACCAGCACCTAGAAACTTTCGGTTCTATTGAAACAACTAAAAAAACCAAGTTTGAACTATTTGAAAACCTAAAACAAGGTGGTGTAGGATTTTTTAGTTCTGACAACGAAGGCTCGATGGAATTATATCAAAAGTTCGACGGCGAAAAGTATTTGGCGGGACTTGACGGCGAAAACGGTCTAGTCAAGGCAACGGATATAAAGGTTGGACCAAACGGCACTACCTTTACTCTTGTTTTTGATAAAAAAGAGAAGGTCACGTGTAAAACAACGCTATTAGGTAGCCATAACGTTAGAAACATTTGTCTAGCATCGGCAGTAGCGTATAAAGTAGGGCTTGCGCCTGAAGAAATCGCACAAGGCATAAATAGATTAACTACCATTGAGCATCGTTTGGAACTTATGCCCAACAAAAAGAATATAGTAATAATTGACGACAGTTATAATTCAAACGTTGACGGCGTGCGTGCGGCTATGGAAGTTTTAGACGCTTTTAATGGACGAAAAATCGTTTTAACGCCTGGGCTTGTGGAACTTGGAAAAGAAGAAAATATAGCCAATTTCGAAATGGGCAAACTTTTAGCCAAACACACGGATATGGTAATTATTATAGGAAAACACAACGCTGAAATGCTTATAAACGGACTAAAAGACGCTGGTTTTAATACCGAAAAAGTGTTGTTTGCAAAATCGCTTAATAGGGGCAACGACCTTCTTAACGAAATAATGGCAGAAGGCGACGTGGTACTATTTGAAAACGATTTGCCTGATAACTACAACTGATAAAAAATAAAAACACCAAAGCAGAAAAATTTGCGGAGGTGTTTTTTTATGAAAAATATATTAGTCTTTTTTGGTGGGAAATCGGTTGAACGAGACGTTTCGATAATAACCGGAGTTTTAACCTTAAATTCTATTGATAAAACCAAGTATAATCCCGTACCTATTTACGTTGACGAAACTGAAAAATGGTATACGGGCGAAAAACTTATAGACTTAGACGAATACAAGAATTTACAAGTCGGTTCGTTAGAACGAGTAGCCTTGTTTTCGGGAGATAATACTCTTTACATAGTAAAAAAGAATAAAATCAAGCCCAAATTCCCGATATCTTGTGCAATAAATTGTATGCACGGTGAGCGTGGAGAAAACGGAAGTTTATCGGGACTGCTTTCTATATCGGATATTCCGTTAGCGTCACCGGGGGTGCTTGCATCTGCCGTTAGTATGGATAAAGCCGTTAGTAAAATATTTTTGTCGGGACTAAATATTCCCACGCTACCTTTCGTTACGGTGGAAAGCCTAGCAGAATGCGAAAAACTAAAACTTCCGTTTGCGTTTCCCGTAATAGTTAAACCCAACGACGGTGGTTCGAGCATAGGTATAGCACACGCTCAAAACCGCAGTGAACTATTTAATGCCGTTGGCTGTGCGTTAAGATATTCAAGCAAAGCAATAATCGAGCCTATGCTTTTAGGGTTTACTGAAATAAACTGCGCAGGCTATAAAAACAAAAAGGGCAACGTTATCGTTTCGCCGTGCGAAAAGCCTATAGGCTCTGACGAAATTTTATCTTTTAGCGATAAATACGAAAATGGAAAGAGAGAATTTCCAGCAAAACTAGAAATATCCGTTCGTGATAAAATTCAAAGTTATACAAAAAAGATTTACCAAAGTCTTGGCTTTACAGGAACGGTTAGAATAGATTTTTTCGTTTTAGACGGCGAAGTTTTAGTAAATGAAATTAACTCGGTGCCAGGGTCGCTTGCATTTTATCTTTTTGCAGACACAATGCAAGAATTTTCCACGTTGCTTAGCGAGATAATATCGCTTGCCGAAAGTAATTTTAGCAAAGAGCAAACGCTAATAAAAAAATTCTCGTCTAAAATTTTAACCTTCGGTGGAACTAAAGGCGCAAAAAACTCGAAATAAAAGTAATTATAAAAAAGCACCCGTTGGGTGCTTACCGTTTAGTTTTTATTTAGTCTATAATTGCGCCAATAATATTTTTAAGTGCGATTGCGAATAAGATTAGCGCACCCGCCCACTCGGCGTATTTACCAAGCGCCTTTCCAAGCCTTTTGCCTAAAAACACGGCAATCCAAACTATTATAAAAGTCACGGCACCGATAATAAGCGACGGTATAAAGGGCGAAGAAAGAGTTATTGCAAAAGTCACGCCGATAATAAGCGCGTCAATGCT
>JAZQWW010000164.1:0-11591 GCA_045632585.1 Christensenellaceae bacterium
TTCTGCACGGCCAGTTCTATCTTCGGGATATTTACCGCCCGGAACTAGCATAGCCTCACTAGAATAGTCCGCACCGTAATATTGTTTATTCATAGAAAAAGAAAATATAGAGTTTACCGTATCTATAACCTTCTTTGCCGAACGGAAATTATGATTAAGCTTGACGGTTTTTTCACCACGTTTTTCCATATCCGTAAATTTTTCTAAAAAGATGTCGGGTCTACAACCACGGAAACCGTATATGCTTTGTTTAACGTCGCCAACCATAAATAGATTGTCGTTTGAAATTTTAGACGCTATACTTTCTTGAACGCCGTTAACGTCTTGATATTCGTCGATAAAAACGTATTTATATTTGCTTTTAATTTCGCTTAAAACGTCGTCGTTTTCTAATAGTTTAAGCGCATAGCGTTCTAGGTCGTTAAAGTCTAAAGAATTTTCTTCGCTCTTAATTTTTTGATATTCTTCTCTATAAGCGTTTATAATTTTAACGAAATTTTGGGTGTCTTCTTTGATAGAATAGAAGATTTTTTCATCCTTTTCACTATCAATAATAAACTCGTTAACTCTTTTTATTAACGCAATAAACTGGTTTTTTATGCTTGCCAAAGTTTTCTTTGCGCTTTCAAGACTGCTAGGCACAGCCTTTTTGAACATATCTTTTCTAAAATCGGCGTATTTTTTTAGTTCGTAAACGTCTTCTTCTTTTATCACCCTTTCTACTATTTCAAGAAGTTCACTAGCAAACTTTCTTCCAGTTTCAAAATTATTAATTTCAAACAAACTCGTAAGTTCTTCTAGATGTTCGGCAATACGATTAAGTTTTATATTTAAAACTTCCTTGTACTCTTTTTTCGCCTTGTCAAAGCCACCCAAAGAATACTTTTCAACGCTACGCATTAAGTATTCTTCAGGGTTTTCTTCAGAACCTAAAAACTCGCAAACTTTAATAATTCTTTCTTTTAGTTTTTGGTCTTTTCTTTTTTCTCTATATCTCGAAACGAGTTTAGTAAACCACTCATCCCCGTTATCGTAGAATTTCTTAAAAACTAAATCAATCGCTTGATTTTTATATTCCCCAGCCGTCTTTTCTTCAAGCACCTTAAAGTCTGGTGAAATTCCGAGCGAATAAAAATATACCCTTATTAGTTTTGAACAAAAAGAGTGCAACGTGCTAACGTCTGCTGTCGAAATATCCATAAGTTGGTCTGCTAGCCACGTTTCGCCTTTGCTAATTTTTTCGATAAAGGCTTTGCGCATTTTTTCTTTCATTTCGCGCGCTGCCATATCCGTAAAGGTCACGCATAGTATCTCGTTGACGGTTGCCTTCCTTTCAAGCACGAGCGAAATCACCCTTTGTATCATTACAAAGGTTTTTCCACTACCTGCCGACGCTGAAACTAGTGCGTTTCCGTCACGATGATTTATGGCTTCTAATTGCTCTTTCTTGATTTCCATTACTCGTTTTCCTCAAGGCACTGTCTAAAGAACGTTTCGCCCGAAACGCCTTTAATTTTTCTTACGTTATCTTTGTTTTGACATAACGACGCATATTCGCAATATTTGCATTGTTTTTCACTAGGAGTTGGCGCGATAAAACCTTCCGTCATATTGCCCACTGCTCTTTCGCCGACCTTAAGGGCGTATTCTAAATAATTTGAAAGCGCTTCTTTGGTTATTCCGCCTTTAAGATTATCGTCTACAATTTTAACGGGGATAAATTTTGCATCGCCACCACTTAAGGTTGCGTCTTGTGAAAGCGCAAGGTCTTTATCGTCCACGGTCTTTCCAGTTGCCATAACTTTTTTTTCGCCGTCTTTTTTATAACTCTCGTCTACCTTTAAATAATATAGACCAGCAAGTTCCTTATCCTTAACGGCTTTAGCGTAAAGGTAAAGTTGTAGTTTTGTTCCATTAAACAACTCTTTGTCGTCTTCGGAAACGCTACCCGTTTTATAGTCTATAATTCTAAAATATTCGTTAAAGGTATCAATTCTATCGATAACGCCCGAAAGTTTTACTTTTTCGCCAAGGTTAACGGCAGGATATTTCTCTCCGTCACCAAAACGGACTTCAACGTCGTCACTTTTGGGCTTGAATTTTGAATTAGTTAGCCAGCCTAAAGTTTTTTTACAAAAATCTTGACTTTCATTTACGGCAAAATCAAACTGCGCTTTAACGGCGCTATCTTGTAAAAAAGTTTTATATGTTGGGCTAGAAAGTATTTCCGATTTTACTTTTGAAAAGATTTGCTCAAAATTTTGCGTATCGTCCGTGCTTGCAGTTTTAATAAATTTACAAAAAATTTCGTGCATTAAAATACCAGTCGATAAACTTGAAAGTTCGCCTTCTTCTCTTTCTTTTACGCTTAAGCCCTTTTCGATAAAATATTTATATGGGCATTTATTGTATTCTTCTATAGCCGTTGCGCTAGAAAGGTCCTTTACAAGAATTTCAGCAAAGTTTTCTAGGCGAAGTTTCATTTCGCTGTTAGCAAATTCTAAAATACGTTCTGCTTCTTCTTTATAAATTTTATAGTAGCAGGACGCATTTTCGATTTCGTTTATTTTAAGTTCACTAAACAAAGCACAATCTTTAGCAAAACTACTAAGTCCTTGCGCTTTAGAAGTATACCCGTCCGTAGTAGATACACCTTTAATAGTAAACGCTTTAGAAAAATAGTCTAAAATCTCACTTTTTAAATTTCCAGCGCCCGACGAATTGTTTTCGGGGTAAGATAGATATAATTCTTCTGAAAACGACGCTATTCCTAGCGCAGTTTGCTCTCTAGTTCTATGATTAACCACCTTAATTTTGGGCTCTATTAAAACTTTAAGTTTGGATAAAACGTTAATGTCGTCGTCGGTTAAAAGCGCTACGTCGGTGGAAACGCTAGGCACTTCGCTAGTTAGCCCTACGCAAAATACACATGGATTTAGCGCCACGGCACATTCATGATATCCGCCGATAAACACTGCGTCATTGTACTGTGGAATAATGGATATTTCCATAGCCGAAACACCGCTTTTAAATATACTTTTATACTCGTTCAACGTTAGTTCTACGCCGAAAAGTAGTTCTTCAATATCGTCTATAAGCCCTATTACGGCAGTATAAATTTGTTCGCCGACAGCCTTTTCTTCAAACTCGGCTAAATCTTCGAGTTTTGCGTTTAGATTTTCTACTGCTTGCTTAGCGTCCAACTCTAAAAGCAATCTTTTTACGTCAAAATAACTTAACGCTTTTACGATTTTTTCTCTAAATGAGTTAAACTGCTTTAACGTTTCTTCGTCTGCGCCGTCTGTAAAAGAATTTTTTAGCGCAAAATAATTAATATTGTTTTTTAATAAATAGTTTTCAAATTTATCGGTAAAATCTTTATCAGCGTTAAAAATAGGGTTTTTATAAAACGACGAAACAGCGTCTTTTTCCCAGTTTTTTCTAAGTGCGTCGATATAACTAAATATTAACGTGACTAACGGGTGCGTTAAAGGCACTTTTTTCTTGTTTATAAAATACGGCACGTCAAGAAGACGGAAGGCTTTTTTCGTTTGCTCAAAATAGCCTTCGTCGTTTGGAATAACTACCTTAAAGTCACGATATCTTCTACCTTCGCTCATTACCTTGTTTTTAATTGTTTCAGCAACTCTTTCCATTTCGCTATAAGAGTTAAGCGCCGAAAAGGCATAGATTTTATCGGTTGAAAACTTATCTATTTTCGCAATAGGTGAAAATAGTTCTTTTAGTATTTTATCGCTTTCAGCGTTTTGAACGGTTTTTATCTTTACTTCGTCCGTTTTCTCGCCTAAACGTTCACAAATTATTTTCGTAGCCCTTGCAGTTTCGTTTACAAAAACAAAATCGTTGTCACCGTTTGGTAAAATAGCGTAGACTTCGCCAGCTTTTTTTATGATTTCGCCGATAATTTCTCTAATTTGCGCAGTAAAAGACGTATATCCAACGATATACACGTTTATTCCCTTTAAGTCGTCACCGTCTCTGATAATGCTTGGAAGATATGAAAGTATTGAACTTTGGTCTTCTAGTCCGTTTTCCTTAACGTAATTTTCGTAAAGCGAATAAATCTTGCTTATATCTTCTAGTTTGTTTTTAAGTAGTACCCCAACGCCACTTGAAACTCGTAAAATATCTTCGGGCGAAACTTTGGCACTTTTAAGTTGCCTAATTACGTTATAAACGGTTAATGCAAAATCGTTTTTTTCAGTCTTAAAACACTTAAAACTATTGCTTTTAAGTAGTTTTTTAATTACCATTACCGAGCCTTCTTTAGTAAGCGCATTAGAAAAGTCCATTTTTTCTTTTAGATACTTCCCGAAAGAATAAACTCTAGTGTTAAAAGTCCCGCCTAATTTATCACAAACGGCACGTTCAACCATAAGCGAAATTTTTTCCTCACAAAAAATTACGTTTTTAGGCTGTGCGCTTGGCGTTTTATCTAAAACGTCTATTAAAATATTGAAAAGGTTATAATACGTATCCGTGGTATAAATCTTCATAATTATATTTTAACATATTTTAAGGAATATTTATATACCGTTTTACATTTTTTTTTAAATGTGTTATTATATTTAATGATAATTTTAAAAAGGAGCAACAATGAAACGTAAATTCACAGCGATATTGCTTTTTTTAATAAGCATTTTCGTCTTTAGCGGTTGTAGTTGTACGGGCGAAACCGTATTATCATTTTCTAGTGCGTTTTCAGACGGCAATAACGTTCAACCAGGATATACGCAAACCTTAACCTATAAGGTAAACTATCAAGAAAAAAACGACTTCTATCAAAAATCTTCTAGCATTAATGCCGATTATCTTTCTTTTACTTACGGCGAAGGAACCTACGTTCAAACTCTTGAAGTTCTATCTTCTCTTCCAGCGTTAGAAGACGGAAAAACTTCGGATATTTCCACCAAACTTTCGGGAAAATCCGTTTATAGTTTTAAGACAATGCTAACACTTCCACTAAGTTATACCAAGGGCGGTGTGACTACGGAAAAAATAGACTATATTTATAGCGAAATTCTTTTCTGTCCACAAGAACTTTCCTTTGCGCCTATTTACGCCAAAACCGAATCGGTAAACACTATTCTTCTTTTCGGTGCGCAAAGTGCAGACGCAATCACTCAAGAAACAACCTACACTACGTTATATAATCTTTCTTCGTATCAAATAAAAGGCGTTAGCAAACAAATAACCGATAACGGCGTGACGGAAACGCCTATCGACAAAAACGTCGAATATACTTTCCGTACGGTTATCGATAACGCAGCGCTGATGTTTCTAATTAGAAACAACGTTTTAAGCGTAAACGCTCAAGGCTCGATAAAGGTCGTAGCGTTTAACTATGACGAACCAAAAGATTTAGTATTTACTAACGTTAGCACAAATACTCTTCCCGTAAACTTTAGTTATGACGGAAACGAGACACAAAGCGCAACCCTTTCTAAATACGAGTTCTCTATTCTAGACGGAAATCAAGCAGGTATGTCTCAATACTACTTCTTGCAAGAAAAAGTAGAAGGCGCGAATTTTAATTCAATCTTAGTTAGATACGTTGAACCTTTAATTGAATTGAATTCAATCTCGTGTCTTGGCTCGCTAGTATACGAACTTATTTCCTTTGAAACGGTAAATCCAAGTCTATAAAAAAATAAAGTCCGCTACAAAAGTAGCGGACTTTTAATTTTGTTTTATTTTAATCAAAAATATCTTGACCAACGAAAATAGTTCTAATACCTTCAACGTCAAGTTTTTCACAACCCTTAAACGCACCAATACCTGCATTTATGCTAGTACCTTCTATAGTCAAAACGCTTAAGTTGCTTGCGCCGTTAAACGCATTATCTCTAATAGTCGTGATGCTTGCTGGTAAATTTATCTTGCTTAAACTTTTTGCGTTTTCAAAAGCGTTAATACCTATAACTGCAACGTTAGCGGTTAGTTTTACTTCGCTAATTTGGTTAGTCCCGTTAAACGCATAAGCAGGGATTTTATATCCAGCGTCTTTTGGTGCAATAGTCACTACCGAAAGTGACGAAGGAATATAGAAGTCCTTTGTTTCACTTGCACCGTAATTTACGGTAATTTTTGCGCCGTATGCGTATTCTTCAGTTCCAAAAATATAAGCAAAAGTCTTTTCGTCGTCAATCGACTTGTCGGGTGCATCACCCGTTTCGCCTATAAACGAATCGCCGTTTGCCGTTCTACCAACGAAAGGTAAAGTGATTTTTTGTAAACTACGTATTTTATCGAATGCGCCTGCGCGAATTTCAGTCACGCTTGCAGGAACGATTATTTCAAGTAAAGTATCGTCGCCAGCGAAAGTGTTGGCGTTAATTCTACCAACTACTGCGTCTGCGCCGTATTTTGCCTTAACCGCTTGGTCGATATCTAATACCGTAGTTTCGTCGTTTTCCGGAACGTAATCGTAAACGGTATAAAAATCTTCACCCGTAAGTTTTTTACAAATTATTCCTTTTTCGCCGTCTAAATCGCCACCGCCATCACAAGCAAACGCCGTGAACATACAAGAAACGCATAGAAGTGCGAGAACTAATGCTGTTAAAATTCGTTTCATATAATTTCCACCATTATACTGTTAATTCTTTATTAGTTTAACATTTACAAGGCGTTTTGTCAATAATTAATGTTTGTTTGACGAGTAAAATATTAACTTTTTGAAGGCTTAATTCGCCGTTTTTTATTATAATATTACCTTTCCGTTTAAGAAACCGTCGAAAAATCCTACAACGCTACTATTACAAGGCTCGAACACACCGATTAGATCTTCGGGTTTTGCATTTTTTTGACGATAATTTTCGTAATATTTTCTTAGGCTTTTACTAAAGTTTTCTTCGCCTACGAAATTTCTTAAATTATCATACATTATGCAAGATTTTACGTATGCAATATTTACATATTCGTATTCACTTTTATAATCTTTTAGAGAGCGAACCATAGTCGTATCCACTTCCCCAAATAACTTTTGATAAACAGAGCAATACGTCTTATACGTCTTTTCGGCAATATCTATTAGTTCCTGCCTTGAATAGCCGTAATCAGGGTGGTTTTCGTAAAACATTACTACCGAATATTCAGCAAGCCCTTCATCTAAAAAGCCATATTCGATTTCGTTATTTCCAACACCCATAGCCCACCACTGATGCGCCGTTTCGTGAACTATAACTTCTTGATACGACGCACTCTCTAAAGAGTCGGATATCATAACGAGCGCTGGAAATTCCATACCACCTTGAATAAATTCCGTTTGCACCACGGAATAGGTTGGATATAAATATTCGCCAAATGTTTTAGCAAAGTAGTTTAGGCTTTTTTCGGCAGTTTCAAGCGATTTTTCGGGAGTTTGGTCGTCGTAATAATAATAGTAAACATCCGTTCCGTCTACGTTTTTAGAAAGAATTTTAAAATCTTTACTTAAGACTATAGCGAAAGACCTTGCCGACTTTACGGCGTAAGTACTAATGGTTTTATCGCCGTTTTCGTTTTTAGAAATTTGCTCACCCGAAGTCGCTATAACGTAATCACTCGGCGCTGTAATTTCAACGTTATAGTTCGCACAACTTGAAAAATACGGGTCGCCACTACTGTAATACAAACACTCGTAAAAGCCGTTTTCGTCTAATCCACAAAGTATAGGATAAAAATTAGCAAGGTTAATAGTCTTTCTATTTATCCCCGTTCTCGCTATAACGTTTGCTAGGTTTACGCAATAATCTATCGTCACGCTAACGCTTTCGTTAGGATAAATTTCTTTGGGCAAAACAACACATAAAATATTTTCGTCTTCACCCGTAATTGAATATTCTAACGCATCTTCGCCACTACGTACAGATTTTATTTCCATTCCGCCGTGACTTTCGCCTTGATAATACGCTTGGTGGTTTTGCGCCGAATTTATGGGCTTATATTTAGCGTCTTTTCTAAAAGCGTTGGCGTGAAGATTGAATTTTAGTTCAGTAAAAGTGTTTTCCGTATCATTATAAAAAAACACGTCTTCACTTCCTGATAAAACGTTTCCGTCAAGTTGAACCTTTATTTCGTAGCCACACATTGTTTGAGTTTGACTGCAAGAGCAAAATATAACGCAAACAAAGGTAGAAACAATAAATAAAATAGGTAAAATCAGTCTTTTTCTCATAAAAAAACACCCCGATAGATATTTATAATATCTTATTCGGGGTGAATAACTTTAATTCCTTTTACTTTTCTTCTAGACTTAAATATTTTGCTGGGTCGATATTTTCGCCGTTTTCAATTACTTCGAAGTGTAAATGCGCACCTAGCCCTGATTCTTGTCTATTAGTCACTGAAACGTAGCCGATTACGTCGCCTTGTTTAACCTTTTTGCCAACAGTTATTACGTTTTCACCAGAAAGTGAATTGTAAACGGTTTTTAAGCCGTTGCCGTGATTAATAACCACCGTCGTACCTTGTAGCAAGGTATTTTCTACGCTTTCAATCGTTCCTTCATAACAAGCATAAACACTAGTGCCTTCGGGCGCAAAAAAGTCTATCGCCTTATGCGCTGAATATCTTTTTAATTGACTATTAAACACCATCGTTTCACTATATTCGCCGATTTCAGTAGCGTCTGCCACCGGCATAATAAAGGTGACTACTTTATCAACGGGTGTGCTTGGCGTTGGCTCTGGGATTTCTATAACCGGCTCGTCAGGAACTACCGAAACGTCGTTTTCGTTTTGTAAATAATCGTTATCCATTAAGGGATTATTTGATTTTAATAACGACAACGTGACCGAAAGCCCGATTGCAATTACGCAAAACGCTAGTAAAAAATATACCGCGTTCTTTTTTAAAAACGTTCTAAAATTTCTTTTTGATTTTTCCATAATAACCTCCAAATTTTACTTTGGTTATTACCTATTGGAAAGTTTTTATACCTAATTTTAAAAACTTGTGTAAATTATCGGCACACCTATTTTAACGCCGTCGCTTTTTACGGCAATATGTAGGTTTATTTTGTTTCCGTTAATCATTTCTAGATATTTAATTTTGGAACTATAAGCGTAATAACTTGTTCCACCTTCGTAGTCTTCTATCATAATTACTTCAGCACTAAACCTATCTAAAAGTTCTTGCAAGTTAAAATTACAAAAGTCAATCGTACAAGTTTCGGCTTTAATTTTGTTTAAAAAACTAGGCGTGGTTTCGCATCTTATATTCGTACTTGAATTTTGTGCAAATAAAACGTGGTTTTCACCAACCCCCGATAATGCGTAATTTCCGTTAGCATAGAATAAACCAAGCAAAATGCAAAGTGACATCATAAAAACTAAAAGAGTGGTAATTTTTTTAAACATAAATACTCCCCCGTTTGGGAGAGTATTGCCAAAAACAAGAAAAGTTATTCCTATAAAATTTTATTTAGCACGCCTTTCGTCATTAAAAATCCTAACATGTTATACGGATTTATAAAAATCCCGTCAAGAATACAAGTTTTTAATTCTTTTTTTGGTTTGTTTTCTTCTAAATGAAAAATTTCGTCAAAATCAAATTTATCTAAAGCAAGAATTTCGCTAAATTTCTCTATGCTTTTTTCTAGCATATCTAAATTTTTTAGAACGTCGTCTAAAAATTTTAAAAAGACTTCACTTTTACTAAAAACATCAACTTTTAATCTCTTACACGTCTTGTTTAGCATGCCCAAATAGTCGGTAATCTCTAAAATTTCGTCCTTACTAGACGTAAGACCATAATTATATATAATGAATAATGCCTTTCTAATACGTGCCTGTTCTTTTATCGTTAAGAGTTTTCCGCTTTCTAACGTGCTCGCTTTTACCGCCAAACTAAATGCACTACTGCCCTTTAACTCGCCAAGCGTTAGAAAATTCAAAACTTGATATTTAACGGATTGTTCAAAGATATTATCTTTTTCGCTAGATGTATCCTTAAGCGCAAGCGAAGATACGATATTGTCTATCTTTTCTCCATTAATAATTTTTGCCGTTTCGTAATCAATGATATCTAAATTCAAGGTGCTAGCAATAAGTAAATCGTTTAGGTTTGCGTCTTGAGGCAATTCTGCATTAAATATTGTGGTAAATTCACTATCAAAATTAAACACGTCTACTTGTTCGCCGTTTTTTATAAAATCACTAACGTCTAAAAGGTTGTACGTTTGATTTTCTAGGTTAACGAAAATTGCAGGAACGTTGTTTATAGTAGAAGAATATTTTAACGGCGTTAATAGAGAATAATCGAAAGTGACTATTACCCTAACGTTTTCAGGAAGAACGCAACCGTCTATCAAATCGTTAGTAGAGTAGGTTGCTTTTTCCTTAATCACTACGTTATGAATTTTATAGCCTTCTTTTTTTAGTAGCGTTTGATAGGTTCCTAAAAGTTTTTTTACACTTTTTTCAGTAAAAAGAATAGCAACGTTTGAAAAAGGTGCTTTTTCTTTTAAGGTTAAAAGTAAAGTTTCTTCTGGGTTTCCAGCAAGCAAATCAACCTGTTTAAGAGAGTTTATTTGGCAAAATGAACTAATTTTTTTATTAAGTTTTTCTAAAAAATTAAAACTTTTCATAAACATCACCGATTTTATTTTAAAATACGTTTGCTTTTATGTCAAGTAAATATCAAAAAACGTGGTTTTTTATCAAAAAATGGCTATTTTTCGACATTTTTTTTAAATATATCTTGAAAACTTTTTTTTGTATGGTATAATAATTGTATAAAACGTGGAGGTTTTAATATATGAATAAGAATGAATTAATCAGAGCAATTGCTAACAAGACTGGTATGACACTTAAGGACGCAGGTCTTGCACTTGACGGTGTTATCGGTGCAATTACCGACGGGCTAAAAGCAGGAGAAAAAATTCAAATCTCTGGCTTCGGCTCATTTGAAGTAAAGTCTAAACCCGCTAGAGACGGTGTTAACCCAAAAACAGGTGCGAAAATCAGTATCGCAGAATCTAAAACTCCGGCATTCAAGTTTGGCAAAGCATATAAAGATTTGTTCTAGATTATATAAAAATTATCACCCTGCAAACGCAGGGTGATTTTTTTATCTTCTTATCCACACTAATTAGACTAAATAAAAATAAAAAAGTTCTTTTTGCTTATTTACATGCTTTCATTTTTATAATATAATTAAATAAAGATTTATATTGCTTGGAGATTATTATGAAATCAAAAATCATTTATAAAAAAGACGGGGTTTTAGGATATTGTGCTTGGCCCACACTTGCTCGCATTAACGAAAACACTTTAGCCGTTGCATTTTCAGGAAACAGAATTCACCATACCGATTCTTTTGGAAAAACAATGGTAATTTACTCTCGTGATGAAGGCAAAACGTGGTCTAATCCAGTCGTCGCCGTCGATACTGATTTTGACGATAGAGATGGTGGAATTGTTGCAAAAGGTAATCAGGTATTAGTTAGTTCTTTTAACACTAACAATGCAGGAAGTTTCGCTAGCGTTGAAATTCACGTTGTTCACAATGGTGGTAGCAACAAAATTCTTAACGAAATAGATATGGTTCGCGCCTATATTAATTTAAATGAAAAAGCAAACGAAAAT
>JAZQWW010000165.1:0-1259 GCA_045632585.1 Christensenellaceae bacterium
ACTTGATATGCTAGATTGTAGTGGCGTTAATATCTTGCCCGAAACAACCGTTTACGAACAGCATTTGCCCGTAAAATCACTTAGAACTAGAACTTATATAAAAGTTCAAGACGGATGTAATAACTTTTGCTCTTATTGTATTATTCCATATCTTAGGGGTAGGACTAGAAGTCGTGCACCACAAAGTATACTAAAAGAAATAAACGCTATAAACCCTAAAGAAGCCATAATTACGGGGATAAATCTATCCAGTTATAATTATGGCGATACGGGGCTAACGGGCTTAATTTTGGCGCTAAGGGACGCTAATTGTAGAATAAGGCTAGGCTCTCTTGAAGTAAACGTTATAACCGAAGAGTTTTTGTTGGCACTTAAGGGCTTAAAGGACTTTGCCGAGCATTTTCACTTATCACTACAATCGGGCTCTAATAGCGTCTTAAAGAAAATGAATAGAAAATACACTAGGGAAGAATTTATAGAAAAGTGCGATTTAATTAGAAAATATTTTCCTTTAGCGACGATTACCACTGATATTATAGCAGGCTTTCCAACTGAAACGGAGCAAGATTTTTTAGATACTTTATCGCTAATTAAAAGAGTAGAGTTTTCGGATATTCACGCATTTTGTTTTAGCCCTAGGGAAGGCACGGTGGCTTATAAAATGCAAGACTTGCCTATAGATATTAAAAGGAATAGGCTTAACGCCTTGCTAGAAGAAAAAGCAAAGTGTAAACGAAGGTTCATTAAAAGTCAAATAGGTAAGACCTTAAGTTTTCTTCCCGAATTTTATAAAGGTGGTTATACCGAAGGGTATTCGGGGAACTACTTAAGAGTTTACGTTAAAGGCGAAATTAAAAATCAAGAATTTATAAAGGTAAAACCCGTTAAGGAATATCTTGACGGTGCAATTTGCGAGATAATATAAGGAGAAAATTATGGAAAACTGTTTATTTTGTAGAATAATTAAAGGCGAAATTCCAGCAACTAAAATGTACGAAGACGAAAATATGATAATTATTAAAGATATTGACCCTAAAGCAAAAAACCACTTTTTGTGTATACCAAAAAGCCACTTTAAACTACTTGCCGAAATGAACGAAGAACAAAGTGAAATGGTTAAAAAATGCTTTGAAAAAATTCCAACTCTAGAAAAGGAGTTAGGACTAGAAAACGGATATAGACTAGTAATAAATCAAGGCGACGACGCAGGTCAAACGGTGTTCCACTTGCATATTCATATTTTATCGGGACAAAAAATG
>JAZQWW010000166.1:0-17212 GCA_045632585.1 Christensenellaceae bacterium
TACGTTCCACGTTTTGCAAAAGGGTTTTTGACTGATATTAAAATTACCGTTGCAGTTATTAAAAAAGATGAGCAAACTATTGCGCTTATCGGTATTGATAACGAAGGCGTTGAAGAAAAACTTATTGATAGATTTTGCCAAAGCATAGAAAAAGAAACAGGTGTAAAGAGTGAAAACGTTATGATTTCAGCGTCACACACTCACACGGGACCTTTGCTTTATCCAATGCCAGACTTCTTTATTGCCGACGAAAAAATAATAGCAGAATACGCTGAATTTTTTGAAAAAAAACTTATTGAAGCCGTTAAAATTGCGCTTGGTGACTTAAAACCATCAAAAATGGGATATAGAGAAGTGAAAGCACCTAAAAACGTAGCGTTTATTAGAAGATATAAAATGAAAGACGGCTCGACTATGACTTGTCCACCGCTTGACGATAATATTGATTATCCTTTAGGAGAATTAGATGAAAGGGTAAACGTCGTTAGATTTGATAGAGAAAACGCAGAACCTATACTTTTTGTTAACTTTGGTTTGCACGTTGATTGCGTAAACGGTGAAATGATTTCGGCTGACTGGCCACATTGGATGAGAGAAACCTTAAAAGGTGCTTTAGGTGGCGTTAAAACCATATTCTTTAACGGTGCTGAAGGTGACGTTGGTAGTACAAATCCTAATGCTGTAGGCGGGGATATGAACGATACTGAAATTAGTTTCGACAACGAAATGAAAAGTCCGGGTATGTCAAGATTTATCGGCCGTGCTATGGCTGGTGCAGTACTTCAAGTTTATGATAAAGTGCATTACGTAAACGTTGACAGCGTTTTAATGATAAAAGAAGACGTTAAAATCAAATCAAATATGCCAACTAAAGAGCAAATGCCAACGGCTAAACTTTATAAAAAACTTCACGAAGAAGGTAGAGATGATGAAATTCCGTTTAAGGCAATGGAATTAACAACTGCAGTTGCTGAAGCAATGCGTATGTGTAATTTAGAACACGGTCCTGAATTTTTCGACGTTAGGCTTACAGGCGTAAAACTTGGTCCTGTTGCAATGCTAGGTATCGCTGGTGAGCCATTTACCGAACTTGGTGTTGAACTAAAGAAAACCGAAGGTTTTGAAATGATTATGCCTTGCTCGTTGACCAACGGAAATATTGGATACTTCCCAACTAAGTCTGCGTATGACGAAGGGGGATATGAAGCGAAAACGTCGCCTTTTGCCAGTGACGTTGCTGAAACAATAATAAAAAATGGTAAAAATTTATTAGAAAAATTAAATAAATAAAATAATAACGGCGTAGCAAATTTGCTACGCCGTTTTTTTATCTTATAAATTCATATTCGCTTGCGCCTGTTTCGTGGTCGTAAGAAATCATCTTAAATGTTAAACCACCTTTTTCTGCTAAGGTTTGCATGACCGTTTCGGTTGATAAATTAAACCATTTTGAAACTTCTCGACCCGTATCTTTTAAGTGTTTTACTGCAGGGCAGTATTTAATTTTTACGTTTAGTTTATTGTCGGATTTTGTAATAGTTAAAACGTCTTCAGCCTTTTCTTGTTTGTAAGTATCTACGATTTTATCTTCAATTGCCGATATGGCGTCTAACGTCATTTTGTCAAATACAGGTTTGTAAACGTTTAACGTGTATCTAACTAGGTATTTTTTTAAGGTTTCTTCACCATATTTGCTTCCTAAATAGTCAATTCCCATATTTAGACTGCTATGAAAATCTCTATGGAAATACTCTGCTTTATCAGCGGTCATTTCGAAAGTTTCGGTGTTTTCATCCATGGTCATTATACCGTTGAAAACCTTCGGGTCATAAATAACCCTTGAGCATTCGGCTCTATCAACGTATAAATGGTTTCTTATCCAAGTTAAGCCAACTTTTTCAAGTGCTTTTCTGTAATAGTCACAGTGTCCACAATAATCGTAGTAGGGAACTAGTCCAATTTCCTTTTGAAGTTCCAAAAGTCTTCCTTTTGATGGGCAATAGTGCATATGACTTGAACTCCAACCGCCTTTTTCATTTAGACGCATCGTCACGTTGGCTGCTTCTTCTGTAAGAGTTCCTTTCCAGTAATTAAAGCAACCCCTTAAACCGTCTTTTTTAGCATAATTTATTAATGGAATACCTTTACCGGTTGGTTCAAAAAGATAAGCCCAAAAATTTTCAACTTCTTTATGGGAATAATTTTCATCTAAGAAAGAAAAAAGTTCGCTATATGCTGGAATAAATTCCGTACAGGAAATCATTAGAATTCTCCTTATTTAATTATATATGTATTATAAAATACAAGCTATAATAAGTCAACTGAAAAAACAAAAAAGTAGCCTTTTTGGCTACTTTTTTTGGTCGGAGTAACGGGACTTGTACCCATGACCTCTTGCCCCCCAGACAAGCGCGCTACCAACTGCGCTATACCCCGATAACAATTCATATTTTATCACAAAAAAATAATTAACGCAAGGAAATATTAGACGATTAGTAAAAAATATGATACAATATAAAAAATGAAATATTTGGGATTTTTATGCGAATTAGAAGAAAGAAAAATATTGATGAAAGATTGAAAGCCGTTAGTGACTACGTTATTTTTTCCGATCTTGATATTATGAACGTTAACCTTGCTGTTAAAGACAAAAAATATCTTGATTTTAATAAGATTTTTGGAAACAATAATCCCGTTGAATTAGAAATCGGTTGTGGTAAAGGTGGCTTTATAATAGAAAAGGCGAAATTACACCCTGATACAAATTTTATAGCAGTAGAACTTTTAAGTAATATTATCGTTATGGCGGGTGAGGGGGCGAAAAGGGAAAACCTTAAAAACGTTAAATTTTTTAATTGCGGTGCTGAATATCTTCCAAGATATATTAAACCTAATTCAATTCAAAATATTTATCTAAACTTTTCACCACCGTTTCCAGGTGAAAGGTATAAAAATCGTAGACTCACGAAAGACACTTTAATATTAAATTATAAAGATTTTTTAATAGAAAACGGTAGTGTTTTTCAAAAGACTGACGATAAGGAATTTTTTGATTTTTCATTTTCTCAATTTGCAAAATTTGGATTTAACGTGCTTAATGTTTCAGAATTGGTAAGAGATAAAAAGATAGAAAACGTTTTAACTGAGTATGAAAGAAAATTTATTGAATTAAATTTGCCTATATATTACTTGATTGCAAAAAAATAAAAGTTGCTTAAAAGGCAACTTTTATTTTTTATGTTTATTATTGATTAGTTGGCTCCATAAAACTATTATGATTTGAAGTGGTACGCCTATTATGTATATAGACCAAAAATTTTTTTCGGGAAGAAGGGATAGATAAATTAACGTAAAAGTAGACCATAGTAGTACTGACAGGATATAATAGTTTCTTTTTTTTCTCCCCCAAATTGTATTAAAAAAGAATAAAACAGCGCATGACATAGGAACTGCTTTTACAAACGTTAGCCAAGGATTTTTGAAATCTGTTTCAAAGTTGATATTGTAAACGTAAACGAACGTTGCAATTAGCCAAACGACTGACACGAATAGAAAAGTAATAATCCATTTGTTTATGTTATTCTTTTGCGAAGTGTATAATTTGTCAAAATTTTCGTTATGACTTTCAGTTAAAAAATCAATACTAACGCCGTATAAAACTGAAATCTCTTTTAGAATTTCAATTGATGGCGTCACGTCACCACGTTCCCATTTTGAAATAGATTTATCTGAGTAATTTAATTTTTTCGCAAGTTCTGCCTGTGTGAGATTGTTTTTTTTTCGAAGCAATGTTAAATTTTCGGCAATTATCTTCTTTGTGTTATCCATACTTAAATATTATCATTATTTTACTGAAAAATCAAGCAAATTTGCGTAAATTCTAATTGCAATAGAAATATAAATTCTCAACTCTCATAATGTGAGAGTTGATTTTTTGATAGTAGAATCAAATTTATTAGATTATAGTATTTTTTATTGTAAAATCATTTTGTGCGTTATATAATTATAATAAATTTGAATTGATTTGAGGTGCAGAATGAAGACTAAAACAATAATTCCAATAACGTTTGCGCTTGACGATAATTTTATTCCTTTTTTAGCAACGTCTATTGATTCAATTATTAAACACTCTTCAAATGATTACGATTATAAATTCTACGTTTTTCACAACGGCTTAAGTGGTGAAAATATTGAAAAGTTTTCGAATTATAGTCTAAAAGGATTTACGGTAGATTTCGTTAACGTAAGTGATAAAATTAATGAAATTAATCACAAGATTTGCGTTAGGGATAATTATAGCGAAGCAATATATTATAGATTTTTTATTCCTGAAGTTTTAAGTCAATACGACAAGGTGATTTATATTGACTGTGACACTATTTTGGTTGACGATATAGCAAAGATGTTCTCTACCGACTTAGGTGATAATCTTCTTGGTGCGGTGGTTGATGAAGCTGTTGCTGGTGTTCAAATTTTTAAGGATTACGTTTCAAAATATTTATGTGTTCCACAAGCTCAATATTTTAATTCAGGTGTTTTGCTTTTTAACGCAAAAAAATGCAGGGAAGTTGATTTGGAAGGAAAATTTGTAAAAATGCTTGAAAAAGTTGCTTTTAAGGTTGCGCCTGACCAAGATTTTTTAAATGTTATTTGTAAGGACAAGATTAAATATTTAGACCTTGCTTGGAATAAACTTGCAACGCCTAGTCCATTTGACGAAAAAGACCTTAAATTAATCCATTATAATCTTAATTTTAAGCCTTGGCATTTTGATGGAATTACGTATGAAAAATATTTTTGGAATATAGCAAAAAATTCTATATTTTACGATAGAATTTTAAGCATTAAAGATAATTACGGCGATAAGGAAAAGGAAATTGCTAATAAAAACTTTGAAAAACTTATTACACTTTGTGACGAGTGTATAAAAAATAGCGATAATTCACCGGTAAAAAAGGAAGATTTTTTTGATGGAATCAAATAAACAAAAAATTTTGGATAAAATTGAATACCTAGAAAAAAATAGACTTTGGGATGGCGAGGTTGAAGAAAATCCCGAATCAAAAACGTTAAAACCTGAGGACGTTGATTATCTTAATAAAAAACTTTCGTCTAAAATCTTAAAAGGAATTTCAAATCGTTTAGCGTATAAATTTTTTGAAAATGAAATAAAAAAGGATAATCTTATTATTAATGAAATTAATGGTTTAGAAAATCTAAAAAAAGTACAAGGTGGCGCAATAGTGACTTGTAATCATTTTAGTATTTACGACCATTATGCCGTTTACAGGGCTATGCGAAAAGTGTATGGAAAAAAATTCCGTTTATATAAGATAATTAGAGAAGGAAATTATTCTTTTCCTGGTTTATTTGGTTTTTTCTTTAGGCATTGTAATACTTTACCTTTGTCAAGCAATCCCGATACATTAAAAAATTTTCTTAAAGCAATGAAAGTTTTACTTGAACGTGGAGAGAAAATTTTAATATATCCTGAACAAGCGATGTGGCGTAATTACAAAAAACCTAGACCGTTTAAGGAAGGGGCGTTTAAACTTGCTGCTAAAAATAATGTGCCTATAATTCCTTGTTTTATTACAATGGAAGATACCGATAAACTTGATGGCGACGGTTTTAATATACAATCTTATACAATGTGGTTTTTGGAACCTATTTATCCGGATAAAGAACTTAACGCAAAAGAAAATGCGAAAATAATGATGGATAAGAACTTTGAGGTAGTTAAGGAAGTTTACGAAAAAGTTTATGGTAAAGCCTTAGAATATTAAAAATTTATTATTAAAAACTCTAAATTTTATTAGAGTTTTTTATTTTTTTCGTCTTTACCTTTTGGTGATATTATAGTATAATATAAAAAAGAAACTTTTGGAGATTTTATGAAATTCATTCATTGCGCCGATTTGCATTTGGATTCTAAAATAGAGTCGCTTCCGCAAGATAAGAGTAAAATAATTAAAGAAGAGTCTTTTTTAGCGTTTGAAAGACTTTTGCGATATGCTGTAGACAACGGCGTTAGCGCCGTTTTAATTTCGGGCGATATGTTTGATGGCTCGAGAATTTTAGCAAAAACTAAATCTAGACTAGAAAATTTATTTAATACTTACTCAAACGTCGACATATTATATCTTTCTGGCAATCACGACGAGGAAGATAAAGTAGACTTTAACGTTAAATCTAATAATTTTAAACGTTTTTCTAATGAGTGGAGTGTTTTTACATACGACAACGTTGATATTAGTGGTATTCAAATAAATTCTAATAACGCAGGTTTTATTTACGATACGTTGTATCTTGACGAAAACAAGGTTAATATCGTTATGCTACACGGTCAGATTGCCGATTATAAAAGTTCTGACGGTACTGAAGTTATTAGTCTTCCAAAATTAAAAGATAAAGGGATAGATTATCTGGCACTTGGACATATACATACGTACTCCAAGGGAAACCTTGATTTAAGGGGAGAGTACGTTTATTCGGGATGCTTAAATGGTAGGGGATTTGACGAACTTGGCGAAAAGGGTTTTTCGCTTATTAGTGTTGACGGGAACAAGGTTGAGAGTGAGTTTATTCCTTTTTCAAAGTATAATTTTTTCGCTTTTGATTATTTAGTGACGGATAAAACTAATTTTTACGCTTGTTGTGACGAAGTTTTAGAGATTTTAAAACAAAAATACGATGCTAAAAGTTTAATAAAGGTTGTTTTAAGTGGTGAACATGACGTTGATTTTATAATTGATAAAGAATATTTGGCGTCAAAACTTATGGATTATTTCTTTTATGCTAAAGTTTACGATAAGACTGAACTAAAAGTTAAACTTGCCGACTATGAAAACGACAAATCTTTTTGCGGGGAATTCGTAAGGCTTGTGTTATCTAGTGATTTAGATGAAAATCTTAAAAAACAAATTGTTATGACAGGGATTAAGGCATTTAAGGGGGAGGACGTTTTATGATAATTAAAAGTATATACGTTTCTTCTTTTGGTAAACTAAAAAATTATTCACTAGAACTTAATGACGGCTTAAATTCTATACAAGAAAACAACGGCTGGGGTAAAAGTACTATAGCAGTTTTTATTAAGTCTATGTTTTACGGACTAAACGATTCAAAACGTTCTATTGAAGAAAACGAACGCTTAAAGTTTAGACCTTGGAATTCTACCGAAAAATTCGGTGGAAATTTAGTTTTCGTTTGGAAAGAAAAAGAATACAAAATAGAAAGATTTTTTGGACAAAAAAGCAGTGAAGATACTGTAAAATTATACGACAATCAAACGGGACGTGAGTTTTTTAAAACTGAAACGCTGGGGGAACGTATTTTTCAGATTGACGAAGAAGGATTTTTTTCTACTACATTCTTTTCTCAAAAAGATTTAGAAGTTAAAAGTAATTCGTCCTTAACGTCAAAGTATAGCGCCGTTTTGGATAGTGAAGATACTCAAAAGTTTGATAAAATTATTGAAAAAATAGAAAATAAAGCAAAAGAATATAAGGCAAGGGGCGATAAGGGGCTTATTTTTCAAACGAAAAAAGAAATTATAGAACTTGACGCTAAAATAGAACAGGCTAAAAAGTCAAAGCAAATACTTTCTTCGCTTGAAGAAGAATTGCGTCTTTATGAAAATCAAGCGTCAACGCTTAAAAATGACGTTGAAAACGTTAACGATAAATTATTAGCGCTTGCAAAATCCAAAACCTACGAATACAAAAATACTCAGATTTCAAAACTTAACGCACAAATAATTGAAAATCAAAAGAAAATTAGTGATTTTGATTTTATTTTAAACCAAAAAGAGATTTCTGCTACCGAACATGAATTATACGTTGGTTGCGCTGGCGATTATGAAAAGGCTAAAGCCATTAAAAACGTGCTAAGTGAGGACGTAAAAAAACTAAAAGAGCCACAAAAATCTCAAAATAACAAGTTGTCAATTGCATTTATGGCATTATTTATAACTTTTTTAGTGGTAGCGGTTGGCGCTATGTTTGTTAGTTATTTGGTCGGGCTTATACTTTTAACGCCCACGGTAATTTTTCTCGTGCTTTGGCTTTTAGGAAGTAGGGACGGAGTTAAAAAGTCAATATTAACTGAAAAAATAAACGAACTTAGAAAGTTTACCGAACTTACTTTTTCAATTGAAGACAAGTTAAATTCATATCTTTCTAGATTCAACACGGACGATTCGCTTTCCTTTGGTGAGCGTTTAACTAACGTCTTAAACGCTTATAAGGAAAAAACTGTTTTGATAGGCGTGAATAGCGAACTAATAAAAGAGATTTCTGAATTAAAAGTTGACTTGATAGATAAGACCATAACTAATTTTAACGAAAGTGAAGTAGAGTTAACGACAAAACTAACTGCGCTTAAAAAATCATACGCTGACAAACTGGATTTAATTGCTTTAACAAAGTCAAAAATCAATCATTATTCTTTGATTACTGATAGTCTTGAAGAACTTAATGAAAGCAAGGAAAATACTAATGAAAAACTAAATGATTATGTCACACATTATAACCTATTAACTAAAACTTTGGACTTTATGAAACAAGCGGACGAAAATATGAAAGTAAAATATCGTGAACCGCTAAAAAATGCTTTTTCAAAATATGTGTCGGCGGTCCTAGGCGATAAAATCGTTGATATTGACGTTGATTTTAGGGTGACGGTTGATGAGAACGGACAAAAAAGAAATACGGATTTTTATAGTCTTGGTTATAAAAACGTATTAAATATTTGTAAAAGGTTTGCGCTTATCGACGTTTTATTTGAGAATGAAAAACCATTTATTATTCTTGACGACCCGTTTGTAAATTTAGACCAAGATAAGTTAGATGCCGTTAAAAAGGTGTTAGAAATCTTAATGAACGAATATCAAATACTTTATTTTACTTGCCATAATTCAAGAGAGGTTTAGTTTGAAATTAAATTTTGAATTAGTACCTAGTGGGTGTTGGAAATATAATCTTAGAACGATTTTAACCAAGAAACAATGGGATTATATTAGCCGTGACGTTAGAGGTTCGGCTAACGGGCGTTGCAGTATATGTAATAGCGAAACTAAAAAACTTGAGGCACACGAAGTATGGGAATACGACGAAGAAAACGCCGTTATAATACTAAAAGACGTAATAGCCGTTTGCCCAGATTGTCACAGTGTAATTCATATTGGTAGAACGTCACTTAAGGGCGACGTGATTAGGGCTGAAGACCACTATATGAAAGTTAATAATTGTTCTTACGTAGAAATGCGAAAGCAATTGGGAATTGCTAATGAAATAAACGTTAGAAGAAATTTAATAAGCGACTGGAAAATGGATATTTCATGGCTTAAAAAATACACTTAAATTAAGTGCCGTTTAAGGCGCTTAATTTTATATTTTAAGTTTTTTTATAGAATAAATAAAGGGGGATTTGTCTAATATGGAAGATAAGGTGTATTGTTGTATTGATTTAAAAAGTTTTTACGCTTCCGTTGAGTGTGTTGAACGTGGATTAGACCCCTTTAAGACTAACTTGGTCGTTGCCGATACCGAAAGAACAAATGGTACGGTTTGTCTTGCCATAACGCCTGCAATGAAAGAACTTGGCGTTAAAAATAGATGTAGGCTTTTTGAAATTCCTAAAGGTATTGATTATATTATCGCAAAGCCTAGAATGAAATTATATATGGAAAAGTCCGTAGAGATATTTTCCATTTACCTTCGCTATATTAGTTATGAAGATATTCACATATATTCAGTTGACGAATGTTTTATAGACCTTACCGATTACCAAAAAATTTACGGTAAAACGCCAAAACAACTATGCGCTATGCTACTATCTGAAGTCGAAAGGGAAACGGGAATTACGGCAACGGTAGGTATAGGAACGAATTTATTTTTAGCGAAGGTTGCGCTTGACGTGACTGCTAAGCACGCTAAAGATTTTATGGGCTACTTGGACGAAAATTTATTCAAGAAGGAATTATGGCACCATAAGCCGATTACCGATATTTGGAATATAGGTCCTGGAATTGCAAAAAGATTACAAAAACACGGTATTTATGACCTTTTCGGTATAGCACACGCTGACGAAGATATGTTATACCAAGAATTTGGAATAAATGCAGAACTTTTAATCGACCATTCAAAAGGTATAGAGCCTTGTACTATAAAAGATATTCACTCGTATCGTGCTAAATATACGTCACTTTCTAACGGGCAGATTTTGTTTAGGGATTACACTATAAGCGAAGCCTACACAATACTAAAGGAAATGGTTGAGCAAATCGTTTTGGAACTTAACGAAAAAGAACTTGTGACGAATAATATTTCGCTTGCTATTGGTTATTCCGATAAGGGAGTAAAATCTAGTGGTGGCTCTCATAAAATAGGTGATTATACTAATTCGCACGTTAAAATTATGAGTGCGTTCACTGATTTGTTTAATAAAAGCGTAAACGAAAGTTTAACTATTAGAAAAATAACTGTTGGTCTTAATAATCTTCTTCCAGAAATTTATCTATCTTACAATTTTTTAGATGACTTTGAAAAATTGTCAAAAGAACATGATTTACTTAAAACCGTGGTTAATATTAAGAAACGCTACGGCAAAAATTCGCTTGTTAAAGGGGTAAGTTTTAATGAAGAAGCCACGGCAAGAAGTAGAAATAAAATGATAGGAGGGCATTACGGTGGAGAAGAGAATTAAAATGCCTGTAGCTGATAGAGCAAAACAATTTATGCCGTTTGCCGTTCTTCGTGGCTATGAAAAAATGATTAACGAAACTAGAACTGAAAAAATTGAAAAAAGAGAAACTACTATAGAGCAAGAGCGTATTTTAAATGAAAAGATTACTAGGATAAAGAAACACGACGTAATTAAAATAGTTTATTATGATGACGGCGCTTACGTTTCTACAAAAGGCGCTGTGACGGCCATTGATTTAACCTTAAAAGAAATTGCTATCGTAAAAAAGAGAATATCTTTTGAAGATATTTGGGAAATCGATTGAATTTTGCTAAAAAATATAGTATAATTGTTTAAATTTATATTATAGGAGAGTAGTTTTGTTCAATTTAGGCGAAAAAATGCTTAGTAGTAAGGCGAAAAATTTAAGTCCTGTTGTGCTTGCTTTCGTGGGGGATGCCGTGTATTCACTTTTTATTCGAGAAAAACTTACCTTTGAAGCGGACTATAGGCCTAACACTATTAACTCTCTAGCCGTTAAGGAAGTTAAAGCGACTGCGCAAGCAGAATTCGTTAATTCGATAAAAGATTTATTTACAGAAGAAGAAATAGGCATTTTTAAGCGTGGTCGAAACGCAAAAAAAACTACTAGGTCTAAAAGCGCAAGCGCATCCGACTATAACTCATCAACTGGATTTGAGGCTGTGCTTGGGTATTTATATCTAATAGGCGACATTGATAGATTAAATTTTTTACTAAATAAAGGAAAAAAAGATGAAAGTTGAAGGTAGAAATTCTATATACGAATTATTAAAAACCGATAAAGAAATAGACAAGATATTAGTTCAAAAAGACTTAAAAGACGATGCTAGTAAAAGGCTAATAAACGTTATTAAGTCGAAAAAAGTTAAAATTCAATTAGTTGATAAATATCTTATAGAAAAAGAAAGCGACGGTAAGAGAAGTCAAGGCTTTATTGCTTATACGTCGGACTATAAATACTTTGATATTGAAGATATTATCGAATCGGCAAAAGAAAAGGACGGTTTTATAGTAATACTAAACGAAGTTTTAGACCCGCATAATTTAGGTAGTATTATTAGGGTGTGCGAATGCGCTGGCGTTGACGGTATAATTATATCTAAAGATAGAAGTGCGTCTGTAAACGATACCGTAATGCGTGTTTCCTCTGGTGCGCTTAATCACGTTAAAGTTGCAAGAGTGACTAACGTTAACAATGCCATTGACACATTAAAAGAAAACGGATATTGGGTTTACGGAGCAGAGGCGAACGGGAGTGAAATTTATTCTACTAATCTTAAAGGTAAACTTTGCCTTGTTATCGGTGGAGAAGATAGTGGGGTAAAAAGACTTACCAAGGAAAAATGCGACGGTATTATTTCAATACCTATGTTTGGTAAGGTAAATTCTCTAAACGCATCGGTTGCATGTGGTATTGCCGTTTATGAAGCGGTAAGACAAAGATTAAAATGAAAGATAATTTAACAAATTTAAGCGATAACGAATTAGTTGCGCTTTCAAAAACGAATAGTGAAGCATTAGAAACGCTTTTTAATCGTTATAAGATTATGCTTAACTCTATTTGTCGTTCGTATTATTTGATTAACGGTGATGACGACGACGTTATGCAAGAAGGTATGATAGGGTTGTTTAAGGCTATAAACACCTTTGATAAAAACTACGTTTTTTCTTCGTATGCTTATAAGTGCATAAAAAATTCAATCATAACGGCTATAAAGAAGTCGAATACGGATAAAAACAAACCGCTTAATAATTTTATTTCGCTATCGGGTAGCGACGATGACGATATTGACAAGTCGGTAATCGTTAGCGCAGGCGTAAACTTTAATCCCGAATCTACATTTATTAATAGCGAAAATGAAAAAGAATTAAAAAAACGAATCGAGAGTATGCTTACTACACTCGAATTTGAAATATTAAAACAATATCTTGACGGATATTCTTATGTCGATATTGCAAAACGTTTAGATAAAAACACCAAATCAGTTGATAACGCAATTCAGCGTATTAGAAAAAAGTTATCCGAACTGAAAAACGGGGAAATATAAAATGAGTTATTTAGCACTATACAGAAAATACCGTCCTACGACGTTTGACGGAGTAATAGGTCAAGACCATATTGTTAAAACCTTGGTTAATCAAATTGAAAACCAAAGGTTTGGTCATGCATATCTTTTTACGGGAACTAGAGGAACGGGAAAAACTTCAACTGCAAAGATTTTTGCAAAAGCAATCAACTGTTTATCACCCATAAACGGTTCGCCGTGTGGTCAATGTTCTGTTTGCAAGGCTCTTTCGGACGTTTCTAATATAGATGTTATTGAAATTGACGCAGCGTCTAATAACGGCGTAAACGAAATTAGAGAACTTCGTGAAAACGTTCAATTTCCCCCCGTTAGTTGTAAGTATAAAGTTTACATTATCGACGAAGTTCATATGCTTACGGGACCTGCGTTTAACGCTTTACTTAAAACTTTGGAAGAACCACCTAAGCACGTGGTTTTTATACTTGCTACTACCGAAGTTAATAAAATCCCTGCAACGATTTTGTCACGTTGTATGCGATTTGATTTTAGACTTGTAGACACTGAAAGGATTGCCGAACTTATTGCAGATATCTTTGACAAACAAAATAAAAAATATGAAAAAGAAGCGATTGTTGCGATAGCAAAGGCGGGAGAAGGCAGTATTAGAGACGCTCTTTCCGTTGCTGATACGGCGTTTTCATACTCTTCGGGCGAATTAACCTACGACGACGTTATGGAAATTTTAGGTTCGACTAGCGTGGCGCTACTTTATTCGTTTATTGAAAATATTTTTTCTTCTAACACAGGAAAGGTTTTAAGTGATATTGATAAATTTACGTCGCTTGGTAAAAGTATCGGTATGCTTATTAAAGACGTGATGAAGGTTTTAAGAGATATTTTAATTATTAAAACTTGTTCTGATAGTAAAAAAATTCTTTTAATTCCAGAACAAAACTATAACGCACTTGAATCGCTTTCGGAATTATGTAGTAGCGAAAGATTACTTCGTATTTTGGAAATTTTTGCTGATGCCGAAAATAATATTAAATATACCTTTAATCAACGTGTAGTGTTTGAAACTGCGTCGATAAAGGCAACTAGACCTGAAATCGACTTTAATTTAGATGCTCTTTTATCTAGAATTAAAGCACTTGAAGAAAAGATTTCGATAGCAGAAGCGATAAAAACTACTAGCGTTAATCTAAATCAACCCGTAGTAGAAGAAAAAAAATATAACGCTAAAAATTCTATTCAAACAAAAACTAAACAATCGCTAACAACGTTAACTACTAACGAGTTAAAAGGGAAAATTTTAACTGGGCTTCGTAGTGCTGGTAGTGAAATGCTTTGGAACTTGTTTCAAAACGTTGAAATAGAAATCGTAGATAAAGTCGTTAATATTTATCCTAAAGATGAAACAGATACTGCAGTTCTTCAAAAGATGGAAAATATAGAAAAAATATTAGAAGTGTTAGACGAGTTTGACGTTATAAAAGTTGAAGTTTTAGAGCCACGCGCTAAAAAACAAATGGATAAAATTGAAGATGCAACCGAAAAACTTAAAAAGATTTTCGGCGAAGATATAGTTATTATAAAAAATGAAAACAAATAGGAGATTTTAGTTATGGCAGGATATAGAGGTGGATTTGGTGGTTTCGGTGGTGGAAACCAAATGCAAAATTTAATGAAGCAAGCGCAAAAAATGCAACAAGAAATGCAAAAAGCGCAAGAAGAACTAGAAGAAATTGAAGTTGAAGGCGTTAGTGGTAGTGGTCTAGTTAAAGTGACTATGACTGCTAAAAAAGTAATCACTTCACTTTCTATTTCACCGGACGCTGTAGATATTGAAGATATGACGATGCTTGAAGACTTAATTATAGCGGCAATGAATGACGCTTACGCTAAAGCGGAAGAAGTTTACGCCGAAAAAATGGGCGCATTTGGTGGTTTAGGAATTTAAGTATGAAAGTTTATATTGAGCCTATAGGAAAGTTGATTAACGAATTTAGTAAACTTCCGGGAGTAGGCGCAAAAACGGCTCAAAGGTTTGCATATAAAATCATAAAAATGTCTGATGAAGAAGCAAGCAATTTTGCGAACGCTATTATTAATGCGAAAAAAGGTGTTCGTTATTGTAAAATTTGTGGGAATTTCTCGGAAGGCGAGGTTTGTGACGTGTGCAAAAATCGCTCTAATGAAACTATTTGCGTAGTAAAAGAACCTAAAGACGTTATTGCTATTGAAAAACTTAATGAGTTTAACGGAGTTTATCACGTCCTTCACGGTACTATATCTCCACTTGACGGAATAGGTCCTGACGATATAAATATAAAAGGGCTACTTGAGCGCATATCTAAAGGTGGGGTGTCTGAAGTTATTATAGCAACAAATCCGGACGTGGAAGGTGAAGCAACGGCTATGTATATTTCGGGACTTATCAAACCACTTGGAATTAAGGTCACTCGCCCAGCGCACGGAATTCCTATAGGTACGGAACTTGAGTACGCTGATGAAGTAAGTTTGGCAAGAGCATTTTTAGATAGAAAAATCATTTAGTAGGTATTTATGAACGTTTCAGTTTTAGGTTGTGGTAGATGGGGCTCGTTTATAGGCTGGTATTTAGCCTGTCATAATCATAACGTTATTCAATGGGGAAGAGAAGATAGTAAATCGTTTTTAACGCTTAAAGAAAAAGGTGAAAACGAATACGTTAAACTTGATAACCGTATTACGCTTTCTTCTAACCTTGAAAACGCTATTAACCACGCCGAAATTATAGTTATTTCAATAAGTTCGCAATCACTTAGGTCTTTTATGAGTGAAATTGTTAAATTTAACGTAAAAGACAAGATTTTCGTACTTTGTATGAAAGGAATTGAAGAAACGACGGGCAAAAGACTTTCAGAAGTCTTGCTTGATTTTAATATTGATAAAAATAATATTGCAGTTTGGGTAGGACCGGGGCATATTCAAGCGCTTACACAAGGTCTTCCTAATTGTATGGTAATTGATTCTGAAAACAAAGAATTAGTTAAAAAACTTTGCGACGAATTTAGAAGTGAACTAATTAGATTTTACTGTGGCGATGACCTTGTCGGTAGTGAAATCGGCGCTGCCGCTAAAAACGTAATAGGACTTGCCGCAGGTATGCTTGACGGTGGTGGATATACGGCGCTAAAAGGACCTTTAATGAGCCGTGGCGCAAGGGAAATTTCAAGACTTATTAAAGCAATGGGGGGAAACGAACTTTCAGCCTACGGCCTTTGCCATTTAGGGGACTATGAAACAACGCTTTTTTCTGAATATTCAAACAATAAGCGTTTTGGCGAAAAGTTTGTAAAAGGTGAAAAGTTTGATAAACTTGCAGAAGGCGTTGCGACCACTAAATCGCTAAAACTACTTGGCGAAAAATTCGACGTAGATTTACCAATAGTAAACGCCGTTTATTCTATTTTATACGAAAACAAAAATCCACTTTCGGTATTCTTAACTTTGTTTTCTAGAAGCACAAGAAAAGAATTTTAATATTAAAACAATATGTGGCTAAAAAAACTAAATGATTATTTTTCCTTTTTTGAAAAAGTGATTTTAATTTTTTCAATATCAATAATAACGGTATTTTTTTGTATTTTTGATAGAAAAAATTACTTAAACCTGTTTTTATCACTTTCGGGCGTGATTTCTATAATGCTTAGCGCTAAAGGAAACGTTATCGGTAAATTCTTATCCATTTTCTTTGGTGTGGCGTACGGCTTTATTTCTCTTTCTTGTGCATATTACGGGGAAATGTTAACTTACTGGTGTATGAACGTTCCTATGGAAGTTATCGCTCTAATAACTTGGTTAAAAAATCCTTCTAAAAACAGTAAATACGAAGTAAAGATAAATAAAATTCAGGGCAAGGAATTTGCTTTATTAGGTATACTTTCCGTAGCCGTCACGATTACGTTTTATTTTTTACTAAAATTACTAAACACAAGCAGTTTGCTAATAAGTACGATATCGGTTTTTACTTCGTTTACAGCCGTTTATTTATGTTTTAGAAGAAGCCCGTATTTTTCCTTGGTGTTTGTTCTTAACGATATAGTTTTAATTATTCTTTGGTCGATTGCGTGTGTGTCTGATATATCATATATTTCAGTTGTTATTTGTTTCGTTGCCTTTTTATTTAACGATTTATACGGTTTTTACAACTGGAATAAATTACTAAAAAAACAAATATTTGAAGAAGTATAATGAAGTGTAAAATTTTTGCAGGCGTGTGGCGTTGGACTTTACGTTTTAAACATGTCAGCTTTATTATTTAATTAATCAATATTAAACGATAAATAAATATCCACCAGCCTAGCTGGTGGATATTTATTTATAGGTTGTAATATTTATCAAACTCTGCTGGGTGTGGAATTTTAGAAAGTTCTAAGCACTCAGCTCTTTTTGATTTTATAAAGTTTGAAATT